>CANRIX010000003.1 GCA_947630765.1 uncultured Clostridia bacterium | reverse complement strand
CTCAAATCCATGAAATTCAAGCTCCCTATTATTGAGGGAGATATGGAATTGAGTTTGGACAATGATGAACATGTCGACGGAAGCTTCGTGAAGGAGCTGCCGCTCTCGTCCCTGTACGGGGCAGTCGAGGACATCGTGAGCATCGAGCCTATATTCTGCTCCGACGGCGGCATCTACTTCGTCGCCGAGACGGAGACGGTGGTGGGCGGTAGCGCGACCGGGCAGGACAACTATTTCTTTTTCGGCGGGAAGAAGGCATACGACTACATCCTCTGCTGCGTCGACATCGAAACCGGCGAACTTACGCAAATTCACAGCTGGCATAGGGAATAAACACACGAAAATGAAACTGGAACTGATCAATCTCACCAAGCAATACGGGAATTTCACTGCCCTCGACCATGTGAACATCACCTTTACCGAGGGCATCTGCGGCATCCTCGGCGCGAACGGTGCGGGAAAAAGCACCATGATGAACCTGCTGACCGACAATATCTCCCGGACGGAAGGGCAGATCCTCTTTGACGGGACGGATATTCTGAAGTTAGGCAGGGGCTTCCGGCGGGTCCTCGGCTACATGCCCCAGCAGCAGGGCTATTACGAGCACATGACGGTGCAGACGTTCCTTTCCTATATGGCGGATCTCAAAGCAATCCCGAAAAAGCGGGCGAAGGCGGAGATCGAACGGCTGTTGACGGTCACGAACCTGTCCGACGTGCGGCATAAAAAGCTTTCCGGCTGTTCCGGCGGCATGAAGCAGCGGGTCCTGCTGGCGCAGGCGCTTCTGGGCGACCCGAAGGTGGTTATCCTCGACGAGCCGACGGCGGGGCTGGATCCGAAGGAGCGGATACGGATCCGCAACTTCATTTCCTCGCTGTCCCGCGGACGGATCATCCTGCTGGCGACGCACATCGTCAGCGACATCGAATCCATCTCCGATCAAATCCTGATGATGAAGTGCGGGCAGGTGGTGGGCGTGGATACGCCCGCCGCACTGGTCGAAAGCGTTGCGGACAAAGTCAAGGAGCTGCCCTGTGCGCCGGAGGATCTGGAAAAATTGCAGGCGCAGTACAAGGTGGGCAGCGTGTTCCAGCGGCGGGGCGAAACGTGGGTGCGCGTCGTGGGGGATGCGCTCCCGGAGGGCGGACGGTTCGTGCCGGATCGCCTGACGCTGGAGGACGTGTACCTCTATTACCTGGGGGCGTGAGATGAAAGAACTCGGACGCATTGTATCCAACCGTCGCTTCCTCGCCGGGGTCCTGCTGCTGTTGTTCGTCAACGGCGTTCTGTTCGTCCGCGAGCAGCGGGAAAACCAGTACGGGCTCGACCTCGAATTGCCGAAAAGCGGCACTGTCCTTCTCGACGGTTTGTACATGGTGGAGCCGGAGCCGGCGGACGCGCGGGAAGCGTATCGGCGGTATCTGTCGTGGCTTGACCGGGTGCGGGGGCTGTCCGCCGACGAAGCGGAGGCGTTTTTGAACGGCGTCGAAATGGCCGGGACCGCCGACGATGAAAACGCACGTCTTGACGCGATCGCGGTAAACAACCTGCTGGCGCAGATCGACTACCTGACCGGGTACGACGACTGGCTGGAGGGGATCCGAAAGAACAAGGAAAACCTGTTGGACTTTTCCATTTTCAGCGACCCGGACAGCTTTTCCGGGCGGAATATCCGCAAGACGGCCGACGAATTTGAAAAATTACGGGGCGTGGAGCTGACGCTCGGCGCGGACGGGGCCGTGGACGCACTTTTGTCCTACCGGCTCGCCGACTATTTCCTGACGGTCTTTCTGCTCCTGTTCGGTCTGTCCTTCTTGGGGGAACGCAAAACGGGGTTGTGGGCCATGGTGCACGCTTCCCCCGACGGACGTTTTCGGCTCGCCGTCCGCCGGACGCTGCTGCTGTGCGGTGCGTCGGTCTGCGGCGTCCTGCTGTTCCACGGGACGGACCTTGCACTGGGCTTTTCGCTTTATGGCGGCAGCGGGGATCTGGACCGCGCCGTGCAGTCCGTGGAAACGCTGGGAAAGCTGCCGGTGCTGACCACGGTGGGCGGTTTTCTCGTGCGGTTTTTCCTTCTGCGCATTGCCGCCGCCTTCTTCGTGGGGCTGCTGCTTTGGCTGCTGCTGACCGCCGTCAACAATGTGAAGTATACCGTCGTCGCGGCGGCGCTCGCATTGGCGGCAGAGTACGGCCTGTACACCTTCCTGCCTGTGCAGAGCGCGTTCAACCTGCTGAAGTACTGCAATCTCTTCACCTATATCAGCCTTTCGGATCTCTACACGAAGTATCTGAACGTCGATCTTTTCGGGTTCCCGCTGGGGATAAGGAGCGTTTCGCAGATCGCCCTGCTCCCGCTGTGCCTGCTGACGGCGGCGGCCTGCGTCGCGCTCCACTGCCGCAAAAAGCCCGCCGCGGGGCGCGACCTGCTGGGGAAAGCGGCTTACGGCATCAACAGCGTCACGGACAGGATCCTGCGCCGTCTGCACCTGTTCGGCATGGAACTTTACAAGACCCTGTGGATCCAAAGGGGCGCGGTGATCGCCGCCCTGCTGGTTTACGCGGTCTTCGGGCTTTCCTACGCGGTGAAGCTCCCCGTCACGTCCTTCGCGGAGCAGGCGGCGAAGCGGTATACGGCGGAATTTGCCGGGGAGATCACCGACGAGACCCTTGCCCGAATGGACGCGGAGCAGGCGGCGCTCAACGGGAAGCTCGCCGCTTACGAGGAAGCGCAATTCGCTTATGCGGTCGGTGAAATGGACTTTTCGCACTTCGACGTTTTCGCTCGCGAGGCGTCGTCGGCGGAAATCGACGGCGAGGGACTTGCCATAGTGCGCTCCCGCGTCGAGGAACTGCGGACTTTCGGCAGGGAAAAGGGGTTCACGCCGTATCTGTTGGACGAAACGCCGTTTGAAAGCGTGTACGGCGGTCGGGCGCAGGAAAAGCAGCACCGGGCGGCGCTCACGGCGCTGCTGGCGCTGACGCTGCTCCTCGCCGGGAGCATGTCCTGCGAGCGGCAGTCCGGCATGACGTATCTTTTGCGGTCCACGGCGCGGGGACGCGGAACGCTGCTGCTCCGAAAGCTCCTGCTTGCGGCGGTGATGACGACCCTTGTCTGGGCGGTCGTCTACGGCAGGGAACTGTATATTCTGCTCACCGATTTTTCCGTTTCCGCATGGAACGCCCCGGCGCGGAATCTCTCCATGCTGACGGCGTTCCCGCTCTCCTGTTCCGTCGCTTGGTGGCTGGTGCTTCTGTACGCCTGCCGCTGGCTTGCGCTTTTCTGCTGCGCGGCCGTCCTGCTGTTCCTCTCCCGCCTTGTGAAGCGCACGGAGGTCGCCTGCGTCGCCGGGGTATCCGTGCTGCTGCTCCCGTCCGCTTTGTATGCCTATCTGGGCATTGGCGTCTTTCGCCCGCTGGCGCTCGTCCTGCCTGTGGAGGTCATGCCCCTGCTGACGGCCGCAAACGGGGCGGTTTCCGCCTATCTGCTATGGCTTGCGGCGCTCGCGGGACTCGCGTCGCTCCTCATCGGCTGGCTTTTTGTGACCGGCGAAAAAACGCCCTTCCCGCCGAAGTAGCGGCAGGAAGGGCGTTTCTATATGCAGTCAGCGCATACGCTCCAGAACGGCGGAAATGTCCGCGTCGATGCAGATGGAACGGTCGCGGATCTCCGGCGGGCAGACCGCGTCGCCGTAATTGATGCAGGCGTAGGTCGCCGCCTCGTTCTGCGCGGTCATGCGCCAGAACGGGTACTTGATGATCCCCGGCGTGTTGTACCCGACGCCGAGCTCCCAAAACAGGATCCGCCCGGTCCTTCGCGTCCGCAGAAAATGCTCGTACCGCTCCGCCGCCCGGTGCCAGCCCTCGTCCTCGACGAATTTGTCGTCGGAACGAAGGTTCATGGTCAGGGGCTTTCCGCAGTGCGGACAAAAGGGGAGAAGTTCGGTCGGGACCCGCATTTCTTTTTGCCGTTCCACCATCTGCCGGATCGCGTCCTCGTTGTCAAAGGTCTCCCGGCAGCAGGGTTCGGAGCATTGGAACAGACCGTAGTCCCCCTGCGTATAGAACAGGCGTTTCTTGTCGAATCCCGCTTTCTGGAAGCAGTGGTCGACGTTCGTGGTGATCACGAAATAGTCCTTGTCCCTGACCAGCGCAAGCAGGGTCTCGTACACCGGCGTCGGCGCGTCCGTATAGCGGTTGATGAAGATATACCGGCTCCAGTACGCCCAGAATTCCTCCGGCGAGGAATACGGGTAAAATCCGCCCGTATACATGTCGGAAAAGCCGTATTTGTCGGCAAAATCCGGGAAATACCGCCGGAACCGCTCCCCGGCATAGGTGAATCCCGCCGAGGTGGAAAGCCCCGCTCCCGCGCCGACGACGACGGCGTCCGCGTCCCGCAGGGCGGTCCGCAGGCGGTCAAGATCTTTCGAGAAGGTTTCGGTAGATCTGCTCGTCCCGCTGCGTGAAAACATTGAAGATCACCTCGATTCCGCCGCCCGTTTCGGCCCTGTACGCGTCCACCGTCCGCACGGCGATCTCCGCCGCCTTTTCGCCCGGGAATGCGAATACGCCGGTCGAAATACAGCAAAACGCGACGCTTTTCAGCCCATTTTGTGCCGCCAGCTCCAGACAGGAACGGTAACACGAGGCGAGAAGCTCGCAATGCCGCTCCGTGAGGGGTCCGCGCACGATGGGTCCGACCGTGTGCAGCACATACCGGCAGGGCAGGTTGAAGGCGGGCGTGATCTTCGCCCCGCCCGTTTCCTCCGCGTGCCCCTGCTGTTCCATGAGCTCGGAACAGGCGAGCCGAAGCTGCACGCCGGCGTAGGTGTGGATGCAGTTGTCGATACAGGCGTGGCAGGGCTGGTAGCAGCCGGTCAGACCGCTGTTGGCGGCGTTGACGATGGCGTCGCAGGCCAGCGTCGTGATGTCTCCCCGCCAAAGGTAGACCCCTTCCCGGATCGGGTGCAGGTCGGCGAGCGCCGTGACGCCTTTTCGTCGAATTTCTTCCCGCAGGTAAGCGTCCTGTACGTCTAAGAATTCTTCCGACGCGGGGGCGGGCGGACGAAGGTTCAAAAGTGCGCGCAGCAGCAGCTTCTGCCCCCGTTCGTCCGACGGGACCCCGATTTCCTGCGGGCGCTCCCGCAAAAGCGCCGTCAGCAGGTACGCGCGTCTGTCATGCTGTGTCATCTTCCGCTCCTTTCCGAACCGTGGCGTAAAAAGGAAGGCGGCGCGGAAAGCAGTCCCGCTCCCCGTGCCGCTCGTTCTCTTTTTTGCCGTGAAAACCGTTTTTACAGCCGGACTTCCCGACCCTCGGCGGCGGACTGATAGATCGCGTCGAGGATCCGCATGAGCACCACGCCGTCCTCGGCGGGGGAAATGCACGGAATGCCGTCGCGGACGCAGTCCACGAAGTGCTTGATCTCCCGGTTGAACAGCCCGTTGAAGTCCAGCGCGGTATTACCGACGGGCTTGATGTCGACGAACATCTTGTTCATATCCGAGAAGAATTCGATCTGCGGATCGACGCGGGCGCCGGCTTTGGTGCCGAACAGTTCGATGTTGCCGGTGTCCTGCTTGATGTTGAGGTTGAAGGAGGCTTCGACGTTGAGCGTCATGCCGTTGTCAAAGCGGATCAGCGCCGTCGCGAAATCCTCGACCGTATACTTGAAGTCGATGCCGAGGCTGTTCTGGGAGACCCAGCCCTTCTGGTTGTCGGCGCGGTTGTCGCCGAGGTTGTCGTAGGTCACGCCGTAGACCGAAACCGGCTGCGGGCAGCCCGCGAGGTAGCGGCAAAGGTCGATGACGTGCACGCCCAGATCGATGAGCGGACCGCCGCCGGAATAGCGCCTGTCGCCGAACCAGCCGCCGGGGCATCCGCTGCGGCGGAGGTAGGTCGCCTTGGCGAAGTAGATGTCGCCCATGGTGCCGGCCTGAATGAAGTTGCGCAGGATGTCCGCGTCGTTGCCGAACCGACGCACGAATCCGATCATCAGCAGTTTGCCGTTGCGTTCGGCGGCTTCCTTCATGGCGAGCGCCTGCGAAGCGTTCATCGCCATCGGCTTTTCGCACAGGACGTTGCAGCCCGCGTTCAGCGCGGCGATGGCCGCTTCGGCGTGCGCGGCGTTCCAGGTGCAGACGGACACCGCGTCGAGCTCCTCTTTGGCGAGCATTTCGTTGTAATCCTTGTAGGCACGGGGGAACCCGTTGACCTTCGCGTAGTTTTGCGCCTTCTGCTCGTCGATGTCGCACACCGCGACCAGCTCCACCTTGTCCGGCAGCGCCTTGTATCCGCCGAGGTGCGAATGGCTGATGTTGCCTGCGCCGATGATGCCGACGCGTAGCTTTCTGTCCATGATTTTTGCTTCCTTTCTCTTGTGCGTCTGATAGCATTTTACACCCGTGTCCCCGGTTTGTCAAGGGAAAAACACGGGGACGCGGAAAAATTTTACGGCAAGACCCCGTTTCAGGTCCGGCGGACCTCTACGCCCAGAAGCGGCGGGATCTCCCACAGGCTGTGCAGCTCGCGGTCCACGCGCACGTCCTCCCGGCGTTCCTGCCCGTGCGGGTTGTACCACCAGCAGACCAGCCCCGCGTTGTTCCCGCCGCGCATGTCGCTCGTCAGTGAATCGCCGATGATCGCCGTCTGCGCCGGGTCGTAGCCGGTCTGCGCCCGCACCGCGCGGAAGAACGCTTCCGTCGGCTTCTGCGCCCCGATGACCTCCGAGATGAACACCCCGTCCGCAAGCCTGTCCAGACCGCATTTCCGCAGCTTCGCCTCCTGCGCTTCGATACTGCCGTTGGTGACGAGGTATTGCCGGAAATGCTTCCCCAGTTCGCGGAACAGCGTCAGCGAGTCCTCCTGCGGGAAGGCGGATTCCCCGAGCGCCTGCTGGTAGCGGCGGTTGAACGCGTCGTAATCGGTATAGCGAATGCCGTAACGGGCGAAAAATTCCACGAGCCGGCCGGAACGGACCTCCCGCTGGGTGACCTCCCCCCGCTCGAATTTCTCCCACCAATCGCGGTTGATGGCGGAATAGACCGCGAGCATCTCCGCGTCCAGCTCCACGCCGATCTCCCGACAGCACTTCTCCATTCCGTACTTCTCCGCCGCCGAAAAATCCAGCAGCGTCCCGTCCACGTCCCAAAGCAGGGTCGTGATGTTTCCGTCCGTCATGTCTTTTCCTCCCGTCCTTCGTTACGGAAAAAGGCAAATCGAGCGAGAACCGCCCGAATTGCCTTTCCCTCGTCCGCGATGGTCTGAGTGACACGATTTGAACGTGCGGCCTCTACCACCCCAAGGTAGCGCGCTACCAACTGCGCCACACCCAGATACCCATCGGGAACGGTTTTATTATAGCACGAATCGGTTCGCCTGTCAAGTCCTTTTTCGGCTTTTTCCGCCGCAACCGGTTGACTTTTTTCGTTTCATGTGGTATACTGAAGTCCGTATAGCGGGATTGGGACCTATGCGGGCGTGGCGGAATTGGCAGACGCGCCGGATTTAGGATCCGGTGGGCAACCTTGCGGGTTCGACCCCCGCCGCCCGTACCACGTCGCGGCAAGCCCAAAGGGCTTGCCGCGATTTTTAACCAAACAGGAGGAAGTCCGATGAACACGGAAAAGAACAGACCCGACGGGTCGCGACCCGCCCCCGACCGCATTCTCGTCCGCGGCGGACGCGTGCACAACCTCAAAAACATCAACGTCGACGTCCCGCTGCACAAAATCGTCGGCATCGCGGGGGTTTCCGGCTCCGGCAAGTCCTCGCTCGCCCTCGGGATCCTGTACGCGGAGGGGTCGCGGCGGTACCTCGACTCCCTCTCGACCTATACGCGCAGGCGCATGACGCAGGCGGAAAAGGCGCAGGTGGACGAGGTGCTGTACGTCCCGGCGGCGCTCGCGCTGCGCCAACGTCCCGGTGTCCCCGGGATCCGAAGCACCTTCGGGACCGGCACGGAGCTTCTCAACAGCCTGCGGCTGCTGTTTTCCAGACTTGCAAGCCACCGCTGTCCGAACGGACACGGCGTGCCGCCCTCGTTGAACGTGGCGGCGGGTCTGCCGCTGGTCTGCCCGATGTGCGGCGAGACCTTCTTCGCGCCGGGGGCGGAGGAACTGGCATTCAACAGCCAAGGCGCGTGCAGGACCTGCGACGGCACGGGCGTCGTGCGGACCGTAGACGAATCGACGCTGGTGCCGGACGAATCCCTGACCATCGACGAGGGCGCGGTCGCGCCGTGGCAGACGCTGATGTGGTCGCTGATGAAGGACATCGCCCGGGAAATGGGCGTGCGCACCGACGTGCCGTTCCGGGAACTGACCGCGAAGGAGCGGGACATCGTGTTCCACGGTCCGGCGGTCAAAAAGAACATCATCTACCAGAACAAGACGAGCGGCGCCGCCGGGGACATGGATTTCACCTATTTCAACGCCACCTACACGGTCGAAAACGCCCTCTCGAAGGTCAAGGACGAGAAGGGCATGAAGCGGGTCGAAAAATTCCTGCGGCAGGACGTTTGCCCGGACTGCGGCGGGACGCGGCTGAGCGAAGCGGCGCGGGCGCCGAAGCTGCGGGGGATCTCCCTCGCGGATGCCTGCAAAATGACGCTCGCCGAGCTGACCGACTGGGTGAACGGCGTCCCGGATTCCCTGCCCGCGGAGATGCGCCCGATGGCGGAAAGCATCTGCGATTCCTTCCGTTCCGCGTCGAAGCGCCTGACCGACCTCGGGCTTTCCTACCTCACGCTCGACCGTGCCGCCTCGACGCTTTCCACCGGCGAACGGCAGCGGATGCAGCTCGCCCGGGCGGTGCGGAACCGCACGACCGGCGTCCTCTACGTCCTCGACGAACCGTCCATCGGTCTGCACCCGTCCAACCTCGAAGGGCTGACCGGCGTGATGCGGGACCTGCTCGCGGACGGCAACACGGTCGTGCTCGTGGACCACGACGTGCAGGTGCTCGCCGAGGCGGACTGGCTCATTGAACTGGGGCCGAACGCCGGGGCGGACGGCGGGACGGTCCTCGCGCAGGGCCCGCTCGCGGAAGTCGTCGGCGACCCGCGTTCCCGCATCGGCGGATTCCTGACGGGGAAGTCGTCGGTCCGCGTCGGAAGCCGCGTCGGACGGGAAAACCTGTTTGCGAACGGGCGCATCCACCTGTCCACGTCCGCCATCCACACGGTCAAACCGCTGGAAGCGGACTTTCCGAAGGGGCGGCTGATCGCGGTGACGGGCGTGTCCGGCTCGGGAAAGACCACGCTGATCCTCGAAAGTTTAGTCCCCGCGCTGGAAGCGTCCGTGCGGGGTAAGCCCCTGCCGAAGCACGTCAGATCGGTCTCCGCCGACGGCATTTCGCAGGTCAAGCTGATCGACGCGACGCCGATCGGGGTCAACGTGCGTTCCACGGTCGCGACCTACGCAGACATCCACGACGAGCTGCGCAAGGTGTACGCGAAAACGCCGGACGCGAAGGCGCGCGGACGGAAAGCCGGGGACTTCTCCTACAACACCGGGGCACTGCGCTGTCCGACCTGCGACGGCACGGGCAGCATCGACCTGGACGTGCAGTTCCTGCCGGACGTGGAGATCCCCTGCCCGGACTGCGGCGGATCGCGCTACGCGAAGGAGGCGAGCCTGATCCGGCGGATGCCGCGTTCCGGCGGGACGCCCTGCTCGCTGCCGGAGCTGATGGACAAGAGCGTGGACGAGGCGCTGCGGTGCTGCGAGGACCTGCCGCTGGTTTCCAAGCGGCTGCGTGTACTGCAGGACCTCGGGCTCGGGTACCTGACGCTTGGCGAGGAAACGCCGGGGCTTTCGGGCGGCGAAGCGCAGCGGCTGAAGCTCGCCGGGGAACTGGGCAAAGAGCAGGCGGACGCGGTGTTCGTGTTCGACGAACCGACCATCGGACTGCACCCGCTGGACGTGGAGGTGCTGCTGCGCGTCTTTTCGACGCTGATCGCGTCCGGCGCGACCGTCGTCGTCATCGAGCACGACCTGGACGTGATCCGCAACGCGGACTACGTCATCGACATGGGACCGGGCGGCGGCGCGGAGGGCGGCGAGATCGTCGCCTGCGGCACGCCGGAGGAGCTCTGCGCCTGCGAACGCAGCAAGACCGGGTTTTACCTGAAAAAATACCTGTCGTCCGGGCGCTGAGGCGGTTTTTCCCCTTGACATCGCTGCGCGGACGGCGTATACTGGTTTTCGGAAAGGAGACGTGCGGACCATGCTCTACAGACCCGACCGAAACGACGAACCGATCTCCCAGCTCGGTTACGGCTGCATGCGGTTCACGAAAAAAGGCACTTCCATCGACTACGAAAAGGCGGAAAAGGAGGTCCTGCTCGCCATCGAACAGGGCGTCAACTACTTTGACACCGCCTACATCTACCCCGGCAGCGAGGAATGCCTTGGGCGGATCCTCGCCGAAAACGGGTGCCGCGACAGGGTGCGGATCGCGACCAAGCTCCCCCAGTACCTGATCCGCTCGGGGGAGGGGATCGAAAAGACCTTCCGCGAGGAGCTTTCCCGCCTGCGCACCGATCGGATCGACTACTACCTGATGCACATGCTCACCGACTTCGCCGAATGGGAGCACCTGCGGGAAATCGGCATCGAGGATTGGATCGCCCGGAAAAAGGCGGAAGGGGCGATTCGGAACATCGGTTTTTCCTATCACGGCGACACCGCCATGTTCCTGCGCCTGCTGGACGCTTACGACTGGGATTTCTGCCAGATCCAGTACAACTACCTCGACGAGCACACCCAAGCCGGACGGAAGGGACTGCAGGCGGCGTCGGCGAAGGGGATCCCGGTCGTCGTCATGGAGCCCCTGCGCGGGGGCAAGCTGGTCAACCTGCCGGAAAAGGCGAAGGAACTGCTCGACGGCACTTCGCCTGCCGAACTCGGTCTGCGCTGGCTGTGGGACCAGCCGGAGGTCACCTGCGTGCTGTCCGGCATGAATTCCGAGGAGATGGTCCGCGAGAATCTCCGCGTCGCGTCCGTTTCGTCGCCAGGGTGCTTCACGGAGGCGGACCGGGCGGTCGTCGAGAAGATCAAATCCATCATCCGCGAGCGGGAAAAGGTCGGCTGTACCGGCTGTCGGTACTGTATGCCCTGCCCCAAGGGCGTGGATATCCCGGGCAACTTCTACTATTACAACCTGATGTACATGGAGAAAAAGGCTTCCGCCCGGTTGGAATTCGCCCAGAATTTAGGCATCCGCAAGGAGCCGGGCTTCGCGTCGCAGTGCGTCGGGTGCGGGCAGTGCGAGCGGCACTGCCCCCAGCATCTGCCGATCCGCGAAAAGCTCCGGGAAGCCGACCGCGCCCTGCGCCCGCTGCCCTATCGGCTGGGCATTCACGCCGCACGGAAGATCATCCTTCGCTGAAGGCGGTCGTCCCGCAAGATTGTCAAATTTTTCCTTTGGGAGGTTTTTATGAATCCAATCGTTTCGGGTATGGGCTTTCACCATATCGCGCTTCGCGCAAGGTCGTTCGACGAGAGCGTCCGTTTCTACGAAGCCATCGGCTGCAAGGTCAAAATCGCGTGGGGAAGCGGGGAGAACCGCGCCGCCATGATCGACCTCGGCGACGGCGGCTGCATCGAACTGTTCAGCGGCGGCGCGGAAGCGGCGACCGAGTCCGACGTGCGGTACGGGGAATGGCTGCACCTCGCCGTGACCTGCGACGACCCGGACGCGGCGTTCGCGGCGGCGGTGGACGCGGGCGCGAAGGTCAAGTACGCGCCCTACAACGTGGACCTTTCGTCCGACCCGCCCTTGCCGCTGCGGATCGCGTTCGTGTACGGTCCGAACGGAGAAGTTATTGAATTTTTCCACATTAGAAAAAAACAATAAAAAAGCAAAAGGGACCGGCAAGGTCCCTTTTTATATCGCACGGCGGCAGCGGATCATTCCACCGCTTCCAAAAAGGCGCGAAGCGCGGCGAAATCCCCGTGCGGGACGTCCGAAAGATCGCGTCCCCTGCGGTTGATCAGGCAGTCCGTCAGCAGGAACACGTCCATTCCCGCGTCTCTCGCCGCGAGGTCCTCCTCGGCGTCGTTGCCGACCGTCAGGCAGTCCGCCGGGTCCGTCCCGAGCCGACGGGCGACCTCGGCGAAATAGGCGGGATTCGGCTTGCTCAGTCCGATGTTCTCGTAGGTCGTACACAGGGCGAAATCCTCCGGCGCAAGCCCCGCCCAGCGGATCCGCTGCTCCGTCGCGACCTGCGGGAAGATCGGATTGGTCGCGAGCGCGACGGTCCACCCCTTCGCCTTGCAGAGCGCGACGATTTCCCGCGCTTCCGGCGCAAAGCCGCAGAACGCCTGCGCCCCGGCGAATTCCACTCGGTAGAATTCCTCGAAAAGCTCCCGGTCGCGGTCCACCCGCTCGCCGAGCAGCTCGGCGAATCGCCGCCAGAAGGCGCTTTCGTTGCTTTCGCGTCCGTCGTTGGCGACCATGGCGGCGGTCCCGCCCCAGATCGCGTCGACGAGCTGCTTCGGTTCGTACCCGTGTGGGGCGAGCTTCTTCGCCAGCAGCCGGAAGTACCCCCGGGTGAATTCGTCCTGTTCCATCGGCAGAAGCGTCCCGTCAAGGTCAAACAGCACCGCTTTCCGTTTCAATTCCGCACCCCCATTCATGTTGATTTTAGTATAGCATGTCCCTCGGGATTTGTCAACAAAAAAGGACCCCGAAGGGTCCCTTTTTGAAAAGCTCAGTCGTCGTTGTCGATATCGAAATCCAGAATCTTCCCGGTTTCCGCGTCGATCGTGAATTCGTACTCCAAACCGTTCGCACGGAATTCGATCTCGTACTCCAGCCGACCGTCGTCGCGCTCCAGCTTCGAGCGGTAGCCGGTGATGTCGCTCTCGGACAGTTTCGCCGTTTCGAGGGCGATCTGCTTCGCCTGCGCCTCGGTGACGGTCGCCGTCCCGGTGCTTCCGCCGGACGTCGAATGGTGCGACGAGCGGTGGTCTTCCGTCTCATAGGAAAGGATTTTGCCGGTCCCCGCGTCGACGGTGTAGTCGTACTCGGTCGTTCCGACATAGAATTCGATTTCGTACTCCTTGCGACCGTCGTCGTAGTCGGTTTTGCAGCGGTAGTTGGTGACGTCCGCTTCTTTTACGCCCGCGTGCGTCAGGACGGTCGCCTTCGCTTCCGCCTCGGTGACGGACGTGCTGGACGAGGTGTTCCCGCTGGACGTCGTGGAGGACGAAGTCTTGTGCTCGTCGCGCTCATAGGAGAGGATTGCCCCGTTCGACGCGTCGATCGTGTAGTCGTATTCGGTCGTTCCGACGTAGAATTCGATCTCATATTCCTTGCGACCGTCGTCGTAGTCGGTTTTGCAGCGGTAGTTGGTGACGTCCGCTTCTTTTACGCCCGCATGCGTCAGGACGGTCGCCTTCGCTTCCACCTCGGTGACGGACGTGTCGGACGGGGACGTCGTGGAGGACGAAGTCTTGTGCTCGTCGCGCTCGTAGGAGAGGATTGCCCCGTTCGACGCGTCGATCGTGTAGTCGTATTCGGTCGTTCCGACGTAGAATTCGATGTCGTATTCCGTGCGACCGTTGTCGGTGTCGATCTTGCAGCGATAGTTGGAAATATCCGCTTCCGCGACGCCGGAATGCCGCAGGACGACCGCTTTCGCTTCCGCCTCGGTGACGGAGGTGTCGGGCGGGGTGGTTCCGTCGACGATCCCGCAGGACGGGTCCGTGTGTTCTTCCGTCTCGTGGGAGAGGATCTTGCCGGTTTCCGCGTCGACGGTGTAGTCGTATTCGGTCGTACCGACGCAGAATTCTATTTCATATTCCTTGCGGCCGTCGTCGTAGTCGATTTCGCAGCGGTAGTTCGTGACGTCCGCTTCCGCGACGCCCGCGTGCGTCAGGACGGTCGTTTTCGCTTCCGCTTCGGTGACGGTCGTGCCGGACGGGGTATTTTCGCCGGACGTCGTGCCGGTGGGTGCGGTGCTGCCGGTCGGCTGCACCGGCGCGTCGCTTTCAAAGTGCAGCACTTCGCCGGTCACGGCGTCGATCTCGCAGTCGTATTCGACCGAGCCGACCCAGAATTCCACGTCCCACTCGTCCCGACCGACCTCGCGGTCGAACACGATCTTCTTTCGGGTGACGTCGGTTTCCGCCACGTTCGCATAGCCCAGTGCGATGCGGTAGGCTTCGTCCTCGCCGATGAGGTTCGACGACGCCGGGGACGACGTGTCGGACGAAGCGCTGATGACCAGCGCGAGGCTCCCTGCCGCGAGCAGGACCACCACGGCGGCGATGACGATGATGAGAATGGATTTTCGCATTGTTCGTTTTCTCCTTTTTTGGGTTTGCATTTCCTCTTTTCGCCCTTATCTTACCACGCGAAGATGAGAGGAAGATGAAGAAACCGAAGTTTTTGAAAATTTTTTTTGCTTGACAAAATTCCCGCCGTATGGTAGAATGTCCTTGTCGGGAAATGCAGAAAAAAACGGAAAGGCGGGGAAGCCATGCGGAACCAACCGATCGAGGAGATCGAGCGTATTTGCACCTACTGCGAGCACGCGACGCTGCTTGCGGGGGAAACGGCGTGCGTCTGCGACAAGCGCGGCGTCGTCCGGGCGGACGGGTGCTGCCGCCGGTTCCGCGCGGACCTGTTGAAGCTGCGACCGCACCTGCCCCGTCTGCCGGAGGAATCGGATTGGACGATGGATACGTTTTCGATCGAACCGTAAAGATTCGGGAAAAATTTCTGCAAAAGGACTTGACAAATCGAGAGAATCGTGTATAATGGTACATGTGCCGCGTCCGAAAGGCTGCGGCGAAAAAATGCCACGCGGCTGTGGCGGAATTGGCAGACGCGCACGTTTGAGGGGCGTGTGGTTTATCCGTATGGGTTCAAGTCCCATCAGCCGCACCAAAAATCGGCAAGACATTCGTCTTGCCGATTTTTAACGCTTTTCCTCCTCATACTGCGCCGTCGATCGCTTTTTGTCTGCAACCTTCTCTATGATGCGGACGGTTACGGCAAAGACGGGACGCAGTTGCAGCCTTCTGCGACCGAATGTCCCGTTTTTGCCCCATGGAACGGCGTATACTGGCGGTGCAAAACAGGCTGGGGAAGTGCTTCCCCGGTCGGACGGATGACCGCGCTTTCGGCGCGGCGCAAAAAAGGAGGAATGGTTTTTGAACGTGACGATTTGTTCCAGAAGAGACGCGGAAGCCCTGCTGCGGCAAGGGTTTCCGGCGCACACGGCGGTGATCAGCCTTTTCGACCCGCCGGGTCGCCGAGCCGTGAACCCCCTGACGCCCTTGGACTACGCCGGGAAAGCCGAACGCGTCTTCCCGGTCGCCGTTCATGACATCGGCCCGGATATTCTCGACGAGTACGGGTTGCGCTACGAAACGTTTCTGCCGGAGGCGGAACGGCTTGCGGCATTTATCCTTGCCGCGAAGCGGGACGGGCTGGACATCCTTTGCCAGTGCGAGTACGGGCAGAGCCGAAGCGCCGGCTGTGCGGCGGCAATTCTGGAGTTTTTTGAAGGGACGGGCATCTCGGTTTTCGCCGACTATCGGTACTACCCCAATCAGATGATCTATCACAAGGTGTACGACGCGCTGATCGCCGTCAGCAGGAAGGAGGAAGAACGTGACAGTGTGCGGTTCCCGACGTATAGAAAACCTACGTCAAAAGGAACGATGAAAACTTCATAACACGATTCCGAACACATGGAGGATTTCGTTTTGATCACAGAAAATGCAATCATGAATCTTGTTTATCCGTATACCAAGGGAAAACCGAATATTTTGGTATCTATTGGAATCGTGACGCCGTCGGAGATATTAAAGACATGTATTGGAACGGACGGGAAAACGCAGTCCGTTCCCCATGCGACCTATGAAATAGGCTCTATCACGAAAAGCTTTGCAGCGTCCCTGACTGTCAAACAAATCGAGCGGGGCGTCATTCGTTTGTCGGACCCCGTTATAAAGGATATTACTTTGGAGCAGTTGCTGACGCATAGCTCCGGCGTGAAGGAATATCCTTTACCGCAAACCGGCGTGGAGAATCCATATTCCCATATCCTTGCAAAGGACGTGATATCTTATGTCAATCAAACAGAAAAAGGCACCGGGGAATGGGAATATTCCAATACCGGCTTTTCTCTGATCGGCATTTATTTATCGGAAAAATTGAAACGTCCTTTTTCAGATATTTTGGAGGAATTCATCACAGACACTTGCCATTTGAAAGCCACATATATCGGGTATCGGGGAGCCGATTTGTTGGGGCACAACGGCGAGCACGCCATTCGCTGGGAATGGGATCAAAACGATGCGTTTCTTCCCGCAGGATGTTTGTCGTCTTCACTTGACGACATGATCAAGTATCTGCTCCTTCACATGGGGTCTGATACCTATGCGGAATGCCATAGAAAACATCTTACAACGCAGATGCCTTTTGATATGGGACTTGCGTTTATGCGGCAAAAAGAAACGGATATTGTGTTTTGTATGGGGCTTACAGAGGGCTTTAGTTCTTTTATCGGTTTTGATTCCCGTAAAAAGTATGGAGCGGTCGTTTTATCCAATTATTGCGGATCTGGATATGGGGATCCATGTTCACCCAGTGGGATTGGATTTTCCATTTTGGATCATTTTTTGCACGAAATCGAAACATAGGATCACGGCGTCGTTTGACAGACTGCCGCGCCACGCGCTTCCACGCATGACGCGGCAGTTTTCGTCCGTGTTACCCCTGCGCGATGTCGATCAGGACGTATTCCGAATACGTCCCGGTCTTGAACGGGATCGCCCAGCCGGAGATCCCGGACGTGACGAGGAACCGCGTACTCCCGCGCACCTCCGTGCCGTAGGTGCGGTCGTTCTGCCCCGTCCAGACGCCGAGCAGTCCGCCCGGGAACAGGTGCCCGCCGTGCGTGTGCCCGGAAAGCACCAGATCCACGCCCTCCGTCGCTTCGTTTTCGTAATCGTTCGGCTGGTGGTCGAGCAGGATCGCGTATTTCGAGTGGTCCAGCCCTTCGAGCAGCTCGCCGACCTCGGCGCGGTTCGGCGTCGAGCGGTCCTGCCGCCCGATGAGGTAGAAATGCTCGCCCACGGGCACGGATTCGTCCTCCAGGATCGTGACGCCGTTCCGCTCCAGTTCCGTCCGCAGGTCCTGCGCGGAAAAATCGCGGTAGCGGTAGTACCCCTTGTCGTGGTTGCCGTAGGCGTAGTACACCCCGTAGGTCGTTTCCATTTTGCCGAGCGCTTCGCAGGCGCGAACCATGTCGGCTTTCGTCGTATCGTCGTCCACGAAGTCCCCGACGACCACCACGACGTCCGGCTTCGCTTCCTCGATGCGCTGCATCTGCGCGGCGAAGTCCTCGCCGTCGAGCGTGATGCCGATGTGGGAATCCGCAAAAAGTGCGACGCGCAGGGTCTCCCCGCCGAGGTCCTTTTCGGTCGTGAACGCGTAGGTGGTTTCAAACACATGGTGCGCGCAGAACCACCCGACCGACAGGTACACGACAGACACGGCGATAGCCGTCACGCCGGCGAAATACCGCGTCCCGCGCGGACGCTTGCGGATCTTGCGGTACAGATACGCGCCAAGGTCGCACAGCAACCAGATCACCAGCACATGGACGATGACGACGGCGACCGTGTAGACGTTGATAAGCCAGAACAGCCCCAAGAGCGCCACCGGCAGGACCGACGCGAGCCACGCCAGCACCGGGTGCGTTTCCCCGAGCCGGTGAAACGGCGAAAAGCGGTGCACCCGCGTGACGAGATAGACCACCCCGACGAGCGCCCCGACGGCGAACGCGAGCATGATGAGCATCCACACGGAAAAATCCCTCCCGAACCGTGAAACTTCCTCTTTATTATAGCAGCCCCGACGGGATTTGTCAAGAAGTGCGCTTTCCCAAAAGCGAAAGACCCCCGTGAAAGGGAGCCTTTCGTCTTTTTCACTCCGCCGCGACCCGTTTCAGCCGTTCCACGATTTTTTGCATTCGTTCGTCCTCGCGGTAGGGCGCGTAGGTTTCGCTTTGCAGTTCGTCCAGCATCCACGCGGAATCGTTCCCGACCGCCGTCTTGCTGATATTGCAGGAATCGGTGAGCCGGTTCAGAACCGGCAAAGCATACGTTCCTCCCGTCTGCCTCGTGTCGTACAGGATCGCGTAGTCCGCCTCCCGTTTCAGACTGTCGAACATCTCGTCCGTCCTGCCCTCCGCGCGGTAGATTCGCGCCATATCCCGATAGATTTCCCGGAAGCGGGTGTAGGCGAACCCCGCTTTTCCGTCCGGGTAAAGCGTTTTCAGGCAATTCAGCGCAAAACCGAGGTTCGCGCGTTTTTCCGCCGCCGTCAGACCCTTTTCGTTCATCATACATACATTCGTCCAAATCAGTTCCACGAGCATTTTGATATTGTTCTGACAGCATCGGATCCCTTCCTCGCCCTCCAGAACGTACGCAAGCAATTGATCCTCCGTGACCCAATAGTTCCACGCTCTGCTCGCGTAGGTCTTTGCCCGTTCCCGGTCGCCCTTGTTGCAGTATGTGTAGCAGAGCAATTGGGTCGCGCCGGAGCGGTGCTGTTCCTCCGTGGATTCCGCCAGCAGACGCTCGCCGCAGGCAATGATCTCGTCGGCGTTCCCCAATGGGTCCGCCGAAAACAGCGCTTCCATCAGTCTGTACACGACGGAAAGTTCGTTCGGGTAGTTCCTGCTCGCTTCCCGCCAGATTGCAAGGCTTTCCTGAACCTTGCCGTTCCGCCACAGCTCGGCGTCCTTTTCGTACAGTTCTTCCAGTTTCTTCTGCTTTTCCGCTTCGCCGACGCCGAGCAGGTCGTCCACCGTCACGCCGTAGAAGGCGGCAATAGCGGGCAGGAACGTGATATCCGGGTAATGCTCGCCCCGTTCCCACTTGCTGACCGCCTGCACCGTCACGCCGAGGTGGTTCGCGAGTTCCTCCTGCGTGTTTCCCTTCCGCTTGCGGAATTGCACCAGATTTTCCTGCAAATACAGTTCCATTCGCATTCTCTCCTTATTCGGTTTGACAGGGCCCTGTTCTTGCGTTTAGTATACCGGATTTTCGATGCTTTTGCAAGAACCGCGTCCTTGACCGGACGGGGAATTTTTGACCGTGCGGTTGAATCCCGCCGGCCGCAGATGCTTTCCGCCGGAGCCGGGAAGGGAAAAAGGATGCTTTCCCCCCGGTCGCGGTCGCTGACGTTCAACGGAAAAAGGCGATTTTCGACGGAAAATCTGCATTTCGTTCACGCAAAACGACATTTCGTTCCACTTTTAACAAATTTGGATCCTTTTGTGCTATACTTCGGGTGTGAGGTGATGAAGATGTTCAAAAAGAAAAAAGAGCAAAGGCGCAAGCCGAAGTACGGCATGTTTTCCTCGGTCGGGTACATCTATCGGCTGCTGTGGGAACACGAGCGGTTTTTGGTGTTCGTGGGGTTAGCGGTCGTGCCGCTGTCGCTTTTGGCGGCGGTGCTCGGACTGTACGCGTCCCCGGCGATCATCGACGCGATCGGCGGTTCGGACGACTTCAGCCGGATCGCCCTCGTGATCGCGGGGATCGTCCTCGCGAAGGTCCTTGCCGACACGGCGAACGGGACCCTGCAGTCGGTCATAGGTCACGCCGAGCATTATGTGATGGGGATCCTGTATTACAAATCGGCGACCGCCAAGCGCATGGCGGATTGGTATTTGAATTTTGAAACCCAGTACATCGAGATCAATGATCGGGCAAATGCGGCGACGCGGGACCACTCCCACGCGATGCACTTCCCGATGCATTTCGCGGAAACCGTCGGCGAGATCCTGAAATTCTTCCTGTTCGGCGCGACGGTGTCGATGCTCCACCCGTCGATCATCCTGCTCCTGCTGCTCGGCGCCGTCCTCAAACGGAAAATGGCAAACTGGCAGTGGCGAAAGCACTATCAGGAACGCGACCAGCGGAACGCCGTCGAGCGAAAGCGGAATTATATCTCGTATGACATCGCCAACGACCTCGGCTACCAGAAGGACATACGCCTGTTTGGCATGGTCGGGTCGCTCCAAGAACGCTATTCCGAGCAGATCGGCGAATCCCTCAAATGGCAGAGAAAGCACGAGCGCCGTGGGATTTTGGTTTCGCTTACGGATTTCTTGGTCGTCCTTTTGCGCAACGGGGTCGCCTATGCGTTCCTTCTGTATAAGGCGCTTTTGGGCGAAGTCGATGCGGCGCAGTTCGTGCTGTATTTTTCCGCAATCAATTCGCTCGCGGGACTTTTGGACGGCATCGCGTGGCGCTTCCAGCAGGTCAAAGAGGGGTCGGCGCAGATCAGCGATTTGCGGGAGCTGCTCGAATATGAGGGCCGGCTCAATCACGGCAAGGGCGTGCCCGTCCCGACGTCGCCGTTTTCGATCGAGTTCCGAAACGTGACCTACAAGTACCCGAAGGGCGAGAAAAACGTGCTTGAAAACGTTTCCTTCAAGATCGAGGCGGGCGAGAAGATCGCGCTCGTGGGGCTCAACGGCGCGGGAAAGACCACGCTTGTTCGCATGATGTGCGGGCTGCTGCTCCCCGACGAGGGCGAGGTGCTGCTGGACGGTCGGTCGCTCTTTGCGTACAACCGCGACGAGATGTATGCGCTTTTCGGGATCATTCCGCAGGAGTACAATCTGCTTCCGGTGTCGCTCGAAAAGAACATCGCCTGCACGGTCAACGAGGACGAGATCGACCGCGAACGGCTTGACCGCGCCGTCGCGCTTTCCGGCTTCCGGGAAAAGGCGGAAAGCCTGCCCATGGGTCTGAAAACGCCGTTGGACCGCACGGTGAACGACGACGCGGTGGACCTTTCGGGCGGCGAAAAGCAGCGGCTTTTGCTGGCGCGGCTTCTCTACAAAAGTCCGCTTTGCATGATTCTGGACGAGCCTACCGCGGCGCTCGACCCGATCGCCGAGGACAAGCTGTATCGCCGTTACAACGAGATCACGAAGAATACGACCTCGGTCTTTATCTCCCACCGGCTCGCTTCGACCAGATTCTGCGACAGGATCCTCCTGCTGGACGGCGCGAGGATCGCCGAAGTCGGAACGCATGACGAGCTGATGGCGAAGGGCGGGACCTACCGAAAGCTGTTCGACGTGCAGAGTCAATACTACCAAGAGGGGGCAATGGAAAATGGCTAAAACGACCTTGAAAGACGATCTTTCCTGCCTGAAACGTGCGGTCGGGATCTGGCGGAAATATGCGCCGAAGTACTGGACGTCTGCGGTCGTTCAGCGGGTTTTTCAGCGGGTCTCGGCATACTTTTCGCTGACGATGTCCGCCCTGCTGCTCGACGAGGTGTCCGGCGCGAAGGACAGGGACAGACTGCTCCTCTTCGCCTGCCTGACCGTGTTCGGGGGCTTTGCGTTCGCGGTCCTCACGCGGCTGCTGCAGTACAGGACGTCGGTCCTTGACAGTCAGAGTTTTTACAGGTACCGACAGCTTATGCTCGACGAAAGCTGCAAGCTCGCGTATGAGCACCTCGAAAATCCCGACGTCAACCTGCTGTTTGAAAAAATCGATACGACCACGCGGTCGATCTACGGCGGGCTGATGGCGGTCCTGTACAACGTTCCGCAGCTCGTCGAAGCGCTGACCGAGCTGGGTCTTTCGCTCTCCCTGACCGCGGCGGCGCTCTTTGCGGGGGCGTCGGGACGGTTTACCGGCGTCTTACGCTTTATAAACACGCCGTGGTCGGCGGTCCTGATGTTTGCGATCATCGTGGCGTTTTCCGTCCTGTCGTTCAAGCTCAGCGTGAAAAGGCGGGGTCTTGAAAACGAAGCGTTGCGCGAGTCTTCGTTCATGAACCGCCGTTACAAGGCTTACGGAAATCTCTGGGGCGTCGACATGACGGTTTTCGGGATGCACGAGATCGTCCTCGACGAATACAGAAAGTACACCCTTCGCCCGTCGTGGCTGGTAAAGCTCCAGAGGACCGGGATCGTTTTCCGCCTGCTCGACGCCCCGAAAAACGCCGTCATGCAGATCCTGATCCATCTTTACGTCGCGGCGAAAGCCTTTTGCGGCGCGTTCGGCGTCGGCAGCTTCGTCCTCTACGAAGGCGCGATAAGCCGCTTCGCAAACGCGGTCAACAGTCTCGCGTCGATCCTCACCGAAATGCGGTTCAACACGGGCTACCTGCAGACGACCTACGAACTGTTCGACCTGCCGAACCGTATGTATCAGGGGACGCTTGCCGTCGAGAAGCGGGACGATCTCGACTACGAGATCGAATTCAGGGACGTGAGTTTCAAGTATCCGAGGACGGACGTTTGGGCGCTTCGGCATGTTTCGATGAAGTTTCGGATCGGGGACAAGATCGCGATCGTCGGCGAGAACGGTTCTGGCAAGACGACGTTCATCAAGCTTCTGTGCAGGCTTTACGACACGACCGAGGGGAAGATCCTGCTCAACGGGATCGACATTACGCGGTACCGATACGACGAGTATCTGGCGCTGTTCTCGGTGGTTTTTCAGGATTTCAGGCTGTTTCAGTTTTCGCTGGGCGATAACGTATCGGCAGGGTTCGGGTATGACGAAGCGAGGGCGAGGGACTGCCTTGCGCGTGCGGGAATGGGCGAGAAGCTCGGCGACCTCGACCGAAAAGCCGAAGAGGACGGCGGGAACGCGCTCGACTACTGTATCTGCAGGGGGTACGACATCCGGGGCGTGGATTTTTCCGGCGGCGAGGTGCAGAAGATCGCGCTCGCGCGGGCGCTCTACAAGGACGCGCCGTTCGTGATTTTAGACGAGCCGACCGCTTCGCTCGACCCGCTCGCCGAGGCGGCGGTGTATGAGAATTTCAACGAGATCGCGAAGGACCGCACGACGGTGTTCATCAGCCACAGGCTGTCGAGCTGCCGCTTTTGCGGGAGGATCTTGGTGTTCGACCGGGGGCAGATCACGCAGGACGGCCGCCACGAGGAACTTTATGCCGACGAGGGCAAGTACCGACAGCTTTGGGACGCGCAGGCGAAGTATTATCGTAGCGAGCAATCTGAAGAAAAATAACGGAAAAGTCCCCGCATGGATTTCCATGCGGGGATTTTCGGCTCTGTATTCACGCGAGGCGGCGGTCGAGATACGCCTGCAATTCCTGCAGGCGGACGGCGTCCATCGGCGGGGTATCGCGAAGCGGGTTTTCCATGCCTAACTTTTCGTATTTATAGAACCCCATGGTATGGAACGCGAGCAGTTCGTATTTTTCCGGCCGGTTCCAGCGGGAAAGCAGGGAAAGGTAGCCGTCGAGCGCTTCCTCGCTGTCGTTGACGCCGGGAATGATCACCGTTCGGTACCACACGCGTTTCCGGGTTTCGGAAAGGTAGTCCGCGAATCGGCAAAATACGTCGAAATCGCCCTTCGTGTAGTCCGCGTACTGCTTCGCGTTCGGGTACTTCAGGTCCAGCAGGACCAGATCGGCGCCGTCGACCGCCTGCCTGACCGCGTCCGTGAGCGGGACTGCGCCGGACGTGTCCAGCGCGTAGCCGATCCCGTCGTCCCGCAGAAGGGCGGCGACCTCGTTGATATACGCGGCGTGCAGCAGCGGTTCGCCGCCGGAAAACGTGATACCGCCCCCGTTGCGGAAATACGGGCGGTACCGCCGCAGCTTGCGCGCGAGTTCCTCACTTTCGTATTCCCTGCCGGACGGGTGCCAGGTGTCGGGGTTGTGACAGCAAGCGCAACGCAGCGGGCAGCCGGTAAAGAACACGGCGTACCGAACGCCCTCGCCGTCCAGCGCGGCAAGGCTCTCGAAGGAATGCAGGTCCGCTTTCATCACAGCTTCTCGTGGAACGTGCGCGAGATCACTTCCTCCTGCTTTTCCCGCGTGAGTTTGTTGAAGTTGACGGCGTAGCCGCTGACGCGAATGGTAAGAGAGGGGTATAGCGTGGGGTCGTTCATCGCGTCGATCAGCTTTTGGCGGTTCAGCACGTTCACGTTCAGGTGGTGCGCGTCCTGCGCGAAGTATCCGTCGAGCATGGTCGTGAGCGTCCGAACGCGGTCCCCGTCCGTGCGGCCGAGCGTTTCCGGCGTCACCGAGAAGGTGTTGGAGATCCCGTCCTGACAGCACCGATAGTCCAGTTTGGCGACGGAATTCAGGCTCGCGAGCGCACCCTCGGCGTCCCGCCCGTGCATCGGGTTCGCACCCGGCGCGAACGGCTCGCCCGCCTTTCTGCCGTCCGGCGTGGACCCGGTCTTTTTCCCGTACATCACGTTGGACGTGATGGTCAGGATGGACAGCGTGTGACGCGCCCCGCGGTACGCCTTGGTCTTGCAGAGTTCCGCATAGAAATATTCCACGATCCACTTCGCGATGTCGTCGACGCGGTCGTCGTCGTTGCCGAATTTGGGGAAGTCCCCCTCGGTGACGAAATCCGTGATGATCCCGCGTTCGTCCTTGACCGGCGTCACCTTCGCGTACTTGATGGCGCTGAGGCTGTCCGCAAGGACGCTCATGCCGCTGATGCCGAACGCCATGAGCCGCTCGACGTCCGTATCGTGGAGCGACATCATCAAGCGCTCGTAGGCGTACTTATCGTGCATGTAGTGGATAATATTCATGGTTTTCACATAGAGGTTCGCCATCCAGGAAGCGTATTTCTTGTACGCCTCCAAAACCTCCTCGTACACGAGCGGTTTTTCGTCGAACACCTTCCCCGCAGGGGCGATCTGCTCGCCGAATTTTTCGTCCTTTCCGCCGTTCAGCGCCATCAGCAGGACCTTGGCGAGGTTGCACCGTGCGCCGAAATACTGCATCTGCTTGCCGACCTTCATCGCGGAAACGCAGCAGGCGATCGCGTAATCGTCGCCGTACAGTCCGCGCATGACGTCGTCGTTCTCGTACTGGATGGAATCGGTGTCGATGGAGACCTGTGCGCAGAAGTCCTTGAAGCCCTGCGGCAGGGCTTGCGCCCACAGGACCGTCAGATTCGGCTCGGCGGACGGACCGAGGTTGTACAGCGTCTGCAGGAAGCGGAAGCAGGTCTTTGTCACCATGCTTTTTCCGTCGGTCGTGACCCCCGCCAGCGAGCAGGTCACCCAGACGGGGTCGCCCGCGAACAGGTCGTTGTAATCGGGCGTGCGAAGATGCCGCACCAGACGCAGCTTCAGGACCAGGTCGTCGATCAGCTCCTGCACGCCCTCCTCCGTGAGCGTCCCCTCCGCGAGGTCGCGCTCGGCGTAGATGTCGATGAACGCGGAAATCCGCCCGATGCTGTTCGCGGCGCCGTTCTGCTCTTTGATCGCGCCGAGGTAGCCGAAATACAGCCATTGGATCGCCTCGTAGGTGTTTTCCGCCGGACGGGAAATGTCGCAGCCGTATCCCGCCGCCATTTCCTTGAGCTGCTCCATGAATTCCAGCTGCTTGGCGAGGTCCTCCAGAAGCTGGATGGTTTCGGCGGACATATCGAAGTCCCGTTCGCCGACCGCCGCCTTGTCCGCCTTTTTCTGCTCGATCAGGCGGTCCATGCCGTAGAGCGCGACCCGCCGGTAGTCGCCGATGATGCGCCCGCGTGCGTAGGCGTCGGGAAGCCCGGTCAGGATGCCGGCGTGACGCGCCTTGCGCATGGTTTGCGTATAGACGCGGAAAACGCCGGTGTTGTGGGTCGTCCGGAACTCGAATTTTTCCGTGATGTTCGGGTCGATCGTATACCCGTAGGCTTCACAGGACTGCACCGCGTTGCGGTAGCCCGCGAACGGGTTGACGGCGCGCTTGAGCGGCGCATCGGTCTGCAGACCCAAAATGATGTCCTCGCCCTTGTGGATATAGCCCGGCGCATACGCCAGCAGGGACGAAATGCGCTCCGTGTCCACGTCGAGCACGCCGCCCTTCTCGTTTTCGGCGATCAGCAGCTTCTTCACGCGCTCGGCGGCGGACTTCGTGCGTTCCGTCATGCCGCGGAGAAAGGAGCCGTCCCCGCTGTACGGCGTGAAATTTCGGTTGATGAAGTCGCGGACGTCGATCTCCTCGGTCCAGCGACCCGTTTGGAAGGTTCTCCATGCGTTCATTCGGCACACTTCTTTCGTTTTCGATGCGTTTGGTTCGCGACCACGCCGCGCAAAGCAAAAAAGACCGTGCGGGTACGTCGCGACAAACGATGCCCAGACGGTCGGCGGTTCCCTTCGCTTACGCTCCATCATAGTTGACTCTATGTTTCCGTCAGTTACGAAAGCGAAATTCGATTTTTTCACATGACAAAAGTATAGCATACGCCGGGGACTTTGTCAAGACCTTTTTTCGCGTCCCGGCGATTTTTCGTTTTACGCCTTCGGCGTCAGGTACAGCGAAAGGGCGTCCAGGAAGGATTCGCCGTCCGCTTCGCAGGTCAAAAGAACCGTCACAGACAGCGCCGTTTCGCCGTCGACGATCGCGAAATGCTTTTCCGTGACCTCCCATTCCCGCACGTCGTGACCGGCGGACTGCTCGTGGTTTGAAAGATAGGCGTCCACCGTGTCCGAAATTGTTCGGTCGTCGGCGGGGAAGTCCGCGTAGGCGGGGTCGCTGTCATAACGGAACGCGAGCAGATTGCCCTTGCCGTCGGTTTCGACCGTGACGCCGGTTTCGGTCGGCACGTCGCCGCAAAACGCGGTATAGGCGAACAGGTAGCCGTCCGCCCTTTCCCCGTCTCCCGGGCGATAGAATTGATCGGCGAACAGACTCTCCCCGTAGCCTTCCGTATCGGATTCGGCGAAATAAGTCGTCGTGCAGGCATAGTCATAGGACGAAAGGTCCGCTTCCGGGGCGAGCAGACCCGTCCATTCCCGCACGAGAGCGAGGAAGTCCTCCTCGGTCTTCGGGTCGCCCGACGCGGATGCGATCGGCGTCGTGAGCGGCGACGTGACGGACAGAGAGCCGTTCTGCCTGCAGAACCGGGCTTCCACGCCGTCCGCCGAACGGTACACCTCCCAGACCTCGCCGGAAAGGACCATTTCGTCGTATTGGTAGACGAGCGACCGCTCCGCGTCGCCGACGGGCAGTTTGCGGTCCGCCGGGGCGGGGGATTGGACCGTCTGTTCCGGCGAAAAGGCGATCTCTTTCGCGTCGAGGACGGTTTCCCTACCGCAGGCGGAAAGCAGGCAGACGGCCGCCAGTACGGCTGCGGACAGGGAAAGCAAACGGTGTTTCATGGCGGGGAACGCTCCTATCGTTTTTCTCCCCTCGATTGTAGCACACGCGAGGGGAAAAGTCAAGCGCTTCCCGCGTCGGTCAGGACTTTTCGCCGCCCCGGTTGATGATCGCCATGATTTCCTGGACCTGTTCGTCGCTCAGCTGCTGCTTGCGCGAGAACGTCGAAAGGAACGCCGGGATCGACCCGTCGAAGCGGTGCGCCAGCAGGGCGTCGAACTCGGACAGACGCACGTCCTCCTTGGAAACGAGCGAGGAAACGTAGGTGTTCTCGTGCCTGATGACCCCGCGCTCGACCAGACGCTTGATGACCGTGTAGGTCGCGCCCTTCACCCAGTTGAGCCGCTCCTTGCACAGCTTCGCGAGCGCCGTGCTCTTGATCGGCTCGTTTTCCCAGAGGATGCAGAGGAATTCATATTCCTTTTCAAAAACCTTTGGTGTGCTCATGACATACCCTCCCATACTGATTTTACAGGATCCTAAGTAGAGAATAACATATTATACCCTGCTTGTCAAGGGGTTTTTGAAAATTTTTTCGAGAAAATGCGGGACGGGGCGGAATGCAGGAGCGAAAAGAGGCGCAACAAGCCCGAAGAACTTGAAAACGCTGTCGAACTGTCATATCTTTTCCGCAACAGCAAAAATCGCTTTCATTCCTTCGGAGTGCTCGCCTGTCAACAGGTATTTCAAAAAATTCAAATCGTGGTCGTGGTTTTCAAATGTGTGCAGGCAAAGATTGCTTTTTCCTAATCTTTTGAATGTCTCGTCGATGGCTACAGCTTGGTCTATCGGCGTCATAGCGTCATATTCTCCGGCAAAAATATGGATGGGCAAATCAAGCTGCGGAAGAATCTCCTTTGTGGACTTCAGAAGAAAATGCTCTTTGAACCATCCCGCTGTCAGGCGGATCTGATGATTCCTTTTCAGCCATTCATCGTCGTCCCGTTCTATGGCATCCAGCATATCGTGCAAATGGTCAATCGACAAGTGCCGCGTATCCGCAACGGTAATGGTGCCGTCTTTGTCCAGATCAAGGGCGGAAAAGGGGGTGTCCCCGAATACCTCCTGTCGTACATGATACCGATCCTCGTTAAAATCCGCTTCCGTAATGTAGCCTTTTCGGGTATAATCAAACAATCTTCGGTATTGTATCAGGAGCGCATTTCCGGATAACTGCCATGTCAAAATATCGCGTAGGTTTTCATTACAGTATCCGGCAAGCATCAGCGCGGATATTTCCGCGTTTCCGTTCAGCGCCACAAGCGGCGCGAGGATCGTCCCTTCGCTCCAGCCAAGCAGGATGATTCGTGTTTGGGGATAGCACTTTTTCAGATATGCGGCGATATGCTCGATATCCGACACCGAATTGCCGGGTCTGTATCCTTTGTATGCTCGATCGTCGATCTCGACAAAATAAGGCGGCGTGTCACTATCTTGTGTGCCTCGCTGGCTGTAAGAACAGAATCCGATCCCCCGGGCGGAAAATTCGTCTGCAAAAATGTCAAAATAATAGAAAAATTTCCCGTCCGGCAGCTGCCTTTTCGTTGTATAGGTTTGCGGGCCGGAACCGTTGATATAAAAAACGATTTTGTCGGGTATTTCATAATCGGGCAGACAAAGTCTTACGGCAAGCGGGTAACCGTCATGTGCGGGAATCGTTAAAATTCGTGTGCGCATACCTACCCTCCCATAATGGTTTTGCAGGACCTCAAGGAGGGTATAACAAATAAAACCCTCCTTGTCAAGGGGTTTTGAAAAAGTTTTTGGGAAAATGCGGGGGGGGGTAGAAAAGGGAAATTCACTGTTTGGGGTGATTGCGTTGGGCATGCAACTTTCAAAAAATTGGCAAGGTTGACGCTTTGTCGAAATATGTGGTCCCCTGCAAAGCCGTAGGCTTTGTGCGGAGAAGGAACGACAAGCCAAAAGGGCTTGTCGCGACGCAGTGAAGAGTTAAGAGTGAAGAGTTAAAAATCGGCAAGGCGAATGCCTTGCCGATTTTTGGTGGAGACATGGGGACTCGAACCCAAGACCTCTCGGATGTGAACCGAACGCTCTAACCAGCTGAGCTATGCCTCCGTATTTTGGGTCCGTTCCGCAGACCCTTGCAAGCATTATACCATACTTTTTTTCGTTTTGCAATCACTTTTTCGTATTTTTTCAAAAAAATTTTCCGCCCTCGGCGGTATGCCGCAATATACATAAAAAATCGGCGAATGGGGCGGCGAAATTCTATGCAAACCGTAAAATTTGCGATTTTCCGATTTTTTGTTGCGGAAATCTCTGGACATTCTCGCTCGTTTTGCTATAATAGATAGGAAACAGTTCAGAAAGTATTGGGAAAAATCAGGAAGAAAATCAAGAAAACGGAGGAGTTTGCATGAACCAAAACAACGCTCACAAGTATGTATACCTGTTCAGCGAAGGCGACGCGTCCATGCGCGAGCTGCTGGGCGGCAAGGGTGCGAACCTTGCGGAAATGACCCGCATTGGCCTGCCCGTCCCGCAGGGATTTACCATTTCCACGGAGGCCTGCACGCAGTATTATGAGGACGGCCGCCGGATCAACGAAACCATTCAGTCGCAGATCCTGGAGCACATCGTCAAGATGGAGCAGATCACCGACAGGAAGTTCGGCGACCCGGAGAACCCGCTTCTGGTTTCCGTCCGTTCCGGCGCCCGTGCGTCCATGCCGGGTATGATGGACACGATCCTCAACCTCGGGCTGAACGAAACGGTGGTCGAGACCATCTCGCGCAAGTCCGGGAATCCGCGTTGGGCGTGGGATTGCTATCGTCGGTTCATCCAGATGTTCTCCGACGTGGTCATGGGGGTCGGGAAGAAGTATTTCGAGGACCTGATTGACAAAATGAAGCAGGACAAGGGCGTGAAATTCGACGTCGACCTGACGGCGGACGACCTGCGTGCCCTCGCCAATCGGTTCAAGGAGGAATACCGTTCGCAGCTTGGCAAGCCCTTCCCGGACGACCCGAAGGAGCAGCTGTTTGAAGCGATCCGTGCGGTCTTCCGTTCGTGGGACAACGAACGCGCCAATATCTACCGCCGCGACCACGACATCCCCTATTCCTGGGGAACGGCGGTCAATGTGCAGATGATGGCGTTCGGCAATATGGGCGATACGTCCGGCACCGGCGTCGCGTTCACCCGCAACCCCGCCACCGGCGAAAAGGGGCTGATGGGCGAGTTCCTGATGAACGCGCAGGGCGAGGACGTCGTCGCCGGCGTGCGCACGCCGATGCCGATCTCCAAAATGCAGGAAGTCCTGCCGGAAGTGTACGACGAATTCCTCGGGATCTGCAAGACGCTCGAGGACCATTACCGCGATATGCAGGATATGGAGTTCACGATCGAAAACGGGAAGCTCTATATGCTGCAGACCCGCAACGGCAAGCGCACCGCCGCCGCCGCGATCAAAATCGCCTGCGACCTGATCGACGAGGGCATGATCACCGAAGAGGAAGCCCTGCTGCAGATCGATGCGAAGTCGCTGGATATGCTGCTGCACCCGCAGTTCGACCCGAACGCGCTCAAGGCCGCAAAGCCGGTCGCGAGCGGGATCGCGGCTTCCCCCGGCGCCGCCGCCGGCACGGTGGTCTTTACGGCGGAGGACGCCGTGGAGCACGGCAGGAACGGCGAAAAGGTCGTGCTGGTGCGCCTCGAAACCTCGCCGGAGGACATCGAGGGCATGAAGTACGCGCAGGGGATCCTGACGGTTCGCGGCGGACAGACGTCCCACGCAGCCGTCGTCGCCCGCGGCATGGGGACCTGCTGCGTGTCCGGCTGCGGCGACATCAAGATGGACGAAGCGAATAAGTGCTTCACGCTCAAGGGCAAGACCTACCGCGAGGGCGACCCGATCTCGCTCGACGGTTCGACCGGCAACATCTACGATACGCTGATCCCGACGGTTCCCGCCGACCCGAGCAGCGGCTATTTCGCCCGCATCATGGAGCTTTCGGATAAATATAAGAAGCTCGGCGTCCGCACCAATGCGGATACCCCGCAGGACGCGAAGCAGGCCGCCCTTTACGGTGCGCAGGGCATCGGGCTCTGCCGCACGGAGCATATGTTCTTCGACCCGGAGCGCATCGGCGCGTTCCGCGAGATGATCTGCGCCGAAACCATCGAGGAGCGCCGTGCCGCCCTCGCGAAGATCCAGCCGATGCAGCAGGCGGACTTCGAAGGGTTGTTTGAGGCGCTCGGCGGGTATCCCGTCACGGTGCGGTTCCTCGACCCGCCGCTGCACGAGTTCGTCCCGACCGAGGACGCCGACATCGAAGCGCTCGCCGCGTCGCAGGGGAAATCCGCCGACGCGATCCGGCAGCTTATCGCCGATCTGCACGAGTTCAACCCGATGATGGGGCATCGCGGCTGCCGCCTGACCGTCACCTACCCGGAGATCGCCGAAATGCAGACCGCCGCGGTCATTCGTGCGGCGCTCGCCGTCAGGGAGCGTCACCCGGATTGGGACATCGTGCCGGAGATCATGATCCCGCTGGTCGGCGAAGCGAAGGAATTGAAGTTCGTCAAGCAGACCGTTGTGCAGACGGCGGACGCGATCATCGCCGCCTCCGGGCAGACCCTGCGGTACGAGGTCGGCACGATGATCGAGATCCCGCGTGCCGCGCTGACGGCGGACGAGATCGCCAAGGAAGCGGAATTCTTCTGCTTCGGCACGAACGACCTGACGCAGATGACATTCGGCTTCAGCCGCGACGACGCCGGGAAGTTCCTGCCCGCCTACTACGAATCCAAAATTTACGAGTCCGACCCGTTCTCCCGTCTGGATACGACCGGCGTGGGCCGTCTGATGGAGATGGCGGTGGAGCTGGGCCGCAGGACCCGCCCGACGCTGCACTGCGGGATCTGCGGGGAGCACGGCGGCGACCCGTCCTCGATCACGTTCTGCCACGAGATCGGGCTGGATTACGTGTCCTGCTCGCCGTTCCGCGTGCCGATCGCACGTCTTGCCGCCGCGCAGGCCGCGATCCGCGGGAAAAAAGCATAAAATTCGACAAAAAACAGACCTTGCGGGGGAATGCTTCGGGCTGGTAAGGAAGTAATTTCCGATGGAATGGGAAGGTGCAGTTTTGAGGACTGCATCTTCCCGCTTTTTATGCAGTGAATTTGAATTCATGAGGGAATTTGCGGATTTGGATTGTGGGGTTACAATCCGATGCTTGCTACACATGGAGGCACGGGCATTCCGTTGTTTTCGTAGGTATATCTCATATCCTTCTTGCGATTATTCCAACATAACACTTTTAATCGATAGTTTCTTTATCTGCTGCGAATAGCCGTACATGGCAATTTCATAAGTAAGGATAAACAAACCTAATGTGATTGCGCACGCCGTAAAATCGAAGTTATATTCGGGTACATTTTCCACATCGGCAAATACAATCGTTACCATGATTTTTAACAACGCATACTGATAGACCGTACCGATCACAAATCCGATATAAGAAAACGGTCTATAACCTCCGAGAACCGCCTTACTGCAATCACTGTGTTTATAACCGAACACCCTCATCATAGCAATGGTTTTCGTGTTTCCTTTTACTACGCTTGAGAGCGATAGAAATAAGGTCATAAAGGCGAGGATTAAGCCTATCGTTAATATCATGATTGCCATTGTTTCGCTCGAAAGATCTTTCATGGACATGGACATTTGCACCATAGCCGAGAAACAAAACGCCGAAAATGCGATAAAGAACACAAGCGATTTTCTGCCTCTTACCGTACCCCTCATTAGTTCTTTCAGAAAAGGCATATCCTTTGTTTCCTTTTTGCTTATCTTTGTCTTATACTCATGCTTTTCTTTCAGCAAATCAAACACGGGCTGTTTCAGTCTGAAACAGGCATATATAACTGCTAAAGCAGCAAAGCTCATTGCAGGTACGCCGACCAAAAGAAATGCCAAAAAAGGGTGAAACTGCACCTTGATTTCGGGGAAAAGGTGTTCGGCATTTTGCAATTCATAGAAAGTCGGCAGATAGAGAAATGCCAGCGCATATCCCAAAGCGCAACCGACGAAAACACTTAATCCAAACACCCAAAAGTGCTTTGCGATTTTGAAGTTAGAATATCCGAGAGCTTTCAGTATTCCGAGTTCTTTGCCGTGCATATCTATGTAGTTCTTGACATAGAACAGGAGCATAATGACGGATGTTATGGCTAAACAACCACCCGAAACGGCTGCAACGACCTTTCCCGTAGAAATGATTGCATGATACATTGTGACGCCGCCTGCCGCTGTTATCTCGTTTTTCATTGCTGCGATGTCAATGTTATAATCCAAAAACAACGTGCATACGAAAACGGCGCAACAAGCGATAATAGATATACCAATCAGTTTGAGCGCATCTTTCATTCCTACAACCATACCATCACCACCCGATCTCATAAGCGGTCTTTTGCTTTTCGTTGGTAGAAACCTCGGATATTTTCCCGCTGTTCATTTTTACAACTGTGTTCGCCATTTCTGCTATATTCTGATTGTGTGTCACCATCACAATGGTAAAGCCATATTCTTTATGCAGTTTGCAGATATAGTCAAGAACCTGTCTGCCTGTCTGTTCATCCAATGCGCCTGTCGGCTCGTCTAAATACAGCACCTTGGGCTTTTTGGCAAGCGCACGGGCAACGGAAACTCTCTGCTGCTCACCGCCCGAAAGTTCGCTCGGATATTTTTCCGCTTTATCTTCAAGCCCTACGGCGGTTATAATTTCCCTATATTCCCGATTGCCCGCAAGGTCAGCTCCCATTCGCACATTCTTTTCGACCGTCATATTCGGGAGCAGATAATACTGTTGGAAGATAAAACCGATATTGTCCTTGCGGAACTGTGTCAATTCTCCATCGGACAATTTTGTAATATCGCTTGTTCCATATACAACGCTTCCGCTGTCGGGGCGTTCCAGTCCCGAAATTACATTCAAAAAGGTGGATTTACCCGACCCCGACGCACCTAAAATAACGGTGAAATCCCCATCGGCAATTTGCAAGCTGATCCCTTTCAGCACTTGATTTCTATTTCCACCGGCTCCATAAGATTTTGTAATGTCTGATACGGCAATCATTTTGCTTTATCTCCCTTGATTTCTTTCAGCAAGCTCCTGCAAACCTCGGTCATCATGCCGCTGATTTCCTCGGCGGTAAAGGAACACATATTTGTTGCACAAAGCACTGCTATCCCATGCGTGTATATCCACAAATGCCGGTAAAGGTTTTCAGCGTCTTTCATGCCGAGTCCATATCCGCTCTGAACAGACTGCAATATTTGCTCATAGCTTTCATCTATGATTGGAAGAATACCCGCAACAGGCGGTTTCTGTGGCTGTTCGGACATAAAGAGTAATTGAAACAGTTTTGGCTCTTTGATCGCAAATAGGATGTATTGCGTACCTACACCCTTAAAAGCAGCGTCCTGTTGCAATCCGATTTGAATATATCCGGCATAGAGGGCTTTTGCTGCCTTTTGCACTTCTGCTTGTACTTCCTCCATATTTTCAAATACGGTAAAAATCGGTTTTGGCGATGACCCCAGCTTTGTTCCAAGCGCCCTTGCCGTGAGAGCGTTTATTCCTTTTTCTCGTGTTAAATCCAAAGCGGTTTTTATGATTTCTTCTCGTGTAAACTTGCATTTTGGCGGCATGGTCTTATCCCCCAGTAATCAAAAACTTATGTTTCGCAACATCTGTTTCTGATTATAATGGATAAAAAGAGAAAAGTCAAGAGGAGCAAATAGATTCTTGCTTGACAAATGTGCGATTGGAATTGGGCATAAAGAAAGGCAACACGGAAAGCATTTTTGCTCCCCGTGCCGCCCTTTGCCGTTTGAATGTTGTTTCAAATGCCTTTCTTATGCGTTTGTGGAAAAACGCCCGCAAGGTCTGTTTCGTTCACCGCCCGGGAGCGTCAAAACCGTACCGTTTTTCGCCGGAAGGGCGGACCGGGAAAGCGGAAAATTCCGTCACGCCCGCACAAAGACGTAGGAACCGCAATTCCGACCGCCCCAGCGGTAGTCGCCGCTCTTCCATTCCAGCAGGAGGTACTCCCGCGTGCCGTCGCTTTGCAGTTCATACGCACACGCCGTTTTCTCCGTGCGGTGCAGGACATACCCTTTCGTCCAGGTATGCGCGACGGTCCTTTCGCCGTAAACCGACGTGCATTTCCCGTCCGCAAGGAATGTGATGCGCTTGCAGAACAGCCGGCTCGGGTCGTCCGCGTGCTCCGGGAGCCGAAAGTCGCCCTTCCTTCCCGACGGCAGGAACGCGACCGCCTCCCATTGCCCGAGCACGCGTTCGTCGTTGACGAACGGCCGGTCGACGTCGTCCTTGCGTGCGATCCCGTCGGCGGTGTAGCGGACGCTGTCCCTTTTTTGCAGCGTGAGCTCGGTGACCTCCCCGGTTTCCGGGTAGTCGTGCGATTTGAAGAACAGCGTCATATACAGGCCGTCCTCCCGTTCGTCGATTTGGTACGCATTGGCGAAGGAATCGGTGCCGTTGGAAAAGAGCAGTTTGCCCTTCGTCCAGCCGAAACACCAGTACCGGGCGCCGCCGGGCAGGAAGTACAGTTCCCGCGTCCCCTCGGCAAGCAGTTTTACCGTCCTGCCGCCGACGGTCGCGTGCAGCACCTCCCATTTTCCGACGACCTGTTCGTCGTCCACGAACGGAAAATCAATTTTTTCGACAAAAGGTTCCATGGTTTGTTGCATTACGATTTCCTCCGATGTTGTTTTTTGCAGGGCTTCGAGCGCTTCGAGCATTCGCCGAAGCCGTGTGCGATTGCTCTCGAAAAGCCGCCGGACAGTTTCCTCGTCCTTTGCGTACAGCAGCAGACGGATCTCTCCGAGCGTGAATCCGGCTTCCTTGCATTTTTCAATGCGGGCGAACACGGGAAGCTGCGACGCGTCGTAGTACCGATACCCGGTGAACTCGTCGACGTGGACCGGGCGCAGCAGTCCTTGGTCGTCGTAGTGGCGCAGGGTGGAAATGGTCGTGCCGCATCGTTTTGCAAAAATTCCAATTTTCATGTGTGCGCTCCTTTCGTTTCTTCGATATAAGGTACCTTACGGGCACAGTATAAACCGAAAGGATACCTGAGAGTCAAGGGGTTTTCGCGATTTTTTTCAAAAAAATTTTCGCACGATCCGAAAAATGCGGCGATGTCGGCGATTTGCGGGGAAAATTTTTCCGTTCCCGCGAAAAGACGCCGCACGGCTCTTGACAAATCGGGTGGAATCTGCTATACTGATCTTACCCAAAATCAAGAAATACATAGGGAGGTTTTCAAGGTATGAAGAAGTTTGTCTGTCCGGTTTGCGGCTATGTGTACGAGGGCGAAAATCCGCCGGAAAAGTGCCCGCAGTGCGGGGTGCCCGGCTCGAAGTTCAAGGAAGAAACGTCTGAAACGCTGACGTGGGCGGCGGAGCACGTCGTCGGTGTCGCGAAGGACGCGCCGGCGGAGATCGTCGAGGGGCTTCGTCAGAACTTTACCGGCGAATGCACCGAGGTCGGGATGTATCTCGCGATGGCGAGGGTCGCGTTCCGCGAGGGCTACCCGGAGATCGGGCTGTACTGGGAGAAAGCCGCCTATGAGGAAGCCGAGCACGCCGCGAAGTTCGCCGAGCTGCTGGGCGAAGTCGTGACGGACAGCACGAAGAAGAACCTCGAGCTGCGCGTCGCGGCGGAGAACGGGGCGACCGCCGGCAAGATGGACATCGCTAAGAAAGCGAAGGAACTGGGTCTGGACGCGATCCACGACACGGTCCACGAGATGGCTCGCGACGAGGCGAGACATGGCAAGGCCTTCGAGGGTCTGCTCAAGCGGTATTTCTAACCGGCATGAAAGAGTACAAAGTTGTATACATAAAGGCTAATATTCCAAGTGTGGATGTATACGCCGATGGAGAAAAAGTCAATTCGTTTAGTTGGGATAGAAAAACTCCGAGCCAACTTCTCGCAGAGCAAAAATGCTTGAATGAATACGCACAACAGGGTTGGAGATTGGTGCAGGCTGAAGGGGTCTTAAATCCCAAGCTCTATCTGGAACGCGACGTGTAGCCGAACCGGGGCGAACGTTTCGCTGCTTTGTCTCGCATAGGACTTTTTTGCCGAAGGACGGCGTCAGCGCCGAATGCTGATGCCGTTTTTTTTCGTTTTTCCAGAAGGTCGGCGATTTTACGGGAGAGGGCTTGACGGACGGCGTGTTTTCTGCTATACTATATCGGAAAGAAACGGGAAACCGGGCGAAAAGGGGGAGGACGGGATGCGCAGACGGGGCTTGGCGGCGCTCGCGGTGACGGCGGCTCTGTTTTTGGCGTTCTGCGCCTGCGAGAGCGGGGAACCGATCCAACCGTCGGGGAATGAACCCACCGAAAGCGTGCTGTCGGCGGAGAGCTCCTCCCTGCCCGCGGAGAGCGTTTCGTCCGTCCCGCCGGAAAGCTCGTCCGACGCCTCGTCCGAAGCAAGCGCCGACGACGGGTCATCCCCGACGCCCGACACGTCCGACGCTTCGTCCGACGCGTCCTCCGAACCGGCGGACGAGGAATTTCGCCCGTGGCGCGGGGACGAGGAGCCGGACCTCGGCGGACTGAAACTGCCGACCATCCCGGAGGAGGGCTTTTCCTTCCTGCAGCGTTCGCTGACGCTGCGGGCGGGGGAGACCGCGCAGGTCGCCTACGAGTTCAAGCCGATCGGCGCGAGCAATCGTTCGCTGTCGTGGAGCAGCTCGGACGAGACCGTCGCGACGGTCGCGGACGGGATGGTGACCGCCGTCGGACCCGGAACGGCGACCGTTCGGGCGGAGACTGCCGCCGGAAGAAGCGCGGAATGCCGCGTGACGGTGGTCCCGTCGGACACGCTTTCCCCGTTGACGCGGCTGGCGTTGCGGCTGACCGACGGGGAGCTCGCAGGGCGGCAGTTCTCCCGCTACGACGTCAATTTAGACGGGAGCGCCGAGCTGTTCGTCCGGGAGATCGGGGCGGACGGGGTGCCGGTCGTGACCGTTTACGCGTCGGACGGGCAGGTCCTGCTTTCGACGCGGACCGGCGACGGCGAGGAATGGGCGATCTGGCGCCGGGAAGGCGGCGGACGGTACCTGCTGCTGTCCTATACGCGGACGGCGAACGGGGTACAGCGGTACGCGCTCGACGAGGTGACGGCGTCCGGCGGGGGCGCGGTCTGCAGCCCGCTGTTTGCCCGGGAGACGGCGTCGAACGGGGCGGTTTCGTACTTCCGCGCTTCCGGCGACGCGCTTGCGTCCTGCGACGGCGATACCTACGACCGCCTGCGCAAGGAATACTTCTCGAAAAACAAGCAGCTCCCGGAAACCGAACTGCAATGGGTGAGCGGGGAGACCGAACAGGAACTGGACGAAGCGCTGCGGGCGCTGAAACTGCCCGGGGAATGCTGAGGACGCGGAACGTTTTTTGTTGAACATGTGAAAAACCGACGGTTGAATTTTGTTTCAATCGGCAGTTGACAAATTCCTCAAAAAGGAATACAATAACAATGTTATATTGACATTCTGTATCGACAGAAGGAGAATTCCCCCATGAAACTTTCCTTTTCTCGTTTTTTGGCGTTGATGCTTTGCGTTCTGCTGCTTGCGCTGCCGCTCCTTGCGACGTGCGAGGAAGCGTCGGAGGAGACCTCTTCCGCCGGTTCGTCCGTGTCCGGCACGGCGTCCGGTCCGGCGGGCGTGGAGGGCGTCGACAGCATCTATTTGGACGAAGACGGACATTACACCCTGGAAAAGCTGGAGCGCCCGGAATTCAACTTCGAGGAGAAGGAATTCCGCGTGTGCGTCTATAACAACGTGGTGCAGAATACCTATTTTTCCGAAGAGATCGGCTATGACATGTACGAGACCACCGACGACGCGATCAACGAGGGCGTTCGTACCCGCAACGATCTGGTCGAGGAGCAGTACGGCGTGAAGGTCGTCGCGTACGCGGTCGACGACGTGGCGTCGATCATCCACCAGAGCATCACCGTCGGCGACGACACGTTCGATGCGGCGATGCCGTTCATGAACTGGTGTACCGGGATCGCGCAGGAGGGCTCCCTGTGGGACCTCAAGTCCTTCGAGGAGGAAGGGTATCTGCATTTGGAAGCCCCGTGGTGGGATCAGGATGCCAACCAGATGCTTTCCATCGCCGGACGGCTGTATTTCACGACCGGGGACATCTCCTTCATGCAGAAGGTCGTGTCCGGCGCGTTCGCGTTCAATAAGAAGCTGTATGCGGAGTACTGCGCGGATCAGTACGGCGACCTGTATCAGATGGTCCGCGACGGAAAGTGGACGGTCGACGTGATGCAGGAGATGGCGAAGTTGGTCGCGGCGGACAACGACGGGGAACCCGGGATGTCCTATAAGGATCGCTGGGGGCTGATCGGCAGCAACGGCGTGCCGTCGGGTCTGCTGCTCTGCTCCGGCGAAACGCTGGTCGGCAAGGACGGGGAGGACTGCCCGACCCTGCTTTTCGGCGAAAGCGAGGCGGGCGTGCGGTACGCGCAGAAGCTGCTGGAGCTGTTTACCGAAGCGAGCTCCGAATGGTTCCTGAACGTGCAGACCAATGAATCCGTCCAGGGACGGGATATTTGGCAGACGACCGTCGATGTGTTCGGCGAGAACCGTTCGCTGTTCTATTCGACCGCGTTCTCCGGGGTCAAAAAGCTGCGCAATTACCAGAATATGGACCCGTTCGGCATGGTGCCGGTCCCGAAGCGGGACGAAAACCAGGACCAGTACTATTCGCTCTCCGGCGGCTACGCATACGGCGTCTGCATTCCGAAGTGCGTTAAAAACCCGGAGTTCTCCGCGTATATGCTGGACGTTCTGGCCTGCGGCGGCAAGAATTACGTCACGCCGGCGTATTACGAGATCGCGCTGAAGCTGCGCGATTCCAGCGACGCGGAATCGGCGGAAATGCTGGATAACTACATCTTCAAGCACCTGGTTTACGATCTCGGCGCATTCTACGATTTCGGCGGCATTTCGAGCATGATGACGAACCTGATGGCAAGCGGCAGCGCGGACGTCGCGTCGGAATTGGAAAAAATCCGCGACGGCGTTTTGCAGGCGATTCAAAACTGCGTCGACGCATATAAGCTGGACGAATAAGGAACGAATAAAAAGGCGGTTTGATTCCGCAAAAAAACGCAAAAAGGGGAAAAACGAATGAAAAAACTGATCTGTTTGCTGCTGTGTATGCTGCTTGCGCTCTGTCCGGCGCTCGCCGCGTGCGAGGAAGCGGAGGAGACGGGCGGCAGCTCGTCCGACGGTTCGGCCGCGGACGTGTCCGGCTCGCAGGGAGGCAGCTCGCTGTACACCGACGACGATGGACGGTATACGCTTGACAACCTCGGAATGGAGTTCAACTTCGACGAGGACGAGTTCCGCGTGTGCGTCTACAACAGTGTCGTGCAGACGACCTACTTCTCGGAGGAGATCGATTGCTCGGATATTGATACGACGGACAACCAGCTTAAAGCGGGCGTTACCAACCGAAACAACCGAATTGAGGAGAAGTACGGCGTCAAGGTGGTAAAGGTCGCGGTCGACGACGTGAGTACCGCCATTCAGGAGCAGATCACGGCGAATACGAATCAGTTCGATGCGGCGATGCCGTTCATGATGAACGCGGTCACGCTCGCGCAGAACGGTGCGCTTTACGACCTCCATGAGTTCGGGGATTACATTCATCTCGAAGCGCCGTGGTGGGATCAGTCGGCGAACGAAGCGCTTTCCGTCGCAGGCAAGCTGTACTTCACGACCGGCGATATTTCTATCATGCAGAAGATCGTTTCGAGCTGCCTGCTGTTCAACCGCGCCCTCTATGCGGACAGCCTTGAGGCGGACTATGGGGATCTGTACGACTTGGTTCGCGACAAGAAGTGGACGTTCGACACGATGGTCGAGATGTGCAAGAAGGTCACGTCGGACAAGGACGGTGTGGCCGGGCTGCAGTATACCGATGACTGGGGCATCGTCGGGACCAACGGCGCAAGCGGCTACTACGTTTCCGGCGGATTCGTGCTGGTCGACAAGACGGCCGACGACATTCCGCAGATCGCCATCGGGCGTGACGAAGCGTCGATCAATTACGCGCAGAAGCTCCTGCAGTCGTTCTCGGACGACGGCTGGTTCTTCAACACCCAGTCCCCGACGCAGACGACCGTCAACGGGCTGAGCATTTGGGAAACCGCGATGGCTGCGTTCGCTGAGGAGCGCGCGATGTTCTACGGTGCGGCGTTCTCGGCGGTCAAGAAGCTGCGCAACTACAGCGTGTCGAACACGATGGGCTTCATTCCGATGCCGCTTTCGAGCGAGCTGCAGGAGGAGTACTGCACGCCGTCGAATATCCGCTACGCCTACGGCGTGTGCATTCCGCTGACGGTGGAGAACCCGGAATTCTCCGCGTTCATGATCGAAGCGCTGAGCTGCTACGCGAAGGACGATATCACGCCGGCGTATTACCAGAGCACCCTGCTCGACCGCGACGCGCACACGGACGATAACGTCGACATGCTCGACAACTACATCTTCAGCAACGTGATTTATGATCCGGGTATCCTGTACGGGTTCGGCGGGCTGTCCTCGATGATCGACACGCTGATGGGCAATGGTTCGGCCGACGTCGCGTCGGAACTGGAATCCATTCGCGACGCCGCGCAAACCGCGATCGACGATTGCGTCGAAGCGTATCAGCTCGGCTGAGGTTTGCACGAAAATTTTTGAGATTGCGGGCTGCCGTCCGAAACGCGGCAGCCCCTTTGCGCGATACGGAGAATCGGAAAGGAGCACCCATATGCCCTATGAACTGACGTTGGATTCCCCGCTTTCCTTCGTGCGCGGGGTGGGGGAGACGCGCTCGCAGCAGTTTGCAAAGCGCGGTGTCCGCACGGTCGGCGACCTGCTGACCTTCTATCCGCGTGCTTACGAGGACCGGGGGAACGTCCTTCCGCTGCGGGACTGCGCGGATGGCGGGATCCACGCCGTCGAGGTGGTCTGCACGAGTCTGCCGGTTTCCGGGCGCGCCCGTTCGGGGCTGGAATACTTTCGTTTTTGCGCGGAGGACGACACGGGCATGCTGACCGTGACGGTGTTCAACCGGCGGTTCCTGCTCTCGCAGATCGTCGTCGGCAGACGCTACCGGCTGTACGGACGCATTTCGATGGGACTTTTCGGAGCGGAAATGTCGTCGCCGGAGGTCGAGCTGGTCATTCCCGGCAAGCCGCTCGAGGCGGTTTTGCCGGTGTACCCGCTTTCCGAAGGGCTGACGCGGAATTTCGTGCGAAAGATCGTAAAAAATTGCCTGTCGCTTTGCGACCAACTGCCGGAGCTTCTGCCGGCGGAGCTTCGGGAGAAGTACGGGCTTCTGCCGCGCGGGGAAGCGGTCCGCCGTCTGCACGAACCGAAGGACCTCGAGGAGACCGTGCAGGCAAAACGGACCGTCGCGTTCGCGGAGCTGCTGAGCTTTCAGCTCGCCCTGCGCAGGATGCGGCACGCCAAGGACGGCGCGGCATCTCCGCCGCTCCCGCCGCCCGAAGAGGGGGGCAGCTTTCTGGAGCGTCTGCCGTTCCCGCTGACCGGGGCGCAGGCGCAGGCGATCCGGGAGATCTTTGCGGATTTCGAGAAGCCGGTTCCCATGACGCGTCTGGTGCAGGGGGACGTCGGCAGCGGAAAGACCGTCGTCGCGGCGGCCGCGATCGAGCGGTGCGTTCAAAACGGGAAGCAGGCGGTGCTGCTCGCGCCGACCGAGATCCTCGCCGAGCAGCATTTCGGCAAGCTGACCGAATGGTTCGACCCGGCGGACGCGCGGATCGCCCTTTTGACCTCCGCCGTGCCGAAAAAGTGGAAGGAGACCGTCAAAAAGTCACTGGCGGCGGGGGAGGTGGACGTGCTGGTCGGCACGCACGCGGTGCTGCAGGAGGACGTGCACTTCGCGTCGCTCGGGCTGGTCGTGACCGACGAGCAGCACCGCTTCGGCGTGCGGCAGCGTGCGTCTCTGCTGGAGCGCGGGGAGAAAACGGGTCTGCGGCCGCATATGCTGGTGCTTTCCGCGACGCCGATCCCGCGTTCGCTCTCGCTGATCCTGTACGGCGACCTCGACGTGACCCTGCTGCGGGAGCTTCCGCCCGGGCGGCAGCCGATCAAGACGATGGTGCTGCTGCCGAAGGACCGCAACCGCATCTACGCGTCCATCCGGCGGCAGATCGCGCAGGGCGGACAGGCGTACATCATCTGCCCGCTGGTCGGCGACGACGCGGACGGCGAACCGGCGGAAAGCGAGGACTGCAAGGCGGCGGAAAGCTACTTTGCAGAGCTGCGAAACGGGGCGTTTTCGGACATTCCGATGGGACTGCTGCACGGGAAGATGTCCCCGTCGCGCAAAGCGGAGGTCATGCGGGCGTTCGCGGCGGGGGAGACCAAGGTGCTGGTCGCGACGACGGTCGTGGAGGTCGGCGTGGACGTCCCGAACGCGAACGTGATGCTCATCGAGAACGCCGAGCGGTTCGGGCTTTCCCAGCTGCACCAGCTGCGCGGTCGGATCGGTCGCGGGACGCGGGCGTCCTTCTGCGTGCTGCTCAACAGCAGCGGCGGACCCTGCGAGCGGCTGGACGTGCTGGCAAATTCCTCCGACGGGTTCCAGATCGCGGAGGAGGACCTCAAGCAACGCGGTCCGGGGGACTTTTTCGGCGACCGCCAGAGCGGGGAATTCGCGCTGCGCGCCGCGTCGCTCGCCGACCTGCCGCTGGTCAAGCAGACCGCCGAAGCGGTCGGTGCGGTACTCGAGAAGCTCGGGGAGCCGGAATACCGTGCGCTCTCCGACGAGGCGGACGCGATCGTCCGCCGGGCGGGGGACGGGAAAACCATCAACTGAGAGGAAAAACGGCATGAAAATCGGTACCCTTACGATCCCGCACGGGCTGTTCCTCGCGCCGATGGCGAACGTGACCGACCACGCATTCCGCGCGATCTGCGTCTCCTACGGCGCGGAATGCGTCTGCACCGAGCTGATCTCCGCCAAGGCGGTCTGCTACGGCGACCGCAAGACCGACCGGCTCGCCGCCCTGCGCGACGACGAGCGCCCCGCTGCCATTCAGATCTTCGGGCACGAGCCGGAGAGCATGGCGCGGGCCGCCTTCCTGCTGCAGAAGTACGCCCCCGCCTTCATCGACATCAATTTCGGCTGCCCGATGCCTAAACTGGTCTGCAACGGGGACGGGAGCGCGGTCATGCGGGACCCGGCGCTCTGCGGGCGGATCGTCCGGGCGGTTGCGGAGGCGGTGGACCTGCCGGTCACGGTCAAGATCCGCAAGGGCGAGGACGAAGCGCACGTCAACGCCGTCGAGGTCGCCCGCGTCTGCGAGCAGAACGGCGCGTCGGCAATCTTCGTGCACGGGCGGACCCGCGTCCAGCTGTACAGCGGGAAAGCCGACCGCGAACTGATCGCACAGGTCAAGCGGGCGGTGTCCGTCCCGGTCGTCGGAAACGGTGACGTCGATTCGCCGGAGAGCGCCGAGGACATGGTGGAACGCACCGGCTGCGACGGGATCATGATCGGGCGGGGGGCTTACGGGCGCCCGTGGCTGTTCCGCGAACTGCGCTGCCGGGCGGAGGGACTGCCATTTTCGCCGCCGGACAACGCCGAGATCCGCGGCGTGCTGCGCCGGCAGATCCGCTTGCTCGAGGAGGACCGCGGTCCGCGTGCTCTGCTGGAGATGCGGAAGCACCTGTCCCACTATTGCCGGGGAAAAACCGGCAGCGCCAAGCTGCGGGAGCGCATCAACAGCGTTTCCACCCGCCCGGAGCTGGAGGAGCTGGTGGAACTGCTGTTCCCGGACGACGAACCGGCGGCGGACGAAAAGAATTGGTGATAACTTTGAAAAACCTCTTGCTTTTTTCCTAAATATATGGTAAAATACATCTACGGGATGCTTTCGCTTTGCGATTTGCGCCCATATGGAGCCATGAAAACCGTGTGCGGGCCCGCTTTCGGGGCCGGCAGAAAGGGGAAATTTACATGAAAAAACTGTCCGTGTTGCTCGCGCTGCTGCTTGCGCTGACCTGCGTCGTGCTTGCGGCCTGCGGCGGTGAGGACGAAACCTCGTCGACGTCGTCGGAAGCGTCAAGCGTGTCGTCCGCTTCGTCGGGAGCAGAATCGTCCGTGTCGTCGGAAGCGTCGAGTGCGGCTTCGTCGGAAGCTTCGTCAGCCGCTTCTTCGGCGGCTTCGTCAGCAGACAACTCGTCTGCGGCCTCGTCCGAAGCCTCTTCGGAAGCGTCCTCTGATACCTCGTCGGCGCCTGCCGCGCAGACCGCCGCGTCGACGGAAGGGGTCGAACCGTCCGGGACGAACCTCGCCGCCGGTCTGAAATTGGCCGGTGCGGACCCGGTCGACGCGTCCCTCGGCAACTATCCCGGCAACCTGACCGACGGTGTCTTCCTCGAGGAGGGCGGGACGTTCACGTTCAACACCAATTGGCTCGGCTACTGGTACAATTTCAAGGACGCGGCGGTGGAAACCAAGACCAACGCGCCCGGCGGCGTCGCGGCCCCGATCGTCGACTTGGGGAAGGCGACCGAGATCCGTGCCGCCCGGATCCACGTGATGCTCGGCAACACCTCCGGGATCGTCGCCCCGTCGGAGATCAAGTTCTCCTATTCGGAGGACGGCACGAACTGGGTGGATTTCGGCGCAAAGACCTTTGCAAAGCCGGCGGAGAACGACAAGACCTTCGATTGGGTCGGCTTCACGCTCGCGGAGCCGGTGACGGCGCAGTACGTCCGCGTCAGCATGAAATGCACCGACACGTGGACCTTCGTCGATGAATTGGAAGTCTACTAAAGCCTGTTTGCTTGAGAATTGTAAATAAAATTCGGAAAGGAATTCACTTTATGAAAAAACTTGCGATCCTGCTGGCACTTGCGCTTGCGCTCTCCGCGTGCCTGCTGGCGTTCTCCGCCTGCGGCGACGACGGGGACACCTCTTCGGCTTCGTCAGCGGACACGTCCGCGGATTCGTCTGCCGCTTCCTCTGCGGCTTCGTCTGCGGCATCTTCCGCTGCCTCCTCTGCGGCATCGTCTGCGGCATCTTCCGCCGCTTCGTCTGCGGCTTCGTCTGCCGCTTCGTCTGAAGCGTCCTCGGAAGCCAGCTCCGCGCCGGAGAAGAATCCGAACGCGGTGGCGACCAACGGCGAAAACGTCGCGCTCGGCAAGACCTACACGACCTCCCCGCTCTATCGGCAGGGAACCGACTACAAGTGGTCGGATTCGGCGGACATCACCTACCCGGATACCGACGACAAGGAATTGACCGACGGGAACTTCCCCGCTGCGGACGCGGGTTATACCGCTGCGGAATTCATGGGCTTTGCGGCTTCCTGCCCGGACTATGAGGCCAACAAGTACGCCAGCGTCACGGTCGACCTCGGCGAGATCTATGAACTGTCGAAGCTGTCGCTGTACGTCGGCACGTCCAAGTTCGGCGCCGGGATCGCTGCGCCCGCTTCGGTGGAATTCTTCGTTTCCGAGGACGGCACGAACTTCGTTTCCGTCGGCAAGGCGAACTATAAGGACGATAACAGCGTCCCCTATGTCGCCGCCGCGCTGGAATGCGACGTGACCGGGCGGTATGTGCAGGCCCGAATGACCTCGGCCGGCTGGATGTTCGTCTGCGAATTTGAAGCGTCATAAAGGGAAAGGGGTATTGATCATGAAGAAACTTGCCATTTTGCTTGCGCTTGCGCTTGCGTTCTCCGCGTGCCTGCTGGCGCTTTCCGCCTGCGGCGACGACGGGGATACTTCCTCGGCGGATTCCTCGGCGGATTCGACCGCTTCGTCTGAATCGTCGTCCGCTTCGTCGGCGACTTCCTCTTCCGCGGCGTCCTCTGCAGCTTCCTCTGCCGCTTCTTCGGAAGCGTCCTCTGCGGCGTCGTCGGCCGCTTCCTCTGCCGCGTCTTCTGAGGCGTCCTCGGAAGCCAGCTCGGAGGCTTCTTCCGCGCCAGAGAAAAATCCGAACGCGGTGGCGACCAACGGCGAAAACGTCGCGCTCGGCAAGACCTATGTGAAGTCTCAGCTGTTCCAGCAGGCCAAGAAAGACGACGGCACGTGGGGCTGGATGGACGACGCGCCCGTCTCCTACCCGGATACCGACGACAAGGAACTGACCGACGGGGTCCATCCGTCTGCGGACGGCAATTATACCGACGCCGCGTGGATGGGCTTCCACAAGGACTGCCCGGATTACCAGACCAACTCGTATTCCTACTTCACGGTCGACCTCGGCGAGATCTACGCGCTCTCCAAGCTGACCGTTGACGTCGGTACGTCCAAGCTCACGGGCGGGATCGGTGCGCCCGCGACCGTGGAATTCCTGATCTCCGAGGACGGCGAGAACTTCACCTCGCTGGGCGTGATCAGCGTTACGAACGACGCTACCGTCGCGGAGCAGGCGGTCGAGCAGACCTGCGACGTGACCGCGCAGTATGTGCAGGTGCGCATGACCTCCTCCGCGTGGATGTTCGTCAGCGAGTTCGAGGCTTCGTAAGCGCTCGGACCGCACAGAAAAAGAAAAAAAGCGGGGCGGGGGCGCGAACAGGCGGACCTCTGCCCCGCTTCGCCGTTTCAGAAAGGAGCGTTTCACATGGAAAACTGTCTCTTTTGCCGCATCGTCGCGGGGGAGATCCCGTCGAAGAAGGTCTATGAGGACGGGGACGTTCTCGCGTTCTACGACATTAACCCGAACGCACCGGTGCACGTGCTGGTCATCCCGAAGGCGCACATCTCGTCGATCGCCGCAGTCGACGCGTCGAACATCGAGGTCGTCTCGCGGGTGCTGCTCGCCATTCCGCAGATCGCCCGTTCGCTCGGGCTGGAGGAGGGCGGATACCGGGTCGTGTCGAACTGCGGGGAGGACGCGGGGCAAACCGTGCCGCACCTGCATTTCCATATCCTCGGCGGGAAGAAGCTGCCGGTCACGTTAGGGTAAACGGGTATGCTTCGGAACCGTTTCCTGACCGTTTTCGCGCTGGCATTCGCGGCGGGCGACGCCGCGGTGCTGGGCGTGTATGCGGTCGGGGGAACGGTTCCTTTTCTTTGGGCGGCGCTCTGCTGCGTCGCGGTCGGCGGGGTCTGCGCGTTCTTCCTGCGGGGGCGGTGGACGCTGCTTGCGGTCGTGTTCGGGCTGCTGCTCGGGGTTTTGCGGTGCGCCGGCGCGGATCTGGACGGCGGGCGTTATGCGCGGTTCGCCGGACGGGAGGACACGGCGATCTGCACCGTGGTGGAAAGCGCTTCCGACAGCGAGAGCGACCTGCTCCTGCTGCGGGTGGAAAACAGTCACATTGCCCTGCCGAAAGGGTGCCTGCTGTCCGTCTGCATGACCTCCGCGCTCCCGCTGCGCAACGGCGAATACGTCCGCACGGAGCTTTCGGACCTGCGCCTGCCGACCCTGCGGCAGCGTGCGAACGGGGCGGACATGGCGGCGAACGGGAAGGCGCTTTCGACCTGGACCGGGGACGACCTGCGCGGAAAAGCGCTCGCGTGGTTCCGCACCTGCTCCGAGCGGCTCTACGACCGATATGGGCAGACCGGCATCGTCGAAGCGCTCCTGCTGCGCGAGCGCTCGTCGCTGGACGCGCAGACGACGCAGGCGTACCGCAACGCGGGGATCGCGCACCTGCTGGCGATCAGCGGACTGCATTTGGCGGTGTTTGCCGACCTGCTTCGGCGCTTTCTGCGGCGGTTCCTGCCGCGCGGTCTGGCGATCGCGACGCTCTGCCTCGCCCTGTTCGGGTACTGCTGCCTTGCGGGGTTCCCGCCGTCCATGCTGCGGGCCGCGTTCATGCTGGCGTTCTTTGAATGCGGGGAACTGCTGACCTTCCGCACGGACCCCTTGACCTCCCTTTCGACGGCGCTGCTGCTGTTGCTGGCGGTTTCGCCGGTGTCGCTGCTCTCGTACAGCCTGCAGCTGTCCTTCCTCGCCTGCCTCTGCCTGCTGCTGGTGCGCACGCGGCTTTCCGCGTTTTACGGGCGGCGCGAACCGGGGAATCGCCTGCCGGCGGGAACCGGCGAACGGCTGCGCCGCCGAGCGAAATCGCTGCTCGTGCGGGCGGCGGGCTCGCTGTACGCCTCCTGCTCGGTGGTGTTGTTCACGTTCCCGGTGCTCGCGTTCTCGTTCGGGACGGTTTCCTACCTGACGCCGCTCGCGAACCTGCTGGTGCTCCCGTTCTTCGCGCCGCTGCTGTTCGCGCTGCTGCTTTCGGTCGCCTGCTTCGCGGTCTTTCCGCCGCTCGCGCCGGTCGTGGCGTTCCTGCCGGGGATGGCGCTGCGCCTGTTCGACGGGGCGCTGTCGCTGCTCGACCGCGCCGGGGTCGGAAGTGCGGCGGTCTCGCCGGAGCGGATGCTCGTACCCGCCGCGTTCGCGGTCTGCGGCATGCTTTCGCTACTGCTGTCGAAAAAGCACGGGAGTCGGCTGTATTTCGGCTTCCTCGCCGCTTTCGGGCTTTCGCTCGTACTCGGGCTGCTTCCGTTCTGAAACGGCAAAAAAATTTCCTGTTTTTTTGAAAAAACCCTTGCAAAGCGGGGCGGAATGTGATAAGATGGGGACAGGCAGAAAATAGCAGATATGGAGAGGTAACATATGGCAACCATGAAAATTGCGGTCATCGGATGCGGGACCATCGCCAACAGTGCGCACATCCCGTCCTACATGAACAACAAGGAAGTCGAGATCAAGTATTTCTGCGACATCATCCTGTCCAAGGCGCAGGCGTGCGTGGAAAAGTACGGCTGCGGGCAGGCGGTCGAGGATTATCACGTCGTGCTTGCGGACCCGGAAATCGAAGCGGTTTCCGTCTGCACCCCGAACAAGATGCACTCGGTCATCGCGATCGACGCGCTGAACGCCGGGAAGAACGTCCTGTGCGAGAAGCCGGCCGCCCGCGTCTATTCCGAGGCGAAGGCGATGCAGGAAGCCCAGCATAAGACCGGCAAGGTGCTCAACATCGGCGTGGTCAACCGCTTCAATGCGGCGGTCAACCGTCTGCGCGAGATCATTCAGTCCGGCGAACTCGGCGAAATTTACCATGTGTACGTTTCCTTCCGCGCACAGCGTTCGATCCCGGGGCTCGGCGGCGCTTTCACGACCAAAGAGATCTCCGGCGGCGGCGTGCTGATCGACTGGGGCGTGCATTACCTCGACATCGTCATGTACTGCACCGGCGACCCGAAACCGATCACGGTCTCCTCCAAGGCGTACTGCAAGCTCGGCAAGGATATGCCGAACTACGTCTACGAGGGCATGTGGGCGGAGGACACGAAGGACCTCAACGGGACCTATGACGTCGACGACTTCGTCACCGGCTTTGTCCGCACGGACGGTCCGACCATCACGTTCAACGGCGCGTGGGCGCAGAATATCGGCGTCGGCGAGTCCTATATCGACTTCCTCGGCACGAAGGGCGGCGCCCGTCTGCAGTACGGCGGCGACTTCACGGTCTACACGACCTCCTGCGGCAGCCTTGTCAACTTCAAGCCGAAGTACAAGGACGCCCCGATGTTCCAGAAGGAGATCGACAAGTTCATCGAGTGCATCCACACGGGCGAGAAGCTCCCGTCCCACATCGACACCGTCATCAAGACGGCTCGCATGATGCAGGCGATGTACGATTCCTCCGAACAGGACAAGGAGATCGTCCTCGACTGACCTTTCCCGGCAAAAATGCTCCCGCTCCCGGCGAAGTCCGGGGGCGGGGCTTCCTTGAACGCAAGGCGACCCGGAAGGATACGGGTTCGCCGTAAAATTCAATCGGCTCTAAATCGACGACACACGTTGCACTTCGGTGCGTAAATCTGATTACGGTACGGATTTACAGGCGTGTGTTTTTTGTGTGAAAAAAAGGAGAAACCTATGCCAAAAAATCAATTACAGCGAATGCTGTTTGCCCTGCTCACCGTGGTCGTGACGGTCCACGCTTACGTCTTTTTCAGCCTGTACGTCGTTCACGGGGACCTGTTCAGGCAGTTGACCGGGGAAAGCGGGGTGCTCGCCGCGATCCGCGCGATGGGCGGGGTCCCGGTGTTCGGGAAGCCGGTGCCGATCTGGGTGGTCGTGCTCGTCGAGTTCACGTTGGCGTACACGCTGGAACTCCTGCTGGGGTCGCCGCTGTCCTTTCGGCTCGCCCGGAAGTGTTTCGACCCCGCGACGACCCACCCGGTGCTGTTTGAAACGGCGGTCATCTGCGCGACCGTGGGGATCATGTGCCCTGCGATGAGCTTTCTCGCCGCAATCCTCTACTACGACTACGGGGCGGGGTTCCGCGTGTTCACCCTGCTTGCCGATTGGCTGCGGCTGGTCTGCTATAACTTTCCGTTCGCGTTCTTCACGCAACTGTTCTTCATTCAGCCGCTGGTGCGGACGGTGTTCAAGGCGCTGGTCGTGCGGAAGGGGCGGGAACGCGCTTTCGCGGCGTCCGTGTAAGGGGGAAACAGAAACGGAACGGCGGTATGACCGTTCCGTTTTTTTTTGCCGTTCAACCGTAGAGTTCGAGCGAACAGAACCGACTGCTCGCGCCGCGGTACAGTCCGCGGTCCTTCCACAGCCGGAACATGATTTTACTGGTGGCAGACGCCGCTACGGACGTATAGTAGTCCAGTTCGCCGCGGAAGTACTTTCCCGCGAGCGGCAGAAGTGCGTTTTGCACGCGGTCTTTCAGTTCCGCCGCCGCCTTATCCAGCGAAGCGTAGGCGGGCAGGTCGAGCAGTGCTTGGGCAAGCCGGTCGGCCTGCTCTTTCCGAGCCACAATGGCGTCCACGAGCAGACTGCCGTCCTCCCGCCGGACGAGGAACCCCTGCCGCAACAGCAATTCGACCTGCTCCCGTTCCACAGTGCTGAACGTCGCCGGGTCCGCCCCTTCCGCGACCGCCCGTAACAGGGGAAGGCAGTAGCTGTCCGGGACGTCCTGCGTGTAGCGGGTTTGGCAGAACACTTCGTCCGTCCAGTTTACCGTCTGGAAGCCCTCCCACAAGGTGAGCGGGACCTTGTCCGAACGGTAGTCCGAGAGGTTGTTGCTGAATGTGGTATGCGGCAGTCGGCAGGACGCGCCGAATTCAAATCCTACCACGCCCCAGTTCCCCCCGTCGGCGCGGTGATACGGCGGCGTGTACGCTCTGTACAACAGCGTTTGCAGCAACTCCTGTCCGAAGAACATCCGCACGTCCTCCGACGGGTAGGTCCCGAACGGGACGTTCAGTTCCTCCGCGAGCCGCACCCATTCGCCGGCGACCGCCCAGAGCGTTTCGTACTGCTGCTCGGTAAAGGCGCAGCAAAGTTCGATGAAGGTCTCCTGCACATCCTTGGAAAGGATCAGGAAGTTGGTCAGCAGCTTCCCGTCCTCGGTTTTCCGCAGCAGTTCCGCGTCCAGAAGCAATTGCGCTTCCTCCTCGATGTACGGCAGGGCGACGCCCAGTTCGATGGCAAGCTCCTCCAGCGTACAGGGATTGTTGTGCGCCGCGCACAGGATATTTTGCGGGATCTTCCGTTGGATCGCCCGCCACGGCAATCCGCTCGGTTGGTTTCCGGAGGCGATAAAAGAAATTTCTGTCGGCTGGTAGCTTCGTTTCCCGAAGGTTCGTTCCATTTCCATTCCCTCTTTCAGTAAATTTCTGGCACGGTGGAGTTTGGAGCGGACGGTCCCGTCCGGCAGACCCAAGCGGTCCGCGATCTCGCTGAGCCGGACCCCGTCGAAGTAGTAGGCGACGACGATGTGCCGGTAGTCGGCGGACGTGAACGCCAATTCCCGCCGCAGCAGCCGAAGCGCTTCGGCGTGCAGCAGGGTCTCCTCCGGGGTCGGCTCCGGGTCGGACAGGTCCGCTTCCCCGTCGGGAAATCCCGGCACTTGCGCCGGCGCGAGCGCGTCCGACCGCCGCCGTTTCTCCTTTGCCCACGCGCAATAGCGGTTGTGCGCGATCTGCCAGACCCAGGCGGAAAAATGCTCCGGACGCACGCCGCGCCCCAGCGCGGTCAGGACGTGCAGCGTCACGTCCGAGGCGAGGTCCTCCGCCTCGTGCGGGTCGCCGGTCCGTTTGAGGCAGAAGTAGAACAGCTTTTCGGGGTATTCCTTCGCGAATCGCTCCTGCAGGGTGTCCGCTTGCGCCTCCTCGTTCATAGGTACGTCCCTCCTTTTTCGTGCCTTTCATTCAGATAGTGTGCGAAAATCGGGAAGCGTTGCAAAAAACATCACATTTTTTGGACTTTTTTTGAAAAAAAGCAAGTCCGCCGGGAAGGCGGACTTGCAATTGCGTTTTGGAGGGGTTTACTCCGCGAAAACCGTATCGAAACGGTACAGCAGCGCCGCGACCTGCACACGGGTGGCGTTTGCTTTCGGTTCCAGACCGACGTCGGTGCCGGACAGAATGCCGTTCTGCACCGCCCACGCCATCGCGGTCTGCGCGTAGTCACTGACGGATGCGGCGTCCGCGAAGCGGTCCAGCGCGGTCAGGTCCTCGACCGTCGTGTCGTACCCTTGCGTCTGCGCGAAGCGGTAGAGGAACACCGCCGCCTGCTCGCGGGTGATCAGCCCGTCGGGGGCGAATTCCGTCGCGGAAACGCCGGACGTGATCCCGACGGACGCGCACCACCGCACGCCGTCATAGTACCAGGTGTTTTCCGGGACGTCGACGAACGGCTGGACGGCCTCCGGGTCGATCGCGGGGGTGCCCGCCATGCGGTACAGCACGGTGGCCATCATGCTGCGGGTCATCGTGCCGTTCGGGGCGAATTCCGTGCCGGAAACGCCGGAGAAGTAGCCGCTTTCGTAGGCGTGCCGTACCGCGTCAAAGCCCCAGAAGCCGAGCGGGACGTCGGTGAACGGCAGGGTGGACGTGGCGATATACGCCGTGTTCCAGATGCTCGCCGTCGGATACTCGACGCAGACGGCGACTTTCAGGTAGCGCCCGTCCGTCCGCGCGGACGCGGGGATCGTGACTTGCAGGTCGTCCGTCGTCGTGCCGTCTGCGAGGGCGACGGCGTTGGCGGATTCGTTCGAGTCGCCCGGGTTCGGCTCGCCGAGCAGCTCGATGACCTTATAGGTGTAGGCTGCCGCGCCGTTGACCGGCTTCCAGGAGATGGTGATGTCCTGTCCTTTATAGGCGACCGCCGGGAAGTTAATCGTCGCCTGCGCGTTGACCGCGCCGCCGATGCGGGTCGCTTTGGTCAGATCCACCCAGCCGAAGTTGGCGAGGACCTTCGTGTAGCCGTAATTGCCGGAGGTCTGCGTGACCGTGAAGGTGCGACCGGCGGCGAGCGAGGAAACGGCGGACGAAGAGGCGGATGCGCCGCTTTGCAGGGTGGACGCCGTGTTCAGACGATAGATGCCCGGGCGGTAGCCGGTCTTGGTCACGTTCGCGAGCGCTTCCCGCAGGCGCATGATCGCCTTGGTGTAGTCGCCGGGCATGGATTTCGCGGAATCGCGCACGCCGGTGCCGTAGGTCACGGCGGCATCCAGCGCGCCGGTCGCGCCGCCGAGCAGGAAGTTTTCGCGCAGGGCGTTCGCTTCGTCGAGCAGTCCGTTCAGTTCCGCCTTATCGGATGCGCTGATGGTCGGACGGGCGACGACGAGGATGCTGTTGGCGACCCGGCGGGTGCTGGAGATCGCGGTGGTCAGCGAGCCGGATTTTTCGATGGTCATCTGGGTCGAGCCGCCGCCGTCGAGGTCGATCGCGGTCACGCAGCCCTGCGAAATGAAGTAGTTGGCGAGTTCATAGACGGTAAGCCCGGTGTTTGTGCTCGTGCGACCGGGGGAGGCGACGATGACCAGCGTACCGTCCGCCTTCACGCCGATGCCGCTCCGCTGTGCACGGGCACTGTTGAACGAGTACCCCAAACCGTCCGAATCGGTCACGTTCGCGCCGTTCGCCACGATGTGGTAGCCGTAGGTCACGAACGCACTGTTGCAGTTCTCCATGATCGTCTTTGCGGCGGACATGGTTTCCGTCGCCGTGATCCGCACCGTGTCGCCCACCGCGAGGGAGCGCAGGGATGCGGCGTACGCGCTCGCGTTGGAGGCGTACAGCACGAACTGACCCTTCCCGATGGTCCCGCCGGCGGAAACGCTGCTCCGAACGGCGACCACCTTGCCGACGAGCGTCCCGCCGACTGTCAGTTGGGTGTGGTCCTGCTTTTGGAAGACGATCTCCACGCCGGCGGCCTTGGTGTCCGTCTTGGTGCCGCAGAATTCGTCATAGTAGTAGATGCCGCCATAGGTGGTTTCCGGGCAAATGTTGATACATTCCACCGGGGCGCTCCACGCGTTGTTCTTCGCGCTGAGCGTGTAGGAGACCTTGGAATAGGCGAGCGCGGAGGTGCCGTCGCTGTTGAACGCGAGCACCCACGCCGCACCGTTGCTGTTGCAGCCCTGCAGGATCTTGCCGTCGGAGATGTTGACCCCGCCGTAGGTGTTGCAGCTCTTGCCGGTGAAGGAGAAGAAGGACGCGTTGACCCCGCCCTTGACGTCGTAGCCGATCGCTTCCGCTTCCTTGGCGGAATTGATGGTCGTCGCGCCGTAGCCGGAGTTCTTGGTGTAGACCAGCGGCACGTAGTTGCTTGTCGCGGGATTGAACGTCAGGGTGTGCAGACGTTGGTTGCCGCCGACGGAGCCTTTGACGGTGGTGTTGTCGTACGCCACGCCGGTGGCGAGGTTGCTGTGCGTCGAGCCGGTGACGGTGCCGAATCCGACCCATTGTCCCGCGTAGTACGCCGACGTGACCGCGCCGGCGAGCGAGACGGAAAGGATCAGAAGCGCGAGGAACAGGGGTAGGAGGCGCTTGATTGCTTTCATAACTTGCTCCTTTATTATATCGTTGATTAAAACCAGTATAGCGGAATCCGGCAATTTTGTCAATACACGAAAAGGGAAAGGGCGGATTTTCAGCTTTTTGCACAGGTCGCCTTCCGTTTTTTTGGGCAAAAAAGCCCCGTATCCTCCGCAGGGGGAAGATGCGGGGAAGCGGGGCGGCTCATTTCCCCTGTCCGCCCAGCCAGTCGGCGCCGACGTCGCGCCCGAGGTCGCAGGTGTAGACCCACTCGACGACCTGCCCGTCCCGCAGGACATAGCTGGAGCAGCCGTAATGCGGGTACACCCCGTCCACGCGGTACATCCAGCCGGAATACGGGCCGCAGGAGAATTCGTACAGGTAGTGGATCCCCTGGATATAGACGCTCCCGAAGCCGTTCTGGTCGGAGCCCTGGTATTCCATTTGAATTTTGTTATATCGAACCGCCCGGTCGAGCAGGTCGAACACCGTGTCGCCCTCCCGCAGGACGTATTCCGTCGGCGGCAGGATCACGCCGTCGGGTGGGACGAACTCGTCCGATCGCAGGGCAGGGTCGAGCTGGTCGTAGTGGTCGAGCACGGCGTCGCAGCGGATGCTGATGGTCACGGTTTCGCTTTCCGGCGTGACGTCGTCGATGTGCGTAAGGTAGTATTCGTCGATCGACTGCACGTCGGTGCCGTTGACGACGACGGCGAGCAGGAGCAGGACGCTAAGCACCGCTAAAATGTCCTTTTTCACGGTTCCTCCCCCGTTTCATACCGTGCGGCAAGCTCCTCGCGCTCCGTTTCGCGGCGTTTGCGCCGTTTTCGGACCCTGCGCACGAGGCAGAACGCGATCCCCGCTGCGGCGACGCACAGGACGACGGCGAGCAGACGTCCGCGCAGTGCGCCGTCGATCTGGGTTTTCGCCCGCTGCACGTCGTCGAAGCGTTCGATTTGGGTGCGGTCGTATTCGCTCAGCGCCATGCAGCGCTCGAAGATACCGTCCACGGTTTCCCTGTCGCGAACCGTGAGCCGGTCGAACGGGTAGAGGGTTTCGCGAATTTCCGCGTTCAAGGCGTCGATCTCCGCCCGGATCGCCGCGATCGTCGCTTTCGCGTCGGTCAGCTTTTGCAGGTAGGCGGCTTTGCCGTCGAAATCTTCCGACCGCAGCAGTTTGTCGAGCAGGGAGGTGACCGTCGCTTCATACGCCGTCGTCAGCGTATCCGGCAGGCTGTCCGCCGCTTCGCGGTCCGCGTCGTCGAAGCGAACGGTAGCGTTTTCCTGCGGTTCGGCATCTTCTTCGGGGCGGAAATCGTAAAGCGTGTGCAGCCCGTTCTGCTGCCGCCAAAGCGCCGCCATCGCGAGCAGCGTCTGTTCGCCCGCCATCGCGTTGGACTCGCCCGGCGAGGCGGTGGGGTTGTTCGGGTCATACGCGAAGGAATGGGCAAATCCGCCGTCCGGCAAGCGATACCGAAGGATCCCGTCCAGCAGCGTATGCCCGTTTTTGCAGAACCGCGCGTCGGTCAGCGGGTCGATGCCGAGACAGCACAGCGCGATCAGCACCTGATCGGTGCTTTCCACGTTTTCCGTGCCCCAGCTGGCGAAGTCGCCGGCGTCCAGCTGCAGCGCGGAAAGGCAGGCGAGCGCGTCCTCGATCGCGTCGGGGACGGTTTTCACCGCTTCGGCGTAGACCCGGTCGCTGTCGCGATAGGGCGCAAGCGCCTGCAGGACCATGGCGGTCATGTCGGGATCGGCTTCCGTCCCGTTCAGGGCGAACCCGCCGTCCGGGAGCTGTTGGCGCAGGATCTCGGCGATCATGCCGTCCCGCGTGTCGCAGGCGTCCGCCGGGACGTCGTACCGCATACTGTCGAGGGCGATCAGCCCCCAGACCCAGCCGTTGAGCCCTTGTCTGCCGAGCGGGGCCGTTTTCCCCCGGTCGTAGGTCCCGTCCGCGATCAGGTCGATGGGGTTTCCGTTTTCGTCGGTGCCGGCGTGGGTCGGGTCGCCGCCCGCGGCAAGCATGGCAAGCGCGATGCGGTGCCATTCGGTGGCTTTGGCGGCGCTCAGCCGACCGGGTTCCCGGTACCGTTCCTCGATTCGGTCCGTAAGCACGGCGAGGTAGCCGTCGAAATTGTCCGAAATGCCGAGCCGGTCGAGCCCGATGGGGTACCAGTCGCCCGCCGTCGAGCCGGCGCTCGCCAGAAATGCGTCGTTCAGCAGGAATCCGTCCGCAGGCGAACCGTTTTCGGCTTTCTTCCAGCGGAGAATCCCGTCGGCGACCGACAGCGCCGCGTCCGAAACGGGGACGGGCGGGTCGTTTGCGTCGCCGGGGGTGTCGGGTTCGGGCGGGGTGCTTGGGGTTTCGGGGGGGTTGGAGACAGGCGGTTCGCTTGGGGTGTCGGGGGGTTCGGATACGGGCGGGGCGCTTGCACTGACCGTCTCGGAAGGCGCAGAGGGTTCGCTCGTAACGGCGGAACTGACCGCAACAGACGGCTCGTCCGATTTCGGCGGGGGAGGGACGTCCGACGGCTTGGAAAGCGCGTCGGCGAGCGCTCTGGCGGCGTTGTCCACGCGGTCCTGCGAAGCGTCCGGCGCTGCCATCGCGGCGAGTGCGTCCGCATAGGCGTTTTTGGTTTCACCGCCCGACAGGGAACCGGCGGACAGCGCTTTGCAGATGGTTTTGCAGAGCGCATCCTTGTTCGCGACGGGGTAGTACCCCGAAGCCGGTTGATTCCCGACCCCCGGTGCGTTCCCGCCGGTTGCACCGAGCCCGCCGATGTCCGCGCCGTACGCCAGCGTGAACTGCACGCGGACGACGTCGCCGTCGGACAGGAACGTGTCCGAAAACCCGACGCCCGGGAAGTCGTTATTGACCGTGTACATCCACCCCGAACCGTTCGTGAATACGAACTCGCCGAGGTACCCCGTCCAGTTCTTCTCGTAGTCGTCCGGGTCGAAGAACACCATGGTGTCCCGCAGGTGCGGGAGCAGGACGGCGGGAATCGATGGCGAAAGGCGCAGCTCCCGCGCGTTCTGCGGCCTTCCGCTGCCGGAATAGCGGTTGAATTTCGCCCTTGTGGAGGTCCCGTCCGCGATGTAGGCGAGGTAGAACGCGTCGTCGGCAGTCCCGCCGAAATAGCAGACCAATCCGCTTTGGCGGAGCAGGCGGAGCAATTGGTCCGCCGCATTTTCGCCCGCGTAGATCGGCAGTTCGGTCGGCTCGACCAGAAAGCCGCCGCCGACCGTGAACGCTTCCACGCTCCAGATCGCGGATCCGATCCGTTCGTCCGCCGCGGTCGCGGGCAGTCCGGCGCACACCGTCAGCGCGACCAAAAGGACGCAAAGCGCCGCCGAAAGGAGTTTCTTTGCGGACATGGCGGCTATCCGACGCGTTTCCGCGCGTTCGCGAGCAAAAGTCCGCACAGCCCGACCGCCAAAAGGACGGCATACGGCGCGAAGTCGCCCGCATCGCCCGTCTGCGGCGCGGACGGGGCGCTTTCGGAACCGTCGGGGGTCTCGGGGGTTTCGGGCGCTTCGGAACTATCGGGCGTTTCGGACACGGGGTCCTGCGGGTCTGCCGGACGGCTTTCGGCGCTCGTTTCGCTTTCCAGCTTTTCCAGCTCGGCTTCCGCTTCCAGAAGCGCGTCGTAGTTGCCGACAAGCGCCTTCGCCTCGTCGGACAGTGCGTCATAGGCGCGCCGCGCTGCTTCGACCATGTCCTTCCGTTCGAGCGACACTTCGCCGATTTCCGCAATCAGCTCGGAAACGCATCTCGCGGATTCCTCGTCCGAAAATTCCTTCGCGGTCCTGACGGCGTCCATCCTCGCTTTCGCTTCCGCTACGGCAAGATCGATCGCTTCCGCGTCGGCGGATGCGTCGATACGGGCGCAAAATTCTGCCAGGAGCGCCTGCAGTTCCGCCTGCTGTTCGGCACGGTAATCGGAAAGGGCTTTATACGCCTGCAGCGCTTCCTTCGCGTCGTCCTTCGCTGCTTGCAGGAGGACGGCCCAGGTTTTTTCCGCCTGTTCCAGCGTCTGCAGGCGATCGGAAAGATACGGCTTCAGTTCCTCGTCCAGCGCGTCATAGGCGCGTCGCGCGTCGCGAATGGCGTCTGCGCTGTCCAGCGCGACGGTCCCGATGGAATCGATCTGCTCGGCGACCGCGCAGATCGCGTCGGCCTTTTCCGTCTTTTGCCAGTGCAGAAGCGGGTAACCGCCGTTGACGAAGCCGAACGGGTCCTCCTTGTACGCGTCCCGCAGCCGGGCGGCAAAGCCGGGCTCCCGCATCTCCTGCGCCGTCATACCGACGGTCCCGTCGGCGTGCGAGCCGTCGCAGGTCGCGTTTGCGAACGTCTCCCGGTCGTAGTAGCAGTTTTCGACCGTCGCGTTCCGCGTGACCGCAGCGACGATGGCGCCGCTTTCGTCGCCCTCGATCTCCCCGACGGCGTAGCAGTTCCGCAGGACGTTGTTGTCCTGCATTTTGCCGACCACGCCGCCTGCCCACCAGCCGTTTTCATCCAGCGAGATCTTGCCGGTGTTGTAGCAGTTCTCTACGGTCACGTCCGCGTCCGTGGTGAGGTACCCGACCACACCGCCGATCGGACCGTCCTTCGCGTGGATCGCCCCGGTGTTGTAGCAGCCGGAGATCAGCCCGCCCACAGTCGTCCGCACGACGCCGACCACGCCGCCGCCGTAGGAGGAATACCCCAAAAAGGTGATGTCCGCGCCGTTCCAGCAGTCGATCACGCTCGCGCCGCTGCAGACGCTCACGATACCGCCGACGTCGCTGTTCGTCGTCAGGATCGTACTGCTTTCCAGACCGAGGTTTCGTATGACGGCGTTCGGACCCGCGTAGCCGAAGACCCCTTTCGTCATGGAGAAGAGATTCTTGATCACGTGTCCTCCGCCGTCGAACGTTCCCTCGAACGCGTTGGCGCTTTTGTTGGCGACCGGGGACCAAAGGATCTCGTCGCTCAGGTCCACGTCCGCCGTCAGCGTGACGACCTTGCCCTTGAAATTATTTCCGGCGTTGACCGCATCCCGGAATTGCAGGAATTCCGCCGCCGTGCATATCTGCAGGTCGGGGGCGGTCGTCACCGTGATCGGGAGCGAGGTTTTCAGGATCCCGTAGACGATCTGCACTTCGGCGTCCGCCATCGTCAGCAGACCCGTGGGCGCATAGCGGTAGTCCGCGACCGGCTCCTCCGTCCCGTCGCTGAAATAGGCGGTCACGACCATGCCCGTCGGGTCGAACGCTTCCCCTTCGGTGTACGCGGTCCTGTCCGGCTTTCGGGTCACGGAAATGGAAGTGCAGTACGGCAGGGCGGGGTCGTCCAGCGCTTCCTCGCCGCCCACGAACGCGACGGTTTCGAGGAGGCGCTCGCCGTGATACACGTACCGGCGTTCCGCCGTCGGCACATTCCGAAGGGCGGCAAGCGCCGCCTTCAGCGCACCCTTGTAGGTCGGATCGGCGGAAATCGGCGGCAGGGCGTCGATCTGCGCTTCCGCCGCGTCGATGGAAGCGCGTTCCGCCTGCGTCCAGTCCTCGCGCAGGTCGTAAAGCGCCCGCATACCGTTTTCCAGCCGCCAGTAGGAGACGAGCGCGTAGGTCGCCTGTGAAGTCGCCATGGCGTTCCAGCCGCCGTCTCGGAGATGGCGGAAACCGCCCTCCGGCGTTCGGAACAGCAGTAGATTGTCGAGAAGCGTTTTTCCGTCCGCCGTGCGGAACCGGGGGTCCTCTGCCGGGTCGATCCCCAGCGAGCAGAGCGCCGTGAGGACCTGCGCGGTGCTTTCCGCCGCTTCGCCGTCCCCGAACGGGGAGAGGAAGCCGCCGTCGCTCTGCTGCAGTTCGTCCAGCCGGTCGAGCGCTTCCTGGATACATTCGCGGACGGTTTTGGAAACGGTTTGCCCGCTTTTCGTGTTTCGGTAGGTGTAGACCGTTTCGTCGTTGCAATAGGGCGCGAGCGCTTGGAGCGCCATGCCGGTCATGTCCGCGTCGGACGCCGCGTATCCGCCTAACGCCCACCCGCCGTCGGGGAATTGGGCTTTGAGGATCTCGGTGACGAAGGTTTCGCGGGGATACTTCGCGCCTTCCGGCACGTCGTACAGTTCGGCGTCCAGCGAAATCAGCCCCCAGATCCATGCGTTGAGGTCCTGCCGCCCCGGACCGCCGGGGACCGCGCAGTCGTAGCTTCCGTCCGCGATCAGGTCGATGGGTTCTCCGCCGTATGTGCCGAAAGCGGTCGGGTCCCCGCCGAGTGACGCGACCGTGAGGGCCGCCCTGTGCCATTCGGTGGACTTGACCCTGTCGAGCAGTCCGCCTTCTTCCGCGTAGGCGGTTTCGATGTAGGTTTTCATGGCGGCGAGGTAGGCGGCGTATCCGTCGCCATCCTCGATCAGGTACCGATACCCGTCGCCTGCGAAATAGCCAAAGCGCCCCATGGCGAGCGCCATCCAGTCGGTGTCGGTGGAGCTGGCGCCCGTAGTAAAGCGTCCGCTGCCGAGCAGGGAATCGTCCGGCGAAAGCCCGTTATTGACCTTCGCGCTGTCGACCGCCGCACGGATCTCCTGCGCGAGCTGCGCGGAAAGCGCGGTGCGCTCCGTAAAGGACTCCTCCGCGTCGGTTCGGGTCCCCCAAAGGAAAACGGGGAACAGCAGGAGCAGCGCCAGCAGGCCTGCCGTAAGTCGATTTTTCTTCATCTTTATACCTCCCAATGGAATTTTTTACGGTTTGCTTTCCTTCAGCCCGGCGGCTTCCAGCGCCCGCGGCCACGGACCCAAAAACGCCTTGATGCGCGCCCTTGTCGCGTCGTCGAAGTCCTCTTTTTTCGGCAGTCTGCCCAGTTCCGCATATTTTTCCCGCAGGCGCTCCTGCGCCCAGCGCTTCTTATCTTCCGGCGTCACGTTTTTCTCCTCCCAAAAAGCAAAAGCACCCTTTCGCCCGATTTTTGGGGAAAGGGTGCAGCGATTCGACGCCGGAGCGGGGGAACCGCGGCGCTCGGTTCGCGTCATGCAAAAAAAGAGCGCAAATCGAAAGCCGATGACCCGGCAGCAAATCGGTTGCACTCTTCTCACCAAAGCGGTGGTTCCCCATCGAAAATACGGCAGACTTCCTGACTTATGACGCGGCGACCCGCCAGACCGCAAAGCAGCGTTCCTCCCCGGAATAGACTGCCCCGCGGACCTCGTGCGCTCGTCTCGTCAAATACAGTAATGGCGGTTGTCCCGGACTCGAACCGGGTTTCCTTTTAATCTACTCAGCGTACAACTTTTCAAACCGTATTTTCGTATATTCTGTTTTTGTCAGTATAGCATATTTTTCCTTTCGCCGCAAGGGCAAGGAAATGAACGGTATGTAAATTTTTGAGCGATAATCTTTGAACAGGCGACCTGCAGGATAAACCGAAAGGGTTTCGTTCGATAAGAATCGTGTGCTTCTCTCATCGAACCTTCAAGCGAAGGTCATTCGGAAAGGATCATTTTCAAAAGCTCATCTGCCGCTTTGGAATGCAGGTCAGCCCCTTGCGCAACGTATATCTGGCGAGGCGGCAAGGGATCGGAAACAAAAATTTCGTGAACCTCGCCGTTTGCGATCGCGTTTTCGGCGAAATCGGACACAACGCACCCGACCCCCATGTTCCGTGCCGCAAAACTGACGATCTGCGAACTGGTTGCCAGCTCGAATTTGGGCGTCGCCGTGAATCCGCGTCGGCGAAATTCCGTATCCAAAAACTGCCTTGTGCTTGTATTGCTTTCTAATAGGATCAAATGCTCTTGCAGGTCCGAAATTCGTTCCGCTTCGGCGACGCACATTTGGTTTCCGCAAATAAAAATATCCCGAATTTGGCGAACGGGAAACACGTCGAGTTCGGGGCAGGACAGCGGTCCGCTCACGGCGGCAAAATCGATTTCGCCCCGCCGCAGCAATTCCAAGGTCTGCGGGGTCGGATGATTGGTGATCGCAATCGTTATATTCGGGTACTTTTTATGAAACGCTTCCAGATACGGGAGCAGGCAGAATTCCAACGTCATATCGCTTGCCCCGATGCGGATTTCCCCGACGTCAAGGCGCAGCATGGCTGTCAGGCGACGTTCCCCTTCGGAAAAAGCCGCGATCCCCGCTGCGGCGTACTGGTATAAAACCTGACCTTCCGCGGTGAGCTTTACCCCTTTCGGGGTACGAAGGAAGAGCGCACAGCCGACCGTTTCCTCAAGCCGGGAAATGCTTTGGCTTACGGCCGGCTGCGAAATGAACAGCTTTTCCGAAGCGAGCGTGATATTTTCGTGCTCGGCGACACAGCAGAATATTTTGTACCAATCGTAATTGATGTTCATACGCCGTCTCCATAAGTCGATGTTATTTCGGATTGATTATACCATAATCACAGCTTATTTTCAACCCTGCGATTTCGGAATATCGTCTGCTTTCGTTTCGGACCGACCGAAATGATGGATACGGGTACGCCGATTTGGTCCTCGATGAAACGGATATAGTTTTTCGCCGCTTCCGGCAGCTCCTCGTATTGAGAGCACCCCGAAATATCGCAGTTCCAGCCGTTCAGGTATTCGTAAACAGGCCGAGATGCTTTGAGCAGATCCGTTTGGGGGAAATTCTTCGTGATTTTCCCGTTTGTACAGTAGCTCACACAGACAGGGATCCGATCCAAATAGCCGAGGACATCAAGATTTGTCAATGCGATTTCCGTCGCCCCTTGCAGCATACAACCGTATCTTGTCGAAACGCAGTCAAACCACGCCATTCTGCGCGGTCGCCCGGTATTGGCGCCGAACTCACCCTGATCGCCGCCCCGTCTGCGGAGTTCGTCGGCGGCGCTTCCGAAGACTTCACCGACCAAAGGACCTTCCCCCACGCTCGTCGTATACGCCTTCACAACGGATACGACGGACTTGATCTCGTAGGGGGGAATCCCCGCGCTCACGCTTCCGAATCCCGCAAGCGGCGAGGAGGAGGTGACATACGGGTAGATCCCGTTTTCGATATCCCGAAGGGCGCCGAGCTGCCCTTCCAGCAGAATGTTTTTTCCGTCTTTTATCGCCTTGTTCATATAGTACGGACAGTCGCACAAATACGGGGAAAGGCGGGTCTTTACGTCGTATAAGTACTGTAGCAGGTCCTGATAGGAAACCGCATTCGCAATGCCGTAAAACGCTTTGCAATAGATGTTTTTATCTTTGCAGAAGCGGTCGGCGATATCCCTGAGTTCTTCGGAATACAACGCGGATATCGGGATGTTTTTTCTTGCGAATTTGTCGGAATAAAACGGCCATATGCCGGAAAGTGTCGAGCCGAATTTGTGCTTTTCGAGGCGTTCTTCCTCCCATTTGTCTTGCAGTTTGTGGATGGGCAAAAGCAGCTGCGCACGGGTCGAAACAAGGATTTTCGGCGCCTTGACGCCCCGTTCCTTCAGCATTTCAAGTTCGGAGAAAAAAATATCCGCGTCAAACGCCACACCGCTCGCGATCATATTTTCGACATGTTGGTGAAACACGCCGGACGGAAGCAGGCGCAAAACAAACCTCCCGAAATCGTTTCGGATCGTATGCCCTGCGTTTGCGCCGCCTTGAAACCGCACGGCAACGTCCGCTTTCTCCGCCAGAAAGTCCGTTATTTTGCCTTTCCCTTCGTCTCCGAAACCGCTTCCCGTAATCGCCGTGACCATATACATTCCTCCGATCCATATTCAGGGTACGGTTTTATTATAACGGCACGGTCGAAGAAATGCAAATACCGGGATGTTATTCAACGGATAAGCGGTGGTTATTTCTTTTTATCTGCATATAAGCCTTAACGCCGTTTGGGAAGCCGTATGCGAAAAGTGAAGACGTAGTGAAGAGTTAAAAATCGGCAAGACATTCGTCTTGCCGATTTTTGGCGGACAGATAGGGATTCGCTCTCGCCTGCCGGCTCGATCCGTTCGAATCCCATTCACGTTCAAATGAGCGCAAAAAAGGTCCGCAAATTGCGGACCTTTTTCATTGGCGGACAGATAGGGATTCGAACCCTAGAACGGGGTTAACCGTTACACGATTTCCAGTCGTGCGCCTTAGACCAACTCGGCCATCTGTCCAGATATTCGCTTCACGCGGGCAACGTGCATATTATAGCACAGTTTTTCCGGCTTGTCAACTGCTTTTGGCGGATTTTTTTGGAATTTTCCCCGTATACTCTATCGAGCGGTCGTCCATACTCCTATCAAAGGGAAAACGGCGAACGCACACGCATTCGCCGTTCGTGGTGACCAGTAGGAGAATCGAACTCCTATCTCCGCCGTGAGAGGGCGGCGTCTTAACCGTTTGACTAACCGGCCACGTCGTACTCCTACTATACCACACCCCGACGGGTTTGTCAAGACCTTTTTCGGATTTTTTGGAGATGATTTTTTGTTTTCGGAGGAGAGCTTTCACCGTCTGACCCGCTACCTGTTCGGATTGCTGCTGATCGCGGCAGGGGTCTACCTGTTCTTTCACTACCTGTTCGGGGCGCTCCTGCCGTTCCTGATCGCCTACATCATCGCGTTCTGCCTGCAGCCGCTGGTGCGGGCGATGGAGAAGCACGCGGGGATATCGCGCAAGGCGACGGTGCTGTTCGCGGTCGTGCTGATCGTGGCGTTTCTGGTGCTGGCGTGCGTGCTGGCCGTGCGGCGGATCACGGGGGAGCTCGGTTCGCTCGCGGACGCGCTCGGACGGTTCCTCGACCGCCTGCGGCAGGACCCCGCCTACGCGGACGAGATCGCCGACCGCATCGCCGCACGGATCCCGTTCGTCGACGCGAGCGAGGGGATCCGCAGCTTCCTTGCCGACCTCGACCATCGGCTGACCGACCTGCTCGGGGTGCTGGCGGAGCGGCTTTCCGGCTCGGTGCTGCCGTTTCTGGCGGGGTTGGCGGCGTTTCTGCCGAACGCGCTGCTGTCGGTGCTGGTCGTACTGCTGTCCGCCTACTACTTCGCCATCGACTTCCGCAGACTGCACGCGTCGCTGCTTGCGATGCTTCCCGACCGCGTCGCGAAGCATCTGCTGAAGTGCAAGCGGGTGGTCCTCGAAGTCGGCGGGAGCTTCTTCCGGGCGTACGGGCTGATCCTGCTCGTGACCTTTTCCGAGCTGTTCGCCGCCCTGCTGCTGCTCGGGTACCGCTACGCGTTCCTGATTGCGCTGGCGACCGCCCTTATCGACATCCTGCCCGTGCTCGGGACCGGGACCGTGCTGCTGCCCTGGGCGATTTTCCTGCTCTGCACCGGGCACGTCGGGGACGGGATCGGACTGCTGGTCGTGTATGTGGTCATGACCGTCGTGCGGCAGGTCATCGAGCCGCGCATCGTCGGGAAGTATATCGGTCTGCCGCCGCTGGCGTCGCTCGCGTCGATGTACCTCGGACTGCAGCTGCTCGGGTTTTGGGGGCTGTTCCTGTTTCCGCTCGGCGCACTGCTGCTCTGGCGGTTCCTGTCCGCGAAAAAGGGCGAACCGGCGGAAGGCGCGGACGCGCAAACCTCTTGACATTCCCGCCGCCCCGTGTTATACTGAAAAAAACGGAAAAAGGGGCGACGGAAAGATGAAAAATGGCGAAAAAACGGTGCGGACGCTGTTCGCGCTATTGCTGCTCACCGCGCTGGCGGTGCTTTGCGGCTGCGGAAACGCGGGGAAATCGTCGAATGCGGGCGACGCGGAGCGGTCGGAACTGCTTTACGCGTCGGTCGAGGTTTTGCAGGACCGGGAGACGTCCCCGCTGCTGTCCCGTCCGGCGGACTGCCCGCAGGAGATCGGTCCGGCGCTCGGCACCATGCTTTCCTTATATAAAAGCGACCCGAATCGGCTCTATCACGTCGCCTTCTGCCTGAACGCTGCCGACGGGCGGGGGGACCGCGACGCCGTCGCCGGGAAACTGCAGAACCCGGACGCGTTTTACGCGGACGCATGGGTCACGCTTTCGGAAATCGCGTCGCCGGAAAGCGGCGGGGACGCCGACGGGTGGTTCTACTACCTGTTCACGGCGGACGAGGTCCGTGCGCTGGCGAGCGCCGGACTGCAGTGCCGTCTCGTGGGGAGCGGGGAAGCGCTTTCGGCGGACGAGCTGACGCAGGAGCAGGCGATCGAACATATCTGCCAGTTCAACGGCGACTCCTTCCGCGCATCGCAGGCAAAAACGTCGGAATAGATACGGAATCAATTTTACGGAGGGAAAGATGAGAGCGCCGTTTCAAATCCTGGCGATCCCCTATCGGATCGTGGACGGGAACCCCCTTTACTGCGTCTTTCACCGTGCGGATTTTGACCAGTGGCAATTCCTTGCCGGCGGCGGCGAAGATGACGAAACGCCCCTGCAGGCCGCGGTGCGTGAGGTTTTCGAGGAAAGCGGGATCCACGCCGAAAACATGGTGCGGCTGAAATCCATGTGCTGCATCCCCACCGATAGTTTCCCGAAAAAGGATCTGTGCAGCTGGGTGCCGGATACCTACGTCGTGCCGGAATATGCGTTCGGCTTTGCCTGTGCGGAAGAGATCAAGCTGTCCCACGAACATACTGCGTGCGTTTGGCTGCCGTATGACGAAGCACGGTCGAAATGTCAATGGGATTCAAACCGAACCGCCCTGTACGAACTGCATTGCAGGCTGCAAGCGGCAGACAATCAAAAATGAAACCCTTTTTGATCCTATGGTCGACGCAGTCGCTTTCCCAGCTCGGCAGCGCCATGACGGGGTTCGCGCTGACGGTATGGCTGTACGAAAAGACCGGCTCGGCCCTGCAAACGGCGCTTCTGTCCATCTGTTCCTATACGCCGTATGTGCTGACAAGCATTTTTGCCGGGGCGCTTTCCGACCGATGGGATAAAAAGCGGACCATGCTTTTCTGCGACACGTTCGCCGCCGGATGCACCGTTCTGGTTCTGATTCTGCTGAAAATCGACGCCCTGCGCCCGGTCCATCTGTACGCGTTGAATGCGGTGAGCGGCCTGATGAATACGGTGCAGCAGCCCGCCGGCGAAGTGGCCATGACGCAGATCACGCCGAAGGCGCAGTATCAGCGGACGAGCGGTCTGCGGTCGTTTTCAAACGCGCTCGTCACGATTTTACATCCTGTCATCGCGACGTCCCTTTACGCGGCCACGGGCATGGACGGCGTGATCGCCGTGGACCTTGCGACCTTCGCGGCGGCGTTTGCGGCGTTGGCGGGTTTCGTGCGGATCCCGCCGCTGGAAAAGCAACGCGTTGACGGCGCGAAGGAGACCGTTTTTTCGAGCGCGAAAGCCGGTTTGTCCTATTTGCGCCGGAACGGGTTGCTGCTTTGGCTGATCCTGTTCCTTGCGGGCGTGAATTTCGCGGCATCCGCGTTTGACGCGGTGCTTCCGCCCTATGTGCTTTCCCGTGAAAACGGCGGAAAAGCGGTGCTGGGCATCGTCACGTCGTGCGCCGGCATCGCGACGCTGATCGGAAGCCTCGCGGCAACCGTACTTCCCGCGCCGAAAAACCGCATTCGGGTCATTTGGCTGACGATGCTGTTTTCTTTGGGTACGGAAAATTTCATCCTCGCGTTTGCGCGGACGCCGGTATGGTGGTGCGTCGCCCAGGTCGTCGGTTGGTCCGTCGTCCCGATCATGAGCGCGAACCTCGACGTGATCCTGCGCAGCACCATTCCGCCGGAAATGCAGGGACGCGTGTATTCCTGCCGGAACACGATGCAGTTTTTCACCATTCCGATCGGCACGTTTGTCGGCGGGTTCCTGGTGGACAAGGTTTGCGAACCGTGGATGGCGCGGGCAAAGCCGGACGGACTGCTCGCGGGCGCCTTCGGCGTGGGAAAAGGCTCCGGCGCCGCTCTCGTCATGTTTCTTCTCGGGATCGTCGGGATCGCCGTCTGCCTGCTGTTCGGAAGGATTCTTATGAAGTATACGTTTACGGAATCGACCGCAAAAGACGAGGGAAAGCGAACCGGGACTTGACAAGCAAACATAGAAATCGAGATTTGAATCTATTAAAATCTTAGACTGTTCCTACCCGTTATAGGGTAGGAAAATATAGAAAAGGAATTTGAAAAAATGGAATTCCGTGGAATAAAGTTGATAAATATTGATCTGCTCGGTCTTAGTCAAATATATCTTAGTTCGGAAAAGATCTCATCTGTAACGAAATGGTTTGATCCACGGCATATGAACGATTTTCAGCCCTTGCCAGTTCATGATTTTGGGAACGATACATATACACTTACAGACGGTCATACAAGGGCATATGTTGCTTACAAAAACGGTGTTTTTGTTTTGCCGGTAGTCTATGATACTGATGAGATTGTTACGAATCCAGTTGGGCAAATGCTGTATAAAGAGGATATTGATTGGTGCAAGAGATTCAAGTTATCCCATATAAAGCATTTGGGAAATCGCATCATAGATAAAAGCGCATATCAAAAACTGTGGATAGAGCGATGCGATAGGAGTCATAATCTGCTTACGAAAACTTCTTATAAAGAACGGATGCAACTACAGAATCTGGTCCCGGATTTGTTCTTATATGGGGCATCCGAGGATATGTTGACGTTGTTTTATGAAAATGAAAAGGGTGAGTTGTTTTTACGCAGGGATAACGTACTCACATTGGAGAAACAGATGACAATCGAAACAGGAATGCCTTGAAATCACAGGGCTTTCGGAGTGGAACTAAAGGAAACCGGGATCTGTACGGCATACGGTACGGACCCCGGTTTTTTCGTTCGGGTGGGACGTTTACGCAATCCCGACGGCGTCGGCGAGCAGTTCGCCGATCGGGCGGCGGATACAGAGCGTCGCGCGGTCGTCCCAGTCGGTTTCGTCGTAGTTGACGAGGAGCAGCCGTTTCCCGGCGAAGTATTGCAGCAATCCGGCGGCGGGGTAGACCCGCAGCGACGTCCCCGCGACCAGCAGCGTGTCCGCCCGTGCAATCGCTCTGACCGCACCGCGCACCGTGTCGTCGTCGAGCGGTTCCTCGTACAGCACGACGTCCGGCTTGATGATCCCGCCGCACGCACAGCGCGGCACGTCGGACGACGGGTCGGCGACCGTTTCGACCCCGTACCGCTTGCCGCAGCGCATACAGCGGTTCCGTTCGACCGAGCCGTGCAGCTCGTAGACCCGTTTGCTGCCCGCCGCCTGGTGCAGTCCGTCGATGTTCTGGGTCACGACCGCGTCCAAACGACCTTCCCGTTCCAGCTTCGCGAGCGCGAGGTGGGCGGGATTGGGCTTGGCGTTCGGGGAAAGCAGGTTTTCGCGGTAGAACGCGAAGAAATCCGCCGGATACGCGTCGAAAAAGGACCGGCTGAGGATGATCTCGGGCGGAATGCGGCTTTCCCGGCGGTAAAGCCCGTCGGCGGACCGAAAATCCGGGATGCCGCTTTCGGTGGAAACGCCCGCCCCGCCGAAGAAAACGGTATGCGTCGCGTGGGAGAGGGCGTCGCGCAGGGCGTCGGACGCGATTTTGCGGTCGGTGATCGGTTTCATGGTGGGACCCGCCTTTCTTTTTTCGCACACTTTTTTTGAGTATAGCATATTTTGACTGGAATTGCAATAAGCTGTTCTCGAAAGGAACGGTGTTTTTTGTGAAACGGTTCATCTGTATGCTATTGCTTGCCGCGTTCGCCCTGTCCGCCTGCGGGACGGACCCGACCGGGACGTCCGGCACCTCCGCCGCACTTTCCCCCGCACTCGACCTGCTGCGCGGGCAGACGTCGCTCGTGCTCTGCACACCGCGATACGCCGACCTTGCGTTCAGCCGCACGGATTTCTGCGACCTGACCGGGGAAGGGACCGAGTACATCGTCGTCAATTCGCTTCCGGCGGCGGAAAGCGGACTGCTTCTGCTCAACGGTTCGGCGGTCCTCGCCGGACAGACCATCCCGGCGTCCTCGCTGGATTACCTGAAATTCCTTCCGGCGTCGGGCGGGGAGAACGCCCCCGCGGAAGCGACCTTCACCTTCACCGCCAAAGCGGACGGCTGGGAAAACCGCGAGCTGACCTGCACGGTCGCCCTGCTCGACGGCGAAAACTTCCCGCCTGCGGCGGAGGACGCGACGGCGGAAACCTACGAATCCGTCGCCTGCTACACCTCGCTGACCGCACCCGACCCGAACGGCGACGGCGTGACCTACCGCGTGACGGTCTACCCCCGCCACGGGACGCTGACGCTCGACGGCGCGTCCGTCGTCTACACCCCGAACGAGGGATTTACCGGCAAGGACGACTTTTCCTACGTCGCGTCCGACCGCTACGGTGCGTCCGCCCCGGAAAAAACGGTCACGTTTTCGGTCGAAAAGAACAAGACCGGGCTGCACTTCGTCGACATGACCGGCTCCCCGGCGCATAACGCGGCGATCCGGCTCTGCGCGGACGAGGTGATGACCTACCGCACCGGCGCGGACGGCTACCTGTTTGAGCCGGAAAAGCCGGTCAGCAAAATCGACTGCCTCGTCATGATGCTCTGCGCATGCGGGCAGGCGGACGGCGTCACGGCGACGGCGGACTGCGAAGCGGCGGACGACGACGCGCTCACGGCGGGCAAGCGCGGCTTCCTGCGGAAGGGCATCGAACTGGGCGCGGTGCACCTCGAAAATGGGCTGTTCCGCCCGGACGAACCCGTCACGGCGGCGGACGCCGCGTTCATGGCGACGGCGCTGCTGGACGTCCCGGCGCTTTCCGCCAAGCAGACCTTCTCGGATCTGGACTCCACCCCGGCGTGGGCGTGCGCGGCGCTGGTGTCCGCCGATTCCTCCGGCATTCTGTCCGCCCGCGACGGTCTACTGGACGCGGACGGCGAGCTGACCCGCGAGGACGTGGCACTGCTGCTGGAGAATATGCGGAACTACCGGGAAAAGAACTGATTTTGACAAACCGAGGGGGAGGGCGAAAGTCCTCCCCTTTTTGCGAATATTTTTTTGAAAATTATTGCAAAACGGAAGGAACCGTGCTATAATCCCTATATAATAAGGAAAAAAAGGGGAAACCGCCATGTCCGTCAACGAATCCATGCGAAAACTCGGCGAAGTCCGCTCCGTGATCCGCGAAACTTTTGAATACGGCAACCGCCGTGCCGCGGAGATCGGCAGGGAGAACGTCTTTGATTTCAGCCTCGGCAACCCGAGCGTGCCCGCCCCGGCGGAGGTCGGGAACGCCCTGCGCACCCTGCTGGACGGCGACCCGGTCGCCCTGCACGGCTACACGTCCGCCCAAGGCGCGGAAGCGGCGCGAAGCGCCATCGCCGACGACCTGCACCGTCGTTTCGGCGAAGAAATCGGGATCGGCAAGGACGACCTGTACTTGACTTGCGGCGCGGCGGCGTCGCTGACCGTTTCCCTGCACGCGCTGGTCGAACCGGGCGACGAGGTCGTCGTTATCGCGCCGTTTTTCCCGGAATACCGGGTCTTTGCGGAGCAGGCGGGCGCGGTCGTCCGGGTGGTTCCCGCCGAAAAAACCGCTTTCCAGATCGACTTTCCCGCCCTGCGTGCGATTTTGAACCCCAAAACCAAGGCGATCATCGTCAATTCCCCCAACAACCCGACCGGCGCCCTGCTGACGCCGCACACCCTGCACACCCTCTGCGACCTGCTGCGCGAGCGTTCGGCGCAGTACGGACGCCCGATCTACCTGCTTTCGGACGAGCCCTACCGCGAACTGGTCTACGACCCGGACGCGGAAGCCCCGTACCTGACGTCGCTCTACGACCATACGCTGGTCTGCTATTCTTACAGCAAATCGCTCTCCCTGCCCGGCGAACGGATCGGCTATATCGCCGTCTGCAATCGGATGCCGGAGCGGGACGCGGTCTACGCGGCGGTGTGCGGCGCGGGGCGTGCGCTCGGGTACGTCTGTGCGCCGAGCATGATGCAGGCGATGCTGCCGCGTGTGCTGGGGGCTTCCGGGGATCTGGAAGCCTACCGTCGGAACCGGGATCTGCTGTACGGGTCGCTGGTCGAAATGGGCTTCCGCTGCGTCCGCCCGGACGGTGCGTTCTATCTGTTCGTCGAGTCGCCGGAGCCGGACGCGAACGCGTTTTGCGACCGTGCGCGGGCATACGAGCTGCTGCTGGTCCCGTCCGACAGCTTCGGCTGCGAAGGGTACGTCCGGGTGTCCTACTGCGTCTCCACCGAGCAGATTCGCCGCTCCCTGCCGGCGTTCCGACGTTTGGCGGCGTCGTATTGGGGTGAAAGCGGCGAAAAGTGACGGATTCTGTGTAGGAACCCACCTTGCAGAAATTTCCGAAATTTTTTGCAAAAAAATCGCGTTACCCCCTTTACAAAACGAATTTTTTGTGTTAAAATAAGTTTACAAAAAAGAAACCAATGCAAAAAGGAGAAAAATCACGTTATGAAAAAGACACTTGCACTCGCGCTTGTGCTTGTCATGGTCATTTCCAGCATCTGCGTCGTTTTCGCGTCTGCGGAAGACGTCGCGTCGCTGAAAGTCGACTTCAACCAGGATACGGGCGCGGTGACCGGCGATGGAACCATTACGCTTTTCAAAGCGAATGCGGACAAAGACCTGGTCATTGATTCCGATGCTGCGAATCTTCGTTGGGCTTACACCATTGTCGTCAACAAGGACGGCAAAATTTCCTCTCTTGCCTCGCAGATTGTCAAGGCTTCTGAGGATTCTGCCAATAAATTTGTCCACACGGTAACGGTTCCGGCGGGCGGATTTGCGGTTGTTTCCCACCACGGCGGCAACAGCGATAAGAATACAGACCTTCTTAAGTTCATCTTTGACCTCGCAAAGGCTGGCGGAATCAATAGCGCCACCGGGTCTGATGTTGAAAAGCCGAACGTTGGCGCTGGCGCGAACACGCAGAGCGACGTTTCCTCTGCCGGCTGGACTGCTGTCCTTGCTGATGATGAGAAGAGCGTCACCCTGTACAAGGGCGCTGCTCCGAGCACCGAGGAACCCTCCGAAGACACCTCCTCTGCGGAGCCTGTCGAAGTGAAGGAAGAAATCGTCGTCGATGGTAAGCTGGAAGATACCGGCTGGACCAAGGCGGAATGGAAGACTGTCAACACCGAGACTGGTACGCAGCAGGTGCAGCCTAAGGACGATCCCGAAAAGGTTGCTCTCGGCGATCTCGAATACCAGTTTGCGGTTCGCGCCGATGAAGAGAACGTCTATGTTGCCGTGAAGGTCAATGCGCTGCCGCACAACTGCAGCGTTGCCGATACGATGGACGCTAAGGTTTCTTCGGGTACGCATTTCCGCTTCTATTTCACGCCCGATGAGGATGTCGCGGCTTACGGCAAGGACGGCGCGATGGCTGTCCTCGATACGCTGCTCGATATCCTTGTTGAGAACGATGGTTCCTTGGGCATTTACAAGGCCAAGACCCTCACGACGGATGCTACTGCGGTTATGGCCAAGACGGAAACCGATAGCGTTTATGAGATTTCCATCAAGAAGTCCCTGTTCAACATTGGCGATGTCTTCCGTATGGCGACCTCCTATTCCGACAACCACTTTGGTAAGGATGGCGACGGTTACAATGTTCTGAACGACCACAAGTACGATGTTGCCAGCGAGGGCGGCGTCGATACGCCGTGGGCTACCAACGCGCACTACACGAAGTACACCGTTGCTGACCTTACTCTCGGCACCTACACCGTAGAGCCGGAACCGGAGAAGCCGGATCCCGCTGAGGAACTCAAGAAGGAACTGGCTGAGAAGGTCACGCCTGTCGAGAACGCGGACTTCAAGGTCGATCTTACCTCCAAGCTCGAAAAGAACGACGCCGGCAAGCTGGTCTACACGGTCACCCTGAAGGTTAAGGACATCAAGGAAGGCGTTCACATGCAGAGCTTCACGGCAGCGTTGCATTACGATCCGGAAGTTCTGAAGTTGACGACGGAAGTGAATCCGAACAACTCTCTCAAATGCGAAGTTAAGGTCCCGGGTTCTACTTGGGAGAACCTGGTGAAGGTCGAACCCGATGTTGACGGCAAGCCGACCGGAATCATTTCTGTCGAATATACGTGCACGGAACCGCCGTTCGATGAGGTGAGCGCGGATAACTTCGAGCTGTGCTTTACGTTCGAGGTTCTGACTGACGCTAAAGCCGTTGGTGTGTATGTTGATAGTGAAGATGCTAAGTCGACGTATATGCCGAACGATGCGGAAAACTCCGACATTACGAACTACAAGGGCGAAGGCAGCTACACGGTCGATTCCTATGCGGAACCGGTTGAAGAGTCTTCCTCCAGCAGCGAGGCTTCGACCTCGACCACGCCGTCCAAGCCGGGCGATGCCGGTATCCTGATCTTCGCGGTCCTCGGGATCGTCGCGATCGCGGGTGCTGTCACGGTTATCAAGGTCAGACGGTAATTCGGGTCTGAAAACCAAAAACGAATGAACGGGAAACCGTTCTGAGAAAACAGCCGCAGGGAAATCCCTGCGGCTGTTTTTTGCGTCGAATCGGTGTTGGATAGAATCGATTTGCAAAAATAAATGTTTTGCCGGGCAGGAAGTTTTTCCTGCCCGTTTTTGCGCATGTTTTTGCGCTTTGCTCTCTATACTTTTAAGCAGAAGATGTATTTCGTGAAAAGGGGGCGGGCGGCATGGCGGACCTTTTGCAGCTGCGCGTGGACGGTACAAAACTGACGGTCGAGCGGCTCCCGTCGGACCGGGACGGCAAACTCGCGTGCGCGGTCGCGTTCGACGAGGGTTGGGACGGGCTGTCGCGGACGCTGTTGCTGCGGCACACCGGCGAAGCGCCGATGGCGATGCAATTGCGTCCGCTTCGAGGCGGGGACGGTCGGCTTTCCGGCTGCCTGCTTCCGCCGCCGTTCGGCGGGGACGGTCGACCGCTCCTGCTTTCGGTGGAGGGCGCGGGCCGGAACGGGAACGGCTTCACCTGCCGCCTGCGCACCAACGACGTTTGCGCCGCGCTGCGGTCGGATTTTAGCGGCGAAAATCGGGTGGATTGCTACGAGGGACCGTTTACGATTCGGAAGAACGGTGTGTACCCGTTCGCGCATACGTTCGTCCCGCAGGATCTGATCGTCGCTGTGCCGGAAATCGACCTGACGGGGGACACGGTCACGCCGGACGCGCTGCTTGCGGGCGTGACGGCGCACGACGCGGCGGGAAACCGCATCACCGGGACGGCGCGCGGACTGTCCGTCGCCTGCGGGGAGCGCCCGCCGCGGGAAACGGACCTGCTTTGGGTGCGGACAGCGGTTTCGCCGGAGCGGATCACGGCGGATTGCGTCACGCCGGCGTGGCGGCGGCTGCCCATCGGCCGCGCCGAGGCGGGGACACGGATTCTGCGCTGGACGGCGGACGGGTCGGGCGGTCTTTTCGCGTGCGGTCTGCAGCGGGAGGGCGGCAGCTGGGGACTGCGGCTGCTGCATTTTTCGCCGGACGGACGCGTCGAACGCGCGTCGGCGGGGAAGCAGCCGTTCCCGTCGCCGGGCGACGTGCGGGTGCTGGACTTTTGCGCGGGGGAGAAGTGCGTGTACCTGCTGTTTGCCGCAGGGCGGTCGGTCGGTCTGTATCGGTTCGATTGCGGGAGCGGCGACGGGCAGCTCTGCGGCGAATTGGGTGTGGAAGCGCGGGATGTGCTGTCCGGCGGCGTGGCGGTCGCGAGCGAACCGGGTGCGCCGGAGGAACTACTGCTGTATACCAATTCAGCGGACGCAAAAGGCGAGCCGTCGGACCTTCGGGTGTTCCGCGCCGATTGGCAGGGGCTTTCGCCGGTCGCGGCGGGCGCTTTTGCCGGCGGCGGGGACGGCGGGCTTGCGGTCGCACAGAAGGGGGTGGCGTATACCGGCGTCCGCGCGGCGGACGGTTCGGCGGTCACGTTCGATCTGCGGTCGGAAACCTTCGGCGTCTGGCGGCCGGACGGCGCGGACGCGCTGCGGGTCGAGGGCGCGGTTGACGGGTTCGTCTGTCTGCGGGACCCGTGCGGGCTGCGAATCTACGATCCGCGTGCGGCGGAGTGCGCACGTGTGTGTCTGCGCAGCGCTGGGCGGCGGATCTGCGCGTGGTCGGCGGGGGAGGACGTCTTTCTCGTCGGCGCGGCACATGGCGCACTGTCCTGCGCGTCACTGCCCCGTGGACGCGGGGAAAGCGCGGTATACCTGTCGCTGGGCGGTGCGGTTGACAGCGAATCCGTCGGCGGGGCGCGGCTGCCGCTTTTCCGCGCCGGAAAGCAGTCGCTTTTCGCCGAGGTCTCCGGCGCGTTCAGCACCGACGGCAGCGCGTGGCGCCCGGTCGGCGTGTACCGTCACGATGGGACCCTATGGAAGCGCGTTTCGCTCGGTTGAACATCCCGAATGACGGAAAAATCACAGTGCGAGAGCGTTTTTCTTCCATTTGCCGCGAAAATAGAACCAGCACCCGAGCCCGCAGGAGACCGCCCAGCCGACCGGCCACGCCGCCCAGATGCCCGCGCCGGTTTCCGACAGGACGTACAGCGGCAGGACCATGGCGAGCAGCACCCGCAGGATCAGGTCGGTGAACGTGGTCGCCGTGAAGCAGCCGGTCGCGCCCGCACCGCGGAACAGCCCGTCCAGCACCAATTTGACCCCGACGACCGCGTAGAACGGCGAAACGATGCGCAGGAAGGACTGCCCGACGCGGAGCGCCTGCGCCCCGCTGCCGTCCTCGAGGAACAGCCCGATCAGCGGGCCGCCGAACGCGAGGTAGAGGAACGTGAAGGCGGCGGCAAACCCGAGCGCGATCCCGATCGCCGCACGGCAGCCGGCTCTGACGCGGTCCTGCTTGCCCGCCCCGATGTTCTGCCCGGTGAAGTTGGAGACGCCGTTCGCGACCGTGGACAGGCAGTTGACGGTCAGGGTGTTGAGCTTGACGGCGGCGCCGTAGCCCGCCATCATCGCCTGCGAGAAGGCGGCCTGCGAAAAGTCCGCCGATAGCGTGAGGGTTTCGGGGGGAATGTAGCCGTTGACGGCTTTCTGGATGAACAGGTTGCCGACGGAGATGAAGCTCTGCTGCAGGGTCCCGGGGACCGCGACGGAAACGATGCGGCGGAAGAGCGGGAAGGAGAACAGGGCGCCTTTCTCCCCGCCGAGCCTGTGCAGACGGCGGAAGAGCGCGGCGAGCGCGAGGACGCAGCTGACCGTTTGGCAGAGCACCGTCGCCCACGCGACGCCCGGTACGCCCCAGTCGAACGCGGCGACGAACAGCACGTCCATGCCGATGTTCGCGACGGATGAGCCGGCGAGGAACAGGAACGGCGTGCGGGAATCGCCGAGGGCGGAAAAGACGCCGGTGGCGATGTTGTAGAAGAATTGCGGGAGCAGTCCGACCGTGTAGACGTCGAGGTAGGCGAGCGCGTCCGGCAGGACGTTTTCCGGCGTGTCGATCGCCCGCAGCAGGAGCTTTCCGGCGAGCAGTCCGCCGACCGTCAGCAGTCCGCAGAGGACGGCGGTGAAAACGAAGGTCGTGTGGACCGCCGTCTTGAGGTCCTTTTTCCGTCCCGCGCCGAACAGCTGGGACGCGACGACGGAACAGCCGATGTTGCACCCGAACGCGAACGCGAGGTAGATCAGCGTGACCTCGAACGAGTCGCTGACGGCGGCGAGCGCCTGCTCGTCGATCAGCTTGCCGGCGACGAGGCTGTCGACGATGCTGTAAAGCTGCTGCAGCAGCATACTGCCGAACAGCGGGAGGGTGAAGCGAAAGAGGACGCGGGCGGGCTTGCCCGCGGTCAGGTCGTGGTTCATGACGCGCTCCTTTGGGAAGTTTCCGTAACAGTTTAGCACATTTGGGGGGAGGTGTCAATTCTTTTTTTTGGGGGGGACGCGGTCGCGCCGCCGATGTCGGCTACATGTCCGTCTCCGAAACAGTATTTTGATTGTATTTCGGGTTCTTCCCGACTTTTTTTCGTTTTTTCCGCAAGGCGATTGACAAGGAGCGAAAAATGGGGTAAGATAAAGGTAGTATGATAGAATAGGTGGCTTGTGTATGAAGAAGCGAAAAAAGGTGTCGGACGCACGGCTGCGCAGGCGCAAGGCCGCTGCACATGCGGCGTTCCGGGTGCTGATGGCGTTGGTGGGGTCGCTGGTCTACGCGGTCGGGATGGGGTTCTTTTTGGAGCCGAACCGGCTGTCTGCGGGCGGGGTCGCCGGGATCGCGCTGCTGCTCAGTCAGGTGCTGCCGATCGGCACCGGGATTTTGATTTTGCTTTTGAACATTCCGCTGATGGTGATCGGGATGTGGAAGTTCGGCGCTCGGTTCCTCGGCATGACGATCGGGATGCTGGTGATTTCCTCGCCGCTCATCGACCTGTTTTCGTCCTGGGGGCCGCTGACGGAGCAGCCGATCCTGGCCGCGCTTGCCGGCGGGGCGCTCATGGGCACCGGGATGGGGCTGCTCTACCGTGCCGGGGCGTCGTCCGGGGGAATGGACATCGTCACGATGCTGCTGCACGCCCGGTTTCCCTACATTAAGACCGGGATCCTGCAGCTCTCGCTGGACACGGTCATCATCGCCGTGACGGCCGTGGCGTTCGGGAACCTGGACGTCGCCCTGTACGCGGCGATCGGGATTTTGGTTTCGACCTATTTGATCAACATCGTGCTTTACGGCTCGGACGAAGCGAGAATGGTGTATATCGTCGGGGATAAGCCGGACGAACTCGCTTCCCTGCTGATGAACAAGCAGAACCGGGGCGTGACCTTCCTGCAGGGGTACGGGGCGTACAGCGGGAAGGAAAAGCGGGTGCTGCTGTGCGTGATGCGCCCGAAGGACCTGCCCTACGCCCGGGAGCTTGTCGCTTCCTGCGACCCGAACGCGTTCATGATCGTCGCGGGCGCGTCCGCCGTGTTCGGGGAGGGGTTCAAGTCCTATCGGGCGGACGATCTGTGATGGCGTTTCCGCTTTCCGACCTGCTTTCGCTGCCGTCCCTGCCGGAAACGCTGCGGGAAGCGGGTCTGCCGGTCTACCTTTACGGTATCGGCGACGGGGCGGACAAGACGCTTGCCTACCTCGACCGGCTGGGGATCCGGGCGTGCGGGGTGTTCGCGTCGGACGGGTTCGTCCGGGACGGGCTGACGTTTCGGGGGTTCCCGGTCGGGACGCTTGCGGAGGTCGAGCGGCGGGAAGGGCGCGTCGCCGTGCTGCTCTGCTTCGGGGTAGAGGGGGCGGAGGCGGTTTCGCTGCTTCGTCCGCTTGCGGAACGGCATTTGCTGCGGACACCTCCATTCCCAGTGTACGGGGACGGGATGTTCGACCGCGAAAGGCTGCGCGAGCAGTCCGCGGACGCGGAAAGGGTGTACGGCTGGCTGTCGGACGACCTGTCCCGCGCGCTGTTCCGCGACGTGCTGGCGTTTCAGATGACCGGCGACCCGGCGCATCTGCTCGCGCACACGGAACTTTCCTGCGAGACCCCGCCGGACGGGTATTTCGCCCACGGGAAATTGCACCTCGACGTCGGCGCCTACGACGGGCGGACGGCGCGGGACTACCTCGCGGTCAATCCGCACTGTGCGGGGGTTTGGGCGTTCGAGCCGAACCCGGAGGTCTTTCGGCGTCTGCGGGACGGGACCGACCCGTCGCGGGTGCGCTGCTTCCCGCTCGCCTGCGGCGAAACGGACGGGGACGCGTCGCTTGCGCCGCACGGGCGCGGGTCGCGCCTGCAGGCGGACGGGGTGCCGGTGTCGGTCTGCAGGCTGGACACGGTTTGCGGCTACCCGACGGTCAACGCGGCGGACGGTGCGCCGGTCGGGAGCATACGCGTCGACGCGGAAGGGATGGACGCGGCGGTCCTGCGCGGGGGCGCGAACCTGCTGACCGCCTGCCGCCCGTCGGTCTGCGTTTCGGCGTACCACCGCGCGGACGACCTGCTCGACCTGCCGCTCCTGCTCAAGCGCTTCTGCTACCGAAGCGAGCTGTATTTCCGCAAGCGTCCCTGCGTTCCCGCGTGGGACACGTCGTTCGTGCTTTGTCCGACAATACTTTGAAAGGAATTTTTGCCATGAAACAACATTCCGTACCGCGTCCGGAGTACCCGCGTCCGCAATTCCGCCGGGAGCGCTGGCAGAACCTCAACGGGGTCTGGGCGTTTGCAATCGACCAGGGGAAAAGCGGCGAAAGCCGCGGTCTGCACCGCCCGGACGCCCGTTACGGCGGGCAGATCACGGTGCCGTTCTGCCCGGAAAGCAGGCTGTCCGGGGTCGAACATACGGATTTCCTCAACGCGGTCTGGTACAAGCGGACGGTCGAAGTGGGGGCGGACGACCTGCGGGGACGGGCGTTCCTGCATTTCGGCGCGGTCGACCACACCTGCACGGTCTACCTGAACGGAAAACGGGTCGGCACGCACGTCGGGGGGTACGTTTCATTCTGCTTCGAGGTCACGGACTTCCTGCGGGTCGGGGAGAACGACCTGACGGTCTGCGCGGCGGACGACGTGCGGGACCCGATGGTGCCGCGTGGCAAGCAGAGCGAGGAGTACGCTTCCCACGGCTGCGATTATACCCGCATGACCGGCATTTGGCAGACGGTCTGGCTGGAATTTACGCCGCAGGCGTACCTGGTTTCCCTGCGGCAGTACCCGGACGCGCGGGGCGGGTCGCTGACGCTGTGCGGAAAAGTGCGCGGTCGGGGGTCGGTCGAGGCAGTCGCGTCCTACGCGGGGCGCGAGGTCGGGCGGGCGAAGCTGGAGGACGTCTGCGGGGCGTTTACCGTGTCGATTCCGCTGTCGGAAACGCACCTGTGGGAGGTCGGAGCGGGTCGGCTGTACGACCTGAAAGTGACCTTCGGCGAGGACGTTGTCGAGAGCTATTTCGCCCTGCGGGACGTCGGGTTCGACGCGGACGGGCGGTTCTTGCTCAACGGGAAGCCGGTGTTCCAGCGGCTGGTGCTGGACCAGGGGTTCTACCCGGACGGGGTGTACACGGCGCCGACGGACGCGGACCTTTTGCGGGATTTACAGCTTGCCAAGGCGCTCGGTTTCAACGGCGCACGGCTGCACCAGAAGGTGTTCGAGGAGCGTTTCCTCTATCATTGCGACCGCGAGGGATACCTCGTCTGGGGCGAATACGCGAGCTGGGGGCTGGACCACACCCGGCCGGAAAGCGTTTACGGGTTTCTGCCCGAATGGATCGCCGAACTGGAGCGGGATGGCAACCACCCGTCGATCGTCGGCTGGTGTCCGTTCAACGAAACCTGGGACCGGGACGGGCGGAAGCAGTACGACCCGCTCCTCTCGCTGGTCTACCGCGTGACCCGTGCCGTCGACCCGACGCGCCCGTGCATCGACACGAGCGGGAATTTCCACGTCGAAACCGACGTCTACGACCTGCACGACTACGGGCAGGACCCGTCCGCCCTGCGCGAACGCTATGCCTCGTTCGCGTCCGGCGGGGAACTGGCGGACGGCTTCCGCGAGCGGCAGTCCTACGGCGGACAGCCGGTGTTTATCAGCGAATACGGCGGGATCCGCTGGTCGGAGGGGAATCCGACGGACGGCTGGGGCTATGGCGACACGCCGAAAACCAAGCGGGAGTTCCTCGAACGCCTGCGGGGGCTGACCGACGCATTGCTCGACAATCCGCGTCTGTTCGGCTTCTGCTACACGCAGTTGACCGACATCGAGCAGGAGCAGAACGGGCTTTACACCGATCGTCGGGAGCCGAAGCTGGACGTCGACGCCGTCCGTGCGATCCTTTCGCGCAAAGCGGCGTGCGAGGAGACATAATATGAACGGAATGCGGAAGAAGATCACGCTTGCAACGGCTTTTTGCGCCGTCGCGTCGCCGCTCGCCGCCGTTGCGGTTCTGTGTCTGGTCGAGCCGGAGCTGTCCGAGGCGATTTTGGGCGGACTGATCGTCGGGTGCATCGTCGGCAGCGTGTTCGGCGTCGTTTCGCTGGTTTGCAACAGAAAGAGCAGCAGGCTCGCAAGGGTGCTGTCCGCCGTTCCGCTGTGCGTTTCCGCTCTGTTCTTAGCGCTGTATTTAGCGCACGTCCTGTACGGATAGCCGCAAAAGACCCGACCGAAGGGGCGAGGACCCCGTCGGTCGGGTTTGCCGTTTCTATCCGTTTTGCGGGAAAATCACCGCTTTTTTTGCGGAAAACGGTTGATTTTTCGCAAGGGATTCGGTATAATAGAGAGAGGGTTCAGAGGGACATCAGCTCGGACACCGTGACGAACGCGTACCCCTGTTCGCGCAGGGCGGGAATGAGGATCTCCAGCGCCTTCGCCGTAGGGCTTTTGCCGACGACGTAATCGTGGAACAGCACGACGTCCCCGCCCTTGACGTTGTTGAGGACCGTGTTCACGACGCTGTCGACCGGGACGGCCTCCCAATCGCGGGTGTCCACCCTCCACGACCAGAGGACGTAGCGGTAGCCGAGTTCCGTGACCAGTTTGACGGTTTCGGCGGTCCCGTTCCCGCCCGGCGGACGGAAGAGCGTCGGCGTCACGCCGCACTGCTCCTCGAGCAGGGTCTGCGTGTCCGTGATCTCCTTCCGAAGCGCGTCCGCGCTCAGTTTGGAAAGGTTCGGGTGGGAGTAGGTGTGGTTGCCGATCTCGTGCCCCGCTTCGCATACGCGTTTGGCGATCTCCGGGTTGGCGGCGATGTTTTCGCCGATCTCGAAGAAGGTCGCCTTGACGTCGTATTTCGCGAGCACAGCGAGGATCTCGTCGGTCTGCGTCGGGTGCGGTCCGTCGTCGAAGGTCAGCGCGAGGTATTTGCCCGCGTCGGGGTTCTCGCGGAAGGACGTCCCGTCGGTTTCTGACGCGGTCCGCCGTGCGGAAACGTCAGAAGCCAGTTCGTCGAGCGTGCCGAAGCGGTAGCCGCGGGACTCGATCTCGGTCAGCAGGTCGTCGAGGATCGCCGCGTTGGTCGCGGACGTCGGGTGCAGCAGCAGGACTTCCCCGGGGTGCAGGGCGGAAAGCAGTTTTTCCTTCGCTTTCGCCTCGTCCATTTGGGCGTTGTTGTCCCAATCGGCGTAAGCGAACGACCAGAACACCGTTCGGTAGCCGAGTTCGGTGCAGAGCGCGAGCGTGGTTTCCGAGAAACTGCCTTCCGGCGGTCGGAAATACTTCGCCATCTCTTTCCCGGTCAGTTCGCGGTAGCGGTCCTCCACGCCGGAAAGCTCCTTGCGCAGGCTCTCCGCGTCGCGGATGGAGGAAACGTCCTTGTGGGAGGTGCTGTGGTTGCAGACCGTGTGCCCCTCCTCCGTCATGCGCAGGACGATTTCGGGGTTGTATTTGATAAGCCCCGGCAGGATGAAGAAGGCGCCGGGTGCGTGGTGTTTCTGCAGGGCGTCGAGGACGCGGGCGACGTTCCCGTTTTCATAGCCGGCGTCGAAGGTCAGGTAGACGACCTTGTCGTCCGGGTTGCCCAGCGCGAGCACGCCGTATTTCGTCGGCAGGTCGCTCCCGCCGAGCAGGACCGGGCGTCCGCCCTCGACGGTTTTGAAGAACCAGTTCTGCCGTGCATTCGCGTCCGCCGAGACCGAAAACGGCGTCAGCAGGACCAGCAGCGCCAGCAGGAACAGGGTGCATTTTTTGAAAACGTACAGTTTGACCATTCCTTTCGTGTGAGGGTCGGGCTTTACAACGGTTAGTCTGCGCGGAAAACGCACGGCTTACAACAGGAAAAAAGTTGTTTTTTGAAGAAGGAAAGGAACCGTATGAGCGATATTCGGGAGGAATCCCTGCGAAAGCATTACGAATGGAAGGGCAAGATCGAGGTGTCCCCCCGCACGAACGCCTCGACGCGGGAAGCGTTGAGTTTGGCGTACACGCCGGGGGTGGCGGAACCCTGCCTCGCGATCCAAAAGGACCCCTCGCTGTCCTACGAGCTGACCCGGCGGTGGAACACCGTCGCCGTCATCACCGACGGGAGCGCCGTGCTGGGATTGGGCGACATCGGTCCGGAAGCCGGAATGCCGGTCATGGAGGGGAAGTGCCTGCTGTTCAAGGAGTTCGGCGGGGTGGACGCGGTCCCGCTCTGCGTGCGCAGCAAGGACCCGGACGAGTTCGTCCGCACGGTCGAACTGCTGCTCGGGTCGTTCGGCGGGGTGAATCTGGAGGATATTTCCGCACCGCGATGCTTTGAGATCGAGCGGCGGCTGCAGGAGGTTTCGGATATTCCGATCTTCCACGACGACCAGCACGGGACGGCGGTCGTGGTCGCCGCCGGGGTGCTCAACGCCCTGCGCGTCGTCGGCAAGCGGCTGGAGGACGCGGAAGCCGCCATCTGCGGCGCGGGCGCGGCGGGCGTCGCCATCGGGCGAATGCTGCACGCGCTGGGGATCCGGGACGTCGTCTACTGCGACCGCGACGGGATCCTCTATCCGGGCATGTCCGGGCTGGACCCGGAGCGTTCGCGGCTGCTGGACTGGACCAACCGCGCCGGAAAGCGCGGGGGGCTTGCGGAAGCGGTCGCGGGGGCGGACCTGTTCGTCGGCGTATCCGCGGCGGGGGTGCTGAAGCCGGAAATGGTGCGCAGCATGCGGGACGGGGCGATCGTGTTCGCGATGGCGAACCCGACGCCGGAGATCCTGCCGGAGGAAGCGAAGGCGGCCGGCGCCGCCGTGATCGGGACCGGGCGGAGCGACTACCCGAACCAGGTCAACAACGTCCTCGCCTTCCCCGGGATCTTCCGCGGTGCGCTGGACGCGCGGGCGAAGCGCATCACCGAGGGAATGCAGGTCGCGGCGGCTTACGCGCTCGCGTCGGTGGTTCCGGCGGAGGAACTTTCGGCGGATCGGATCCTGCCGGACGCGTTCGACCCGCGCGTCTGTCCGGCGGTCGCGCAGGCGGTCGCGCAGGCGTGGCGGACGGAAAACGCCGTTCATGCCTGAAAATCCACGAGAAAAGGAGCATTCCGACGCATGATGACGGTTTGTTACCCGGTCGCTTCCATGACGGAGGCGCCGGATCTGATGAGCGAGCAGGTGGATGAACTGCTGTTCGGCGAGACCTGCGAACTTTTGGAGGAGAGCGGCGCGTTCGCGCGCGTCCGCACGGATTACGGTTACCGGGGCTGGGTGGAGCGTCGTGCGCTGACCGAGCCGCTGCACGCCCCGAATCGGATGGTCGACGTGCCGTTTTGCGACCTGCTTTGCGAGAACCGCAATTTTTACCGCCCGATGATGACCCTTCCGCGCGGGGCGCGGCTGGACGTCGGCTATTCCGACACGGAAAAGCGTTACGGATTTGCGGTTTTGCCGTCGAAGCGCGTCTGGTACGTCCATAAGGAGCACCTGCGCCCCCTGCCGACCGGCTTGGGGACGGAGGAGGACTTGCGGGCGGGGATCGTCGCGCAGGGACTCGGCTACCTCGGCGTGCAGTACCGCTGGGGCGGGCGTTCGCCGTACGGCGTGGACTGTTCGGGGCTGTGCTTCATGGCGTACCGGCTCAACGGGCTTACGATCTGGCGGGACGCGTCGTTTGAGAAGAACGATTCCCTGCGGGAGATCCCGCTTGCGGACGTCAAACCGGGCGACCTGCTATTTTTCCCCGGGCATATGGCGCTTTCGCTCGGCGGGAGCGAATTCCTGCACGCGTCCGCGTCGGCGGGCCGGGTGATCCGGGACGATTTTGAGAAAGGACCCTATGGGCCGTCGCTGCGGGAAAAACTGCTCTGCGCCGCGACCCGGTTTTCGTCGAAATGATCCCACAGGAGGAAATTCGTCGGCAGGCGGAGATTGCGTCCTCGCTGCGGGGGCGGCTTGCCGGAAAAAAGGCGCTGGTGCGCACGTTCGGCTGCCAGCAGAACGAAGCGGACGGCGAACGGATCGCCGGGGCGCTGGACGCCTGCGGCTACACATTGACCGAAACGCTTTCCGAGGCGGATCTGGTGATCCTCAACACCTGCGCGGTGCGCGAACACGCGGAAAAGCGGGTGCTGGGGGTCATCGGCTCGCTGAAAAAGGAAAAGGAGCGCCGTCCGTCGCTGCTGCTCGGGATGTGCGGCTGCATGGCGCAGGAGGCGCATCGGCGCGAACAGCTGAAACGAAGCTACCCCTACGTTGACTTCGTGTTCGGCACGGACCTGCTCCACAAGGTGCCGGAGATCGTGGCGAACGCGCTCGCCGGGGGCGGGCAGAAGCAGTACGTCAACGACCTGCCGCACGATCAATTCGGCGAGCTGAGCGAGGGCACGCCGGTCAAGCGAACCAGCCCCTACCGGGCGCTCGTGAGCATCATGTACGGCTGCGACAACTTCTGCTCCTACTGCATCGTCCCGTACGTGCGCGGGCGGGAGCGCAGCCGACCGTCGGACGCGGTGCTGCGGGAGGTCCGGGAGCTCGCCGAAAGCGGCTGCCGGGACATCCAATTGCTCGGGCAGAACGTCAATTCCTACCGCGGCGAGCTGTCGTTTCCGGCGTTGCTGGAGCGCGCTTCGCAGATCGACGGCGACTTCTGGATGCGGTTCATGACTTCCCACCCGAAGGACGCGTCGGACGAGCTGATTGCGGTCATGGCGCGGAACCAAAAGATCGCCAAGCACTTCCACCTGCCGTTCCAATCCGGCAGCGACCGGGTGCTTGCGGAGATGAACCGGCGCTACACCCGTGCGCAGTACCTCGAAAAGGCGCTGAAGATCCGCGACGCGATGCCGGACGTATCGCTGACGTCGGACGTCATCATCGGGTTCCCGACGGAAACGGAAGCGGAATTCCTCGAAACCGTCGAACTGGTCCGACAGGTGGAGTTCGATATGCTGTTCACGTTCCTGTTTTCCCCGCGTGCCGGTACGCGTGCGGCGAAGATGGACGGGCAGATCCCGCACGAGGAGCAGGTGAAGCGGTTCGAATACCTGTCCGCCGTGCAGAACGAGGTCGCCCAGAAGCGGAACGACCGCTACGTCGGGAAGACCCTGCGGGTGCTGTCCGACGGGACCGACGAAAACGGGATACCGACCGGTCGGTGCGGGCAGAATAAGATCGTCACCTTCGACCGCCCGGTCCCCGCGGGGCGGTTCTGCGAGGTGAAAATCCAATCGTCGCGGCAGTATGCGCTGTCCGGGACGGTCGTTTGAAAACGGAAAGGAAATCAAAATGAACGAAAGCTGGAAGAAGGATCTGGAGGTTTTCCTCGACGCACTGCGGAATTGCGAAGCGGTGACCCGGTATCGGGAAGCCAAGGACGCGTATGTGGCGGACGGGCATCTGATCGCCCTCGTCAACCAGTACAACGTCGAAGGGCAGCTTCTGCGGGACGAGGGCGCGAAGCCGGAACGGGATCAGGAATTGATCGCCCAGATCACCGGCAGGCTCAAGGAGCTTTACGACGAGATCATGCGGAACGAGCATATGGTCGCCATGCAGCAGGCGGAGGAGGAGGTCTCCCGCATTCTCGCGGAGATCGACCGGGGCGTGCAGTCCATCGTGCGGCCGGAAGCCGTCGAGGGCGGCGCCTGCTCCGGCAACTGTTCGAGCTGTAAAGGCTGCGGTTAAGCCGGTTTTGCGTCGGATTTTTTGCGAAAAAGGAGGGGTATGCGATGGCGCTTTCGCCGTTGATGGTGCAGTATCGGCAGTTCAAGGAGCAGAACCCGGACTGCCTGCTGCTGATGCGGATCGGGGATTTCTACGAGCTGTTCTTTGAGGACGCGAAGGTGGCGTCCCGCGAGCTGGATCTGGTGTTGACCGGGAAGGACTGCGGGCTGGAGGAGCGTGCGCCGATGTGCGGGGTGCCCCACCATGCGCTGGACCAGTACCTCGCCAAGCTGGTGAGCAAGGGCTACCGTGCCGCGATCGTCGATCAGCTCGAGGACCCGTCGACCGCCAAAGGGCTCGTCAAGCGGGGCGTCACCCGCGTCGTCACGGCGGGGACGGTCTTTGAAGGCGGGTACCTCAAGGAGCGGGAAAATAACTATATTTGCTGCGTCTGCGTCGGTTCGGACGGCGTCGGCGCCGCGTTTGCGGACGTTTCGACCGGCGACGCGTCGGCGACGGAACTGCTCGGCGGGAAGGCGGAGGAGCGATTGATCTCCGAGCTTGCGGCGTATGCCCCGCGCGAACTGGTCTGCGCGGAGTCCGTGCGCGAGGGGTTGGGTGCGAAGCTGGCGGAGCGGTTCCACGCGGTGCTGACCGTCCTGCCGGACGAGCTGTTCGAGCCGGAAAAGGCGTCGGAGAGCTTCCGCGAACTGTGCGACGTGCCGGAAAGCGACGCGACTTACGCGCTCTGCGCCATGGGGGCATTGCTTTCGCTGCTGCGCCGGACCCAGCAGATCGACCTGCACTACCTCAAAACCCCGACGTTCTACGACAGCGAGAGCTTCCTCGGGATCGACAGCTGTTCGCGGCGGAACCTCGAACTGTGCGAAACGCTTCGGAGCGGCGAGCGCAAGGGAAGTCTGCTCTGGGCGATCGACCGCACCCGCACGGCGGCCGGCGGGCGGCTTCTGCGGAAGTGGCTGGACCGTCCGCTGCTCAATTGCAAGTCCATTTGCACCCGGCAGATGGCGGTGCAGGAGCTGTTCGACGATTCCATTCTGCGGGGCGAGCTGATGTCGCGCCTGCGCGGCACGGTGGACGTGGAACGGCTGAGCACCAAACTGGTATACGGCACCGCCAACGCTCGCGACCTCAAGGCGCTCGAACACACGCTGACGCGCATCCCGGAGGTCAAGGAACTGCTCGAACCCTGCAAGTCCCTGCGGATATGCGGCCTGCGGGAGCGGCTGGACGCGCTGGAAGCGGTTTCCGAGGCGATCGGAAAGACCATTTCCGAGGACCCGGCGATGACCGTCAAGGAGGGCGGGATCATCAAGGCCGGCTGCAACGCCGCCGTGGACGAGCTTCGCTCGATGATGGATGACGGCAAAAGCTGGCTGACGAAGATCGAGGAATCCGAGCGGGAACGCACCGGCATTCGCTCGCTGAAAGTGGGATATAACCGGGTCTTCGGCTACTACATAGAGATTTCCAAGTCCGCCCTCGCGCAGGTGCCGGACGATTACGTCCGCCGGCAGACGCTGACGACCGGCGAGCGGTTCGTCACGCCGGAACTGAAGGAGATGGAGTCCCGCGTGCTGGGTGCGAAGGAGCGCGACAGCGCGTTGGAGTATGAGATTTTCTGCTCGCTGCGGGATTTCGTGCTGGAATCGCTGGAGCGTTTGCAGGAGACGGCGGCCGCGATGGCGGAGCTGGACGTGCTGTGTTCGCTCGCCGAGATCGCCCGGGAGTCGGGGTACGTCTGCCCGGAGGTGGACGATTCGGACGTCATTGAGATCAAGGGCGGGCGGCACCCGGTCGTCGAGCGGTTTTTGGAGAACGAATACTTCGTGCCGAACGACTGCCTGCTCAACGGGAAGGACCGGCTGCTGCTGATCACCGGTCCGAATATGGCGGGCAAATCGACCTATATGCGGCAGGTCGCGCTGATCACGCTGCTGGCGCAGATGGGCAGTTTCGTTCCGGCGCAGCAGGCGCGGATCGGCATCGTCGACCGCATCTTCACCCGCATCGGCGCGTCCGACGACCTCGCGTCCGGCAATTCGACGTTCATGCTCGAAATGAGCGAGGTCGCCGGGATTCTGCAGAACGCGACCCCGAAAAGCCTGATCATCTACGACGAGATCGGGCGGGGCACCTCGACCTACGACGGGATGTCCATCGCCCGGGCGGTGGCCGAGCACACCTGCGGCAAACTGGGCGCAAAGACCCTGTTCGCGACGCACTACCACGAACTGACCGACCTCGAAGGGGAGCTTCCCGGGGTCGTGAACTACCACATCGCCGCGAAGAAGCGCGGGAACGACATCATGTTCCTGCGCAAGATCGTGCGCGGTGCGGCGGACGACAGTTACGGCATCGAGGTCGCCGCGCTCGCGGGGGTGCCGTCGCCGGTCGTGAACCGCGCCAAGCAGATTTTGAAGCAGCTGCTGGAGCAGAACGGCGTTCCGCAGGTCCGCAGTGCGCCTGCCGCAGACGACGGGACGGTCACGTTCGACGACCTTTCGGCGTCCGCCGTCGCGGACAAGCTGCGGGCGACGGACTTGAATGAACTGACGCCTTACGAGGCGATGAATCTGTTGTTTTCGCTCAAAAAGATGCTGTAATACGGCGAAGGGAGGGAGTTTCGCATGGGCGTCATCAACATTCTCGACGCGCAGACCGCCAACCGCATCGCGGCGGGCGAGGTCGTCGACCGACCGGCCAGTGCGCTCAAGGAGCTGCTGGAAAATGCGCTGGACGCGGGCGCATCCCGGATCTCGGTGGAGATCAAGGGGGGCGGTCGGACGTTCCTGCGGGTGACGGACAACGGGGGAGGAATTGCCCGCGACGATATGCCCAAGGCGCTGCTGCGCCACGCGACTTCCAAGATTTGCGACGGTTCGGACCTGAGCGAGATCGCCACCTACGGGTTCCGCGGGGAGGCGCTCGCCGCGATCAGCTCGGTGTCGCGCATGGAGATCATCTCCCACTCGGTCGGCGAAACGGCGGGGAGCCGCCTGACCTCGGACGAAAACGGGGTCGTCATGACGGATACCGGCTGCCCGGACGGCACGAGCGTCATCGTCCGCGACCTGTTCTACAACACCCCCGCCCGGCAGAAGTTCCTCAAGCGGGACGCTTCCGAAGCGTCCGCCTGCCTTTCGGTCGCCGCCGGCGCGGCGCTCTCCCGCCCGGACGTGTCGTTTACCGTTTCGGTCGAGGGGGAACGACGGTTCTTCACCGCCGGGGACGGCAAATTGCTTGCGGCGGTGTACGCGGTGTACGGCAAGGGGTTTGCCGCCGGGCTTCTGCCCGTGGACTATTCGCTCGACGGCGTTCGCGCGTTCGGCTACGTCACGCCGCCGGAGCAGGCGCGGGGCAGTCGGTCGATGCAATTGTTCTTCATCAACGGTCGCCCGGTCCGCTCGAAAACCGTTATGGCGGCGCTCGAGGAGGCGTTCCGTTCGTATTTGCCGCACGGGAAGTATCCGGGCGCGGTGCTGTTTGTGGAGCTGCCGCTGGGGTTGACGGACGTGAACGTACATCCCGCGAAGCTGGAGATCAAGTTCGCCGACGAGCGGCCGGTCTTTTCGGCGGTCTATTACGCGGTGCGCAACCGCTTGACCGCGTCCACGCAGCCGGCGGAGCAGCCGGAGGAAGCGGTTTCGCCGTCTGCGGCGCCGGAAAACGTCCCGAAGCGGACGGCGGAGCCTGCAAACCCTGCGAAGTCGACGAAAACCGCCGGACCGCGTGAACCGTTCCCGAAGCCGTCGCTGTTTTCCGCGTCCGCGCCGAAAAAAAACGACGAACCGAAGGGGTTCCGGGCGGACATCGGGCTGGAGGACCTGCAGATGGGGACGCCGCTGCGCGTCGCGCAGCCGGAAGAACCGACCGGCGGGGAGCAGCCGGACGCCCCCGCGCAGGGGACGCTCCTGCCGGAGGATCCGCAGCAGAAGATGGATGACCGCCCGTACCACAAGCTTATCGGGGAAGCCTACGATGCGTTCCTGTTCGTCGAAACGGCGGACGAGGTGCTGGTCATCGACAAGCACGCTGCCCACGAACGCATCCTTTACGAGCAGCTCGCGTCCCGCAAGCAGGTCCGTTCGCAGGGGCTGCTGACCGGCATTCCGCTGACGCTCCCGCCCGGGGACGCGGCGGTGCTTTGCGAGAACGCGCCGTATTTGGCGGAATTCGGCTTCGAGGTCGAGCCGTTCGGCGGGGACACGGTGCTGGTCCGCGCGGTTCCCGCGTCGCTCGCGGGAACCAAGGAACTGCGGACGCTGCTCGAAGGCTTCGCGTCCGAACTGACCGACGGAAGCCGGGTGTCGTTCGAAGAGAAGTGCGACCGCGCCCTGTTCACCGTCGCCTGCAAGGCGGCGCTGAAGGCGGGGATCCCGAACGACCCGGCGCACAACGAATGGATCGTCGAACAGCTGCTTGAAAATCCGTCCCTGCGCTACTGTCCGCACGGCAGACCGGTCCTGAAAAGCCTGTCCAAGCGGGAGATCGAGGGGTATTTCGACCGTTAGAAAGGGAATTCCATGGCTTTCAAACTGCTCAAACAGGACGGCGCCGCGAGGCGGGGCGTCTTTCGGACCGTCCACGGAACCGTGCAGACGCCGGTGTTCATGAACGTCGGCACCAGCGCCGCCATCAAGGGGGGCGTTTCCACCGACGACCTGCGGGAGATCCGCTGTCAGGTGGAGCTTTCCAACACCTACCACCTGCACGTCCGCCCCGGCGACGACCTGATCCACCGCATGGGCGGTCTGCACCGATTCTTCAACTGGGATCGCCCGATTCTGACGGATTCCGGGGGATTTCAGGTGTTTTCGCTCGCGCAGCTGCGCAATATCCGCGAGGAAGGCGTGCAGTTTCAATCGCATATGGACGGCGCGCCGGTGTTCATGAGCCCGGAGGTCAGTATGCGGATCCAGTCGAACCTCGCGTCCACGATCGCCATGGCGCTCGACGAATGTCCGTCCTCCGTCGCGGAGCACGGTTATATCGACCGCTCCTGCGACCGCACGGTGCGCTGGCTTTACCGCTGCCGGGAGGAATTGACCCGGCTGAATGCCCTGCCGGACACCATCAACCCGCACCAGATGCTTTTCGGCATCAACCAGGGCGGGATCTACACCGACCTGCGCGTCCGCCATATGAAGCAGATCGCCGAGCTCGACCTCGACGGCTACGCCATCGGCGGGCTGGCGGTCGGGGAGACGGCGGAGGAGATGTACCGGGTCATCGAGGAGGTCGAACCGTTCATGCCGTCCGACCGTCCGCGGTACCTGATGGGCGTCGGGACGCCGCTGAACATCCTCGAAGCGGTGGACCGTGGCGTGGACTTCTTCGACTGCGTCCTGCCTTCGCGCAACGCGCGGCACGGGAACCTGTTCACGTCGGAAGGGCTGCTCAACCTCAACAACCGCAAGTTCGCCGAGGACCCGCTGCCGCTTGACCCCGCCTGCGACTGCCCGGCTTGCCGCCGGTATTCCCGCGCGTACATCCGGCACCTGTTCAAGGCGCGGGAGATGCTGGCGATGCGGCTGTGCGTGCTGCACAACCTGTATTTCTACAATCGCCTGATGGAGCAGATCCGCGACGCTTTGGACGGCGGATACTGGAAGTCCTTCAAGGCGGAAGCGGTCGAACGGCTCGGACGGCGGGTCTGAGCCCGTGCAAATTCAAAAAAAGGAGGGGATCGCGGTGAAAAAGCGGATATGCTGCCTGTTGCTGTGCGCGGCGGTGCTGTGCGGGGTCTTTTGCGTCTCTGCGGGCGCGGACGGCGGCGCCGGGCTGGCGTTCACATACCTGCAATGCGACGACCGCTGGAAGGACGTGCAGGTCGGGACGCTGAATATCGTGCAGTCCGCCTGCGGCGTGGCGACGCTGTGCAACGCGGTCTACTACCTGACCGGCAAGGAGATGGATCTGGTCGAGGTCGCGTTCTGGGCGAACCGGGCGGGGCTGTTCAACGCCGGGTTCGAGGGAAGTTACCGCTCGATCTTCTACTATTCCACCCGGGAATACGGCGAGGCATACGGCTACACGGCGAGCGCCTTTCAGGGCGGGGACATCCGTTCGCGTGCGCTGGTCGACCACCTGCTTTCCGGCGGGACGGCGGCGCTGCACGTCCCGGGGCATTTCATGGCGGCGGTCGGTTACGACCCGGCGAGCGGGAAGTACCTGATCATCGACCCGATGCCGGGGGACACCGGGCGCTACGACACCCGCCGCAAGGGGCTGACCCATTCCGACGGCGACTGGTTGACGGCGGAACAGCTCTCGGAGGGGTACATCGCCGTGGACGGTTACGCGTTGTTTTCAGCGTCGAACGGGTCGAATGCGCGTCGGGAAGCGCTGAAAACCGCCGGGAACGCGGCGAATCAGGCGAAACGGTCGACGGGGGACGCGATTTCGGCGTTCTGCCGCACGCTTTGCGCGCTCCTGCCCGCGCAAGGGTGAAAAAGGATAGACAAAAACCGACCGGGGAAATCCCGGTCGGCTTTTTCTTCGCAAACGATTATTCTTCCAGCGGGCGGATCTTTTTGCGGTAGATCCGCAGGAAGAACAGGACGGTGATGACCAGACTGACGAATTCGGAGATCGGGAACGCCCACCAGACGTTGTCCACCTGGTTTGTCAGGCTCAGCAGGTACGCCGCAGGGAGCAGCACGATCAGCTGCCGGCAGAGCGAGATGACCGTCGCGTAGGACCCTTTGCCCATCGCCTGGAAGCTCGCGCCGAGCGCGATGCCGAACGCGGCGAGCGGGAAATTGAAGCAGATGATGCGGAGCGCTTCCCGACCGATGGCGAGGAATTCCTCGGACGGGTGGAAGAAGCCGAGCAGGAAATCCGGGAAGAATCGGAACACGGCAAGCCCCACGAGCATGATGCACAGCGCGACCGTGCAGGACAGGCGCAGGGTCCGCAGGATCCGCTTGGGCTTGCGGTAGCCGTAGTTATAGGCGACGATGGAGATGGTCGCGTTGTTCAGCCCGAACACGGGCATGAAGAAGAAGCTCTGCAGCTTGTAATAGACGCCGAACACGCCGGTCGCCGTTTCGCTGAAGCCCTGCAGGATCTGGTTCATGCCGAAGTTCATGACCGAGCTGATCGCCATCATGACCGTCGACGGGAAGCCGACCGAGAGGATCCCCCGCATGACGTCCGAACGGGGTTTGCAGTAGGACAGGCGGAGGTGGATGTCCGGGTTCTTTTTGAGGTTGAAGAACAGCGCCATAGCCGCAGCGACCCACTGCCCGATGACCGTCGCGATGGCGGCGCCCGCCACGCCGAGTTTGGGCAGACCGAAGTAGCCGAAGATGAAGATCGGGTCGAGGATGATGTTCAGCAACGCGCCCGTGCCTTGGGTGATCATGGTGTAGACCGTCCGCCCGGAGGATTGCAGCATTCGTTCAAACAGCACTTCGGCGAACAGCCCGAGCGAGAACAGGCAGCAGATGGTCACATAGACCGAGCCGTCGAGGACCGTCGCTTCGACGCCCGACTGCATAGCGATGAACGGGTGATTGCCGGTGACGCCGAGCGCACCGAACACCATGAACAGCAGGACGGTGATGCCGGACAGCAGCATGCCGTTTCCGGCGGAACGGTTCGCTCTGTCCTGATTCCCCTCGCCGAGCGAGCGGGAGAGCAGCGAATTGACGCCGACCGCGACCCCGGTCGAGAAGGCGATCTGCATATTCTGGACGGGGAAGGCGAGCGAGAGCGCCGTCAGGGCGGTTTCGGAGTAGTTTGAAACGTAGACGCTGTCGACGACGTTGTAGAGCGCCTGCACGAGCATGGAAGCGATCAGCGGCAGCGCCATGTTGAACAGCAGCTTTCCCTCCGGCAGGACGCCCATCTTGTTTTCCGCCGGCGAGACGGTCGGTCGGGTTTGGGGTTTGGTAAGACGCATGTACGGTGTGGTTCCTTTTCCTTTAGAGTAGGTCCGCCGTGGCGACCAGCTTTGCGCCGAACAGGTCGTCGAGCAGGACGTCCCCGATGCGGACCGGGGTTTCGACCCGCAGGGCATTGACGCGTTCCATCGCGTCGAACAGGCGATCCTTGGGGATCGGGCGGTCGGTTTTGACCGGGAGCGGTCGGTCGGTCCCGGCGGCGCGGACCGTCGTCGTCAGGGTGCGGACCGGGTGCAGCACCTCGTCCCTGGCGTATGCCGCCCCGCGGGGGCAGGTGTTGCCGGCGACGGAAGCGACTTCGCCTTCGTCGGTCAGTTCCACCCGCAGCGAGCAGCCCATCGGGCAGACGATGCAGGTCAGTTCACGGGTTTTCATGTGGGGCATCTCCCTTGGCAAACAGAATCAATCGACCGAAACGGTCAGGGGTTCTCCGGCGTCGAACGCCGTGCGCAGGACGGCGGGGGACAGTTCAAAGGATTCCATCTCGCCCGGCGTCATGCGGCGCTTCTTTTTGGTCGCGAGCACGGTCTGCCCGCTTTTGACGGTCAGCACCGCGTTGTCCGCGACGCTCCCGACGCGGAAGAACAGCCGCACCGGCGCTTCCGGCGATTCGATCCGCTGCGGAACGGTGTAGCGCACTTTTCCGTTTGCGCGGACGGAAATCGAGCGCTCCGCGCGTTCCGCCGCGCCGGACAGCACCCACTTCGCGGCGCTTTCGCCCGCCAGATGCGCCTCCTCCGAGACGAAGTCCACCAGATCGTGGACGTGCAGCACGTTTCCGCAGGCGAATACGCCCGGAACGGCGGTTTCCCGCCGCTCGTTGACGGACGCGCCGCCCGTGACCGGGTCGAGCGGGACGCCTGCGCCCTTGCTCAGCTCGTTTTCCGGCAGCAGACCGCAGGAGAGCAGCAGCGTGTCGCAGGGGATGTACCGCTCGGTTTCCGGCTTGACGCGACGGTTTTCGTCCACTTCCGCGACGGAAACGCCGGTCAGCCGCCCGTTCCCGTGGATGCGGGAGACGGTATGGCTGAGCAGCAGCGGAATGTCGAAATCCCGCAGGCATTGGACGATGTTGCGGTTGAGCCCGCCGGAATAGGGCATGAGTTCGCAGACGGCGTGCACGTGCGCCCCTTCGAGCGTCATGCGGCGGGCCATGATCAGTCCGATGTCGCCGGACCCGAGAATGACGATCTCCTTCCCCGGCAGGACGCCCTGGATATTGACGAATCGCTGGGCGGTCCCGGCGGTGTAGATGCCGCTCGGACGGTCGCCGGGAATGTTCAGCGCACCGCGAGGGCGTTCGCGGCAGCCCATCGCGAGGACGACCGCTTTCGCTTCGACCGTGAAGATGCCGTTTTGGCGGTTCATCGCCGTGACCGTGCGGTCGGGGGCGACGGACAGCACCATGGTTTCGGTCAGGATCGGAATGTTCCGCTTGCGGACCTCCGCGACGTCCCGCGCGGCGTATTCCGGGCCGGTCAGTTCCTCGCCGTAGCGGTGCAGTCCGAACCCGTTGTGGATACACTGCTGCAAAATCCCGCCGGGGGCGGCGTCGCGTTCGAGCAGGAGCAAATCCTTCACGCCCGCGTCGTAGGCGGCGACGGCGGCGGCAAGCCCCGCAGGACCGGCGCCGATGATGGCAATCTCTGTTTTCACGCCTGTTCCGCTCCCTTCTTCAGCGTTCCCGCCAGCAACAGACTGCCCGGCGCGCCTTTACAAAGTTCCGTCGGGGCTTTGCCGGTCTCTTTCGCAAGCAGTTCGACCAGCAGCGGCGTGCAGAATCCGCCTTGACACCGTCCCATGCCGCTACGCAGGCGGCGCTTGAGCGCGTCGAGCGTGGTCGCCTGTGGGGCGCGGTGGATCGCCTCGACGATCTCGCCTTCCGTGACGGTTTCGCACCGGCAGACCACCCGCCCGTAGCGGGGGTCCTTGCGAATGACCTCGTTTTTTTCCGCCGCGGACAACCGGCGGAACCAATGGTCGGACTTTCGGCAGGGGTCGAAACGCGGATTCGGGCGCATCGGAAGCCCCGCGTCCCGCAGCAGGTCCGCGACGTAAACGGCGATGGCGGGGGAGGCGGAAAGCCCCGGCGACTCGATCCCGGCGCAGTGCAGGAAATGCCCGTCGCGTTCGGAAAAGCGGATGATGAAATCCTGCCCCGCCCCGTCGGGGACGGCGCGAAGCCCGCAGAAGGACGTGATGACCTGCCGGAAGTTCAGCCCCTTGACGGATCTCCCCGCCGTTTCGCGGACGTAGGCGAGCCCGTCGGCGGACGTGGACTTGTCCGTGCGGTCGTCCGAAAAGACCGACGTCGGGCCGATCAGCAGGTTGCCGTCCACCGTCGGCGTGACCAGCACGCCCTTCCCGGCGTCCGTCGGCACCTGGAACAGCGTGTGCCCAGTCAGATTGCCCTCGGATTTGTCGAACAGCAGGTACTCGCCCTTGCGGGGGCGCAGGGTGAAGCTGTCGTCGCCGATCAGGCGGGCGACGCGGTCGGCGTACAGTCCGGCGCAGTTGACGAGGTAGTCGGCTTGGATCGTATGCGGCCCGGCGGTGACGAGGAACTTGCCGTCCCGCTTCGTGATCGCCGTGACCGGGGAGGACAGGTATAGCGACGCGCCGTTGTCGGCGGCGTTTCCGGCGGCGGCGATCGCAAGCCCGTAGGGGCAGACGATCCCGGCGGAAGCGCTCCGCAGGGCGCCGACCGCTTCGTCGGACACGTTCGGCTCCAGCCTGCGCAGTTCCTCCCGCCCGAGGACGGACAGCGAATCCGCCGGCACGCCGTTGATGCGTCCGCGTTCGTACAGCGCACGCACCGTTTCCATCTCATTTTCCGAGAAGGCGAGCACCAACGACCCGTTGTTGCGGTAGGACACCCCCAATTCTGCGGCGAGCGCGGGCATCATCGCCGTCCCCTTCACGTTCAGGGACGCTTTCAATGTGCCGGGTTCCGGATCGAATCCGCCGTGGACGATGGAGCTGTTCGCCGCCGTCGCGCCGGTTGCGACGTCCTCCCGCGCTTCGACGAGCGCGACGGAAAGGTCGTATTTCGTCAATTCCCGTGCGACGAGGCTCCCGACGACGCCCGCACCGATGACCGCGACCTGATAGCTGTTCATATGTTGCGTTTCTCTTTCCCTTTGTGAATTTTTCTCTATCATATTGTATCACAGCGGGGAACGAAAATCAAGCGCCGGACGCGAGAAATGAAACGGGGAAAAACCGAAAAAACAGGGCGGAATCACGAAAAATCGCGAACCGTCCTCCGACGGAACCCAAAATGTAAACCAAATTTTCAAAAAAGGGTTGACAATTGGAACAAAATCCGGTATACTAAAGGGCGAAACGAAACGAAGGAGGGGTTTCCTTGGCGGAAAAAAAGGGGCTTTCGACGGTCGACATCGCGTATATCGCGGTGTTCGCCGCCCTGCTCGCGGCTTGCTCGTGGATTTCCGTGCCGACGACCATTCCGTTCACGCTGCAGACGCTCGGGGTGTGCCTGACCGTCGGTTTGCTGGGCGGAAAGCGGGGGACGATGGCGATTTTGCTGTATCTGCTGCTGGCGGCGATGGGCGTGCCGGTGCTGGCGGGATTCACCGGCGGAGCCGGCATTTTGCTCGGCGAAACGGGTGGGTATATGCTCGGGTTCCTGCTGACCGGGCTGACGATGTGGCTGCTCGAAAAACTGCTCGGGAGGCGGCTTTGGGTGCAGGCGATCGGCATGGTGCTGGGGCTTGCGCTCTGCTACCTGTTCGGGACGCTGTGGTATATGGCGGTCTATTTGCGGACCGGCGAGCCGGTCGGGTTCTGGGTCGCCATGAGCTGGTGCGTGTTCCCGTTCCTGCTGCCGGACCTTGTGAAGGTCGCCCTGGCGCTTCTGCTGACGGAACGGCTGCGGAAGTATGTGCGGTGAAGGTTTGCGGCTGCGGCCGCACCACGGGATGTGCCTCGCGTACTTTGCGGGGCACGGGTACAGCGACGGGTTTTCCCGCCACATGGCGGAACTGCTGGACGTCCTGACGGCGGAAACGCCGGTGACGCTGACCGTCGGGACGGACTGCGTCTGTTCCGCCTGCCCGAATAACGTCGGCGGCGTGTGCGCACAGGCGGAGAAGGTCGCGGGATATGACCGCGCCGTGTTGGCGTTGTGCGGTTTGCGGGAGGATGCGGTTTTGCCGTTCGGCGATTTCGTCCGGCGGGTGCAGGAGCGCGTCCTTTCGCCGGGGAAGCGTCCGTCCGTCTGCGGCGGGTGTCAGTGGGAATCGCTCTGCACGGGAAAAAGCCGCTGGGAAACGCGTATGCTTTTCGGGTGGCAAACACAATCACGGCGGCGTCGCTAGCGACTTTGTCGCAGCTCCTCCTTGCTCTGTGTTTTCCCCCCGAATTACCCCCCCTTTCGTCGAAAATCGGCTCGGCTTGCGCCAATTCTGACGCCGCCTTCGCCGGTTTTCTCTTAAGGTGCCCCTTCGGCGGCGCATGTCCGCCTACGGGGCGATATTTTTATTGTATTTCTCTTTGGAATTTTTGACAAACGAAAGGACGGCATGAGCGATTCATGCCGTCCGATTTTTATGCGTTTCAGGATTCCAGAAATTCACACACGGTCTGCCAAACGGTTTCGTCTTGCGCCGTCATGCGCGCCCAGTCGTACCGAGTGCGGAAGGCGGTTTTTTCTGCGTCGGTCGTCAGGGCGTGCCGCTTCTGCGCATCGCGGTATTCCTTGAAGAACGCGTCCTTGTAGGCGACGGCGTCGCGCGTGTAGTGCGGGTTGTGCCGCTTGCCGTCGACGCGCAGGAAGGTCAGGTTGTCCCGCTCCCCCAGTTCGTGCTGCAGCGGCAGGAAGTTCCGCTCGAAGCTGACAACCGGGTCGTCGGCGGAATGCGCGATCAGCACCCTGGTTTTCGCGTTCCGAAGCGTTTCCAGCGCGTCGATCTCGGCGTAGCGCGGATTTCGGTCGCATTCCTCGCGCAGGATGCGCCTGCAGTACCGTTTCAGCGGGAAACGGTCGAGCGTCTGCCCGAGGATACAGGCGAGCGAACGGAAGCCCGCGAACGCGACGGCGTGCGTCACGTCCGGGTGAAACGCGGCGATGTTGAGCGCGGCGAACCCGCCCCAGCTGTGCCCGACGACCGAAAAGTCCGTTTCGCGGAACGCCGGGTCGGCCTTCAGGGTAGTCAGCAGGTCGTCGAGGTCGATCAGCGACTGGCACAGCCCGCCGGTATCCTCCCCGCCGGACTCCATACAGCCGGTGTGGTCGTAGGCGAACACCGTGTACCCCTGCCGGGTCAGCAGTTCGATCTCCCGCAAATACCCCCGGTGCCCGGAACCGATGCCGTGGTCGAACACGACCAGCCGGTCGGTCCGCACCTCCCCGCGGAAGTACAGCCACCCGGCGAGCGCGTGCCCGCGCGAGGAACGGAAGGGGTAGTCCCGCCGCGTGAGCCCGGGAAAATCCCCCACGTCGTAATAGAACACCGCACCGTCCCCGTCGGCACGGGGATAGACCTTCTGCCGGTAGGCGGAACGGATCGCACGGTAGAACGGGGAAACCATACCATACCTCCCGCGTCAGTTGATCTGGGGGTTCCTCTCGTGGCACTTGCGGATGACGTCAAGCTGCTGGCGGACCTGATAGAGCTTGATGTCGTGCTCGCGTCCGTTGGAAAGAAGCTCGTAGACCTGATCGTAATAGGTCTGCACGGCGGCGATGAACGGCGCCTGCGGGTCGCCCTCCCAGCTTTCCTCGTACCACTTGAGCTGTTCGACGCAGTAGGCGGGGTGCTGCTCCTCGTCGACGTAGAGCGGCGTGCGGATGAGGGTCTGCTTGGGGGCTTCCTCCTCCTTGAAATACTTCCATTCCAGTCGCTTCATATCCCCCTTGAGCGTGCCCCGCGTGCCTTCCACTTTGTAGGTGTAGGACGGGTAGGCGTCGCAGGAGGAGATGTCGAGGTCGATCAGCGGACGGTCGGGGGCGGTCAGGATCAGCTTGACGTAGTCCTCGGCGTTGCCGAAGGTGTTGCAGCGATCCATTTTGCAGAAAATGCCCAGCTCCTGGTCGTATGCGTCCAGCAGATTGAGCGCCTGATCCAGCGGATGCGGTCCGGTGTTGGCGAGGTTGCCGCCGTTGCGGTCGAGGCAGCACTGCCAGTCCCAGCGGCGGGCAAAGCCGTTGAATTGGATACCGATATGCACGATGCGTCCGAGCTTGCCGGAGGCGATGACCTTCTTGACCTGCAGGAAGTAATCGGCGAACCGACTCTGCTGAAAGACCAGAAAATGCACGTTTTTCCGCTTCGCCGTTTCGCACAGGTCGTCGAATTCCGCGACCGTCGGGACGCAGGGCTTCTCGCACAGGACGTTGAAGCCGTGTTCGAGCAGATCCTTGGAAATGGCGTAATGCAGGTGGCTTGGGGTGGAATTGACCACCAAATCGATGTCGTCCCGGTCGAACAGGGCGGTGTAATCCTCGTATACGTCGCAGCCGTACTCCTGGGCCGCCCGTTCGCGACGCTTTTCGAGCAGGTCGACGACGGCGACGACGCGGAAGCGCTCGGTGTCCTTTTGCAGGTGCATCCCGTGGATGTCGCGGCCGCTCCGGCCTTGTCCGAGGATGGCGATGCGGAACTGTTTCATGGCAATAGGGGCTCCTTCCCGATCAACATTCTGTATACAGTCACTATAGCACAAATTTTTCGACCTGTCAAGACGTGGAATCGTCCAAACGCAGGTACGCGCGGAATCCGCCGGTCAGGTTGTAGGCGTCGAGCCCCCGCGAGGCCAGTCGGCGCACCAGGGAAGCGCTCTTTTCGCCGGTCTGGCAGTAGACGAAGATGCGGCGGTCCGTCGGCAGTCCCCCGTCGTCCGCCGGGTAGGGAAGCGACCCGGGGATGCCGCCGAATTTCCGCAGTCCGTCCTCCCGTGCGTCGAGCAGCAGGTCGCTTTCCGTCCGGGTGCGGAGGAACGTGCGGAAATCCATTTCCCGCGCCGGTTCTTCGGTCCCGCAGCCGGCGGGGTCGTACTGTTCGCGGACGCCGGACGCCGTCAGGGAACGGACGGTCGGATGCTCGCCGCAGACCGGGCAGTCCGGGTCGCGGTGCGGGAACGGGGAAACGCGGACCTCCATCGTCAGCCCGTCGAACCGAAACACCCGCCCCACCAGCAGTTCCCCGACGCCGAGCAGGTACTTGACCGCTTCGAGCGCCTGCAGACTGCCGACGACCCCGGTCACCGCCCCGAGTACGCCGCTCTCCGCGCAGGTCGGCGCGCCGGTCGGGACGCTCCCGAGCAGGCACCGCAGGCAGGGACCTTTTCCGGGCAGATAGGTCAGCACCTGCCCCTCGAACCGAAGCACCCCGGCGTGGCAATAGGGTTTACGCCCCAAAACGCAGGCGTCATTGATGAGGAATTTGGTTTCAAAGCGGTCGGTACAGTCCAGCACGAAGTCGTAGGGTTCGAGCAGGGCGGGCAGGGTCTCCGGGGTGACCCGTCCGCGGTGGGGGACGACGGTCACATACGGGTTGCGCTCGCGGATCGCCGCGACGACGGCGTCGAGCTTGTCCCGCCCGACGTCGGAAGCGGTGTAGAGGGTCTGCCGCTGGAGGTTGGACAGCTCCACGCGGTCGAATTCCGCGACGCCGAGCGTGCCGACCCCGGCCGCCGCGAGGTAGAGCAGGGCCGTCCCGCCCAGCGCCCCCGCGCCGATGACGAGCACCTTCGACGAGCGAAGTTTTTCCTGCCCGTCCGGGCCGATCTCCCGCAGGACGAAGTGTCTTGCGTAGCGTTGCTGTTCTTCCGTGGTGAACGGCATAGGGTTCACTCCTTTCCTTACGGGGTTTTCGTTGCCATGTGCAGGACGGCGTTTGCCGCTTGTTCCGGCGTGAGGGTGGTGGTGTCCAGCGTGGGGACGCGCAGGTCGCGGTAGAGCGGGAGCCGTTCCAGACTTCGCGCGAGGACGTCCGGCTGACGCAGTCCCGCGTCGATGTCCCGACGCAGGCGGTCTTTGAGCGCGTCCGGCGAACAGAGCAGGGCGGCGCAGGTCACGTCGACGTCCGCGGCTTCCCGCAGGGAGAGCAGTTCGTCCCAGACGGTCTGCTCCTGCAGGACCCAGCAGAACAGGACGTTTTCATAGGCGGTGCATCGCAGGAAATTCCCCAACAAATGGCGAATATTGTCCAGCACCATCCGCTTGGTTTCTTCGTTGACGGTGAACGGGCGAGCGTCCCAGCACCAGTCGCCGTCCAGAAAGACGCAGTTCGGCAGACGCCCTTGCAGCAGGCGGCAGACGGTGGTTTTTCCGACGCCCATCGGACCGCCGAGCAGGTACAGGTGTTTTTTCATGCGTTCCGCACCGCTTTGAGCAGGTCGCGCAGCTTCGGGCGTGCGCCGTACAGCAGGACGCCGACCCGGTAGATCTTCGCAGAGAGCACGCCGACCCCGACGACCGAGGCGGTCAGCAGGGACAGCGACAGGACGATCTCCCAGACCGCGACCTGCCCCATCGCGATACGGGCGAACATCGCCATCGGCGATGAGAACGGCAGGAACGAGAAGACGCGCATCATCGTCCCGTCGATCATGGCGTCCCCGCTGATGCCGGTCATGACGACGACGAATGTGATGACGAACAGCATCGTGACCGGCATGACCGCCGTGTTCGCGTCCTCGAGCTTGGAAACCGTCGAGCCGACCGCCCCGTAGAGGAACGCGTAGAACAGGAAACCGAGCACGAAGAACAGCAGCAGGTAGGCGAACAGCCCGCCGGGGATATTGAACAGCCCCCCGATGACCGGCAGGTCCTCCCATTCGGACGCGTTGAGCCGGAAGCAGACGAGGGCGGTCCCGAACACCGCCGCGAGCTGCACGAACCCGGCGAGACAGGACGCGAGCACCTTGCCGAACATCATGCTGAGCGGGTCGACGCTGGTGATCAGCAGTTCCATCGCCCGCGAGCTCTTCTCGGCGGCGACGTTGGACGCGATGATCTGCCCGTAGACCATGATGACGATGTACAGGGCGAAGATCATGACGTAGGTGTAGAGGTAATTTTCCGCCTGGACCGCCCGGATGGCGAGCGTTTCGTGGGTCACGGGCGTCGAGAGGATGTTCGCCGCTTCGTCGGCGGGGACGCCGCTCGCGGTCAGGGCGTTCATGCGGTAGGCGGTCTGCAGCGCCTCGTCCGCGACGGTGGTGTTGTAATCGTACATCGAGAGGTTCTCGACGCAGTAGGTGTAGGACGTCCAGCCGTCGAGCAGGAAGGCGCAGGAAATCCCGCCGTCGGTCAGCAGTCCATCCAATTCGTCCCGGTTCGGCACGTCGTTCCGAATCTGCACGACCGCGCCGGGGAACGCGCCGGAAAACACCTGCCGGACGGTTTCCTCGCCGCCCTCCGGCACGCCGGCGACCAGCAGCGCTTCCGCCGTCCCGCTCTGTTCTTCTTCGTCGTCCGCGAAAAGCGCCGCGACACGCGGAAAGAAGGTCACGCAGACGATGACGGCGATCAGGAACAGCGTCACGCCGATATACACCTTTTTGGTCAGCAGATTGACCGTTTCAAAGCGAAAGATCTTCCGAAACTGTCTCATGGGTCGGTTCCCTCCTTCCCCCTACGCCTTTTCGGTCGCGCAGGAGACGAAAATGTCGTTGAGCGACGGTTCAAAGACGCGCAGCTCGTCGAGGTCGAACCGCTCCGTCAGCGTCCGCATGACCTCCGGCTTGTCGTCGGGGGAATCCAGGCGGATCAGCAGTCCGTCGGGACCGTCCGGCGTACAGCGTTCGCCGAGCAGGGCGCAAATCTCCCCGCATTGCCGGGAACGGACGGTCAGCCGGTCGCGGGGGTACGCCCGCTTGATCTTCTGCAGATTGCCGGAAAGCACGACCTTCCCGCCGTTGAGGATGGCGATGCTGTCGCAGAATTCCTCGATATAGTTCATCTGGTGGCTGGAAAACAGGACGATCTTCCCCCGGGCGATCTCCTCCCGCACGACGTCCTTGAGCAGCCGTGCGTTGACCGGGTCGAGCCCGGAAAACGGCTCGTCGAGGATGATGATCGGCGGATCGTGCGCGAGGGCGGTGATCAGCTGGATCTTCTGCTGGTTGCCTTTCGAGAGGGTGTCCAGCCGCTTGTTCCGGCAGTCCGCCATGCCGAGCCGTTCCAGCCAGCCGTCGACGGCGCGGATCGCGTCCTTTCGCGCCATGCCCTTGAGTTCGGCGAAATAGGTGAGCTGTTCGAGCACCTTTTTCTTCGGGTAAAGCCCGCGTTCCTCCGGCAGGTAGCCGAACGTGCGGATCTCCCGCCGGATCGGTTCGCCGTCGAGCAGGACCTCCCCGCTGTCCGCCGGAAAGACGTTCATAAGGATCCGAATGGACGTGGTTTTTCCCGCGCCGTTCCGCCCGAGCAGACCGAACGCCTTCCCGCCTTCGGCGGTAAAACTGACCTCCCGCAGGACGCGTTTCTCCCCGAAGCTCTTGCAGATGTTCCGAAATTGCAGTTCCATTCCCTGCGCCTCCCTTCGCATACGATAATAGCACATAATCATGTGATTGTCAATAGGTTTCTAATGATTTTTTCTAAAAAAGGGGAAAAATTTTCCGCCGGAGCCGTCAAAAGCCCCGGCGGAACGCCAAAATCAGGTTTATTTCGAGAGGAATTCGCCGATTGCTTTCGCCGCGACCTTGCCCGCGCCCATGGCGGAAATGACGGTCGCCGCGCCGGTCACCGCGTCTCCGCCGGCGAACACGCCCTCCCGCGTGGTCGCGCCGGTCGCTTCCTCGACGATGATGCCCCCGCGTGGATTGACCGAAAGCCCCTCCGTCGTGGACTTGATCAGCGGGTTCGGGGACGTGCCGATGGCGATGACGACGGTGTCCACGTCCAGCACGAACTCGCTGCCCGGCACCGGGACGGGACGGCGGCGACCCCGCTCGTCGGGTTCGCCGAGCTCCATGCGGATACATTTCAGCCCGGTCACGCAGCCGTTTTTCGGGTCACGGCGGTCGGACGGGTTCTCGTAGCCGAGCACCTCGACCGGGTTATTGAGCAGGCGGAACTCGATGCCTTCCTCTTCCGCGTGCTCGACCTCCTCCCGACGGGCGGGAAGCTCCTCCATGGAACGCCGGTAGACGATGTACACCTTTTCCGCTCCCAGCCGGAGCGCCGTCCGCGCCGCGTCCATCGCGACGTTGCCGCCGCCGACGACGGCGACCCTGCCGCCCTTGCGGATCGGCGTGACCGGGTGCTCCTCGTAGGCCTTCATCAGGTTGCTGCGGGTCAGGAATTCGTTGGCGGAATAGACGCCCTTCAGGCTTTCGCCCGGAATGCCCATGAAGTTCGGCAGTCCCGCGCCGGAGCCGATGAACACCGCTTCAAAGCCCATTTCAAACAGCTCGTCGACGGTCAGCGTCTTGCCGACGACCATATTCGTCTGCACGTCCACGCCGAGCGCCGAGAGGTTTTCGACCTCCTTGCGGACGATCTCCTTCGGCAGGCGGAACTCCGGGATCCCGTAGACCAGCACGCCGCCGGCGGTGTGCAGCGCTTCAAAGACGGTCACGGCGTACCCCTTCTTCGCCAGGTCCCCCGCGCAGGTCAGCCCCGCGGGGCCGGAACCGACGACGGCGACCTGATGCCCGTTCGGGGCGGGACGCTCGACCGGTTGATCGCTGTGGAGGTTGTGCCAATCGGCGACGAACCGCTCCAGGTGACCGATCCCGACCGGCTCGCCCTTTATCCCGCGAACGCATTTCGCTTCGCACTGCGTTTCCTGCGGGCAGACCCGTCCGCAGACGGCGGGCAGGGAGGAGGTGCGGCTGATGATCTGGTAGGCGCCCTCGAAGTCGCCCTCCTTGACCTTTTCGATGAACGCCGGGATCTCCACGTTGACCGGGCAGCCGGATACGCAGGGCATATTTTTACAATGCAGGCACCGCAGCGCTTCGTCGACGGCGGTCGCTTCGTCGTAGCCGGTCGCGACTTCCAGGAAGTTGTGGGCGCGCACCTCCGGCGGCTGCGAGGGCATCGGATTCTTTTTCGGGGAAAGATTCGGTTTGACAGACATGGGTTTCTTCCTTTCTTGCGCTTCAGCCTTGGGTGCGGTAGAGGTTGCAGACCCGCTCGCGGGCTTCCTGCTCGAATTCCCGGTACATCGTTCCGCGGGACATCGCTTCGTCGAAGTCCACCTCGTACCCGTTGAAGTCCGGCCCGTCTACGCAGGCAAACTTCGTGACCGGCTTGCCGTCGCGGTGCAGGGTCAGGCGGCAGCCGCCGCACATGCCGGTGCCGTCGATCATGATCGGGTTCATCGAGACCGTGCAGGGGATCCCGGTCGGTCGGGCGGCTTCGACGACGAATTTCATCATGATCAGCGGACCGATCGCGATGATCTCGTCGAAGGTCTCGCCTTGCGCGAACAGGTCGTTCAGCGGGACGCAGACGTTGCCTTTTTCGCCGTAGGAACCGTCGTCGGTCATGACGAACAGCCGGTCGGAAACGGCGCGGAAGTCGTCCTCCAAAATCAGCAGGTCCTTGCTTCGGAAGCCGATGACGGACGTGACCTTCGCGCCCGCTTCGTGCAGCGCACGGGCGAGCGGCAGGGCGATGGCGCAGCCGACGCCGCCGCCGACGATGCAGACGTTTTTCAGTCCGTCGAGCTTGGACGGAACGCCGAGCGGGCCGACGAAATCCTGAATGGATTCGCCCGCTTGCTTGCGGTTGAGCAGTTCGGTGGTCGCGCCGACGACCTGGAAGATGATCTCCACGGTCCCCGCTTCGCGGTCGCACCCGGCGACGGTCAGCGGAATGCGTTCCCCGTTTTCGTCCACGCGCAGGATGATGAACTGCCCGGGCTTCGCCTTGCGGGCGACGAACGGGGCTTCGATCTCCATGCGGGTGACGGTGGGGTTGAGGGGGGTTTTGGAAACGATGCGGTACATAAACGGTTGATCCTTTCTTTACTTCCGAAGGGCTTGGTTCAGAGGGTTCTGGCGAGTTTTTGCTGAAGCGTGCGGCAGAAGCTGTCGCGGGACGTGCGGACCAGACGGAATGTCTTTTCTGCCTGCCGCACCGTGACGAGCGCCCCGTCGCGCAGCGGCAGCTTTTCGCAGCCGTCGGCGGTCAGCAGGGGAAGCCCGTCCTCCCCGCCGCCTTCCGGCGGGGGCAGGGAAACGCGGACGCCGACCGTGTCCGTCCCCGGCACGACCAGCGAGCGGTTGTTGAGGGTGTACGGACAGACCGGGGTCACGACGAGGTTGCCGGATTCCGGCATCAGGATCGGTCCGCCCGCGGACAGGTTGTACGCCGTCGAGCCGGTCGGCGTCGCGACGATCAGACCGTCCGCCGGGAAGGTCTGCAGCAGGTTTTGATCGACGGAGAGCTCCAGCCGGAGCGCCCGCGAGAGCGCCGAACGGTGAATGACCGCCTCGTTGAGCGCGAGGAAGCGGCGCGGCGGTTCGCCGGGATTTTCCGCTTCGCCTTCCAGCAGGATGCGGCGCTCGATCAGGCAGTCCCCGGCGAGCAGTTTGCGGAAGGACGCGAATGCGTCCGCCGGTTCGCAGTCGGTCAGGTAGCCGACGCGACCGAAATTGACCGCCCAGACCGGCAGGTCATACGCGAGCAGCGCCCGCACGCTCCGCAGCACCGCGCCGTCCCCGCCGGCGACCGCCGCGAGGTCCGCCTGCCCGTCGAACGCGGGCAGGTCCGCGCCCGCCTGCCGCAGCGGTTGGATCCCGTCCGGCAGGGCGCAGGCGGTGTGCCCGTTTCGCTTGAGGAATCCCGCCAATTCGGCGCAGAACGCTACGGTTTCCGCCCGCAGCGGGTGGGGCAGCAGCAGCAGTTTCATGCGTTCTCCTCCTCGCCGACGTCGCGGAACGCCTTGTGATCGGTCTTTCCGACCGCAGTCTTGGGGAAGTCGTCGAGAAAGACGATGCGCTGCGGCAGGCTGTACTTCAGCAGCCGTTCCTCCAGCCGGGCACGCAGGATGGAGCGAATTTCCTCCTCGCTCCGCTCGGAATGCTTGTTCCGCACCAGGAACAGCACCGTATGGGGTTTCGGCGTTTCAAACAGCACGAAGGCGGCGTCGTAGACGTCCTCCTGCAGGTCCGTCGCGATGCGTTCGACCTCGGCGGGGTAGACGTTGATCCCAGCGACCTTGAACACCCGCTTCTTGCGCCCCTTGAGGAACAGGTAGCCGTCCTCGTCGAGGTACCCGAGGTCGCCGGTGCGGATCCACGTTTTTCCGTCGAGCGTTCGGATGGTACGGGCGGTCGCTTCCGGGTCGTTCCGATAGCCGTTCATCAGTGTGTCCCCGGCGACGTAGACTTCGCCGATTTCGCCGGTCGGCAGGGGATTTTCGTCCTCGTCGCGGATCGAAAGCGCGATCCCGCGCAGCGGCTTCCCGACGGAAGAAGCGCGGAAGTTCGCGATCGTATTGACCGTGCAGACCGTGACGGTTTCGGTCAGCCCGTACCCCTCCAGCATCCGGCAGGGGGAGCCTTTCTCCTCCATGAGCCGGTTGAAGGACGTGATCAGGCTTTGCGGGACGTTGTCGCCGCCGATGAACGCACATTCCAGCCGGTCCAGCCGTGCGCTCAGGAAGGACGGCTCCTTCATCAGCTTCTGATAGAGCAGCGGCACGCCGATGATGAAGTTGATCTTTCCCTCGTTGATCCAGCGGACGGTCTTTTTGAGGCTGAAGCGGGTCATCAGGGCGCAGGATTCCCCCCAGAAGAGCGGGGCGTGGATCCCCATTCCCAGCCCGAACCCGTGGAAGGCGGGCAGGACCGCGAGCATGGAACGGTTCTTCATGCCGTTCGGCAGCAGGTCGTCGGCCTTCGCGACGAGAGAATTGATCGCGTCGTCGCTCAGTTCGATGGTCTTCGGGTACCCGGTCGTCCCGCCGGAATGCAACAGGACGGACGGAGAGGCGCTGTCCGGCGGGGTGCATGCGGTGCATTCCGCTTCCCGGCGGAAGCGGTCGAGGTCGAAGATTCGGTCGCTCTCCGGGACGGCGCCGTATTGCAGCCGGCAGAGCAGGCGCATATGCAGGGAATGCTCGTACATGGGGTTCGCGAAGGCGAACCGACGCTTGCTTGCGCGGAACAGCTCCCGATTCTCGCGATAGGTCGTCGAAAGCAGCAGGACGAGCGTGCTGTCCGTGTCGTCGGCGGTGCGAATGACCTCCGAAACCGGGGAAAGCGGGTGAATGATGTTCTGCACCGCCCCGACCATGTTCAGCGCGTACAGCGCGTAGACGCACGCCGGAATGTTCGGCAGGGACACCGTCACGACGTCCCCCTTTTTCACGCCGAGGCGGCGGAGCCAGCCCGCCATTTGGCGCACCCGGTGCAGGAGAACGGGGTAGGAAATGCGTTTGTTTTCGTAGTAGAGCGCCGGGGAGGAACTGTCCCGGTTGTTCGCCAGGCGTTCGTACAGGCTTTCCGCCATGGAAGCATCACCTTTTCACAGAGAATTAAAGGGCCAGCGTGTACCCCATCGCGAGCAGCACCCCCGCCGTCAGCACCGGCAGGAGCAGTTGGTGGGCGAAATAGACCCACAGGCTGTGCCGCCCGAGAAAGGTCAGCGGGTGGTTGCGGTAGGGGCTTTTGAGCAGGGACTTCCGTTCGGGGTAGAACTGTTTTCCGAGGAACACCCCGACGAAGATCTGTCCGCAGACCAGCGGGAAGGAGAAACTGTCCGACCCGCACATCGCAAACCCGAAGAAGGACTTCACCAGCAGCGGGAGCAGCGGCTCCGCGCCGTAAGGCGTCAGCCCCGGCTGGACCAGCAGGTCGACGGCGACGCCGAACCCCCAAAGCGAAAGCCCGACGGCGAGATAGACCCATTTGTTCATGCGGAGCTTTTCGCAGAGCCCGACCAGCAGCAGGGCGATCGAGATGCAGTGCAGTACGCCGCAAGCGATGGTCAGGTCCGGGGAATCGGTCAGCTTTCCGACGACGAAGGTCCCGCCGGTCAGCACCATCGCGACCGCGAACAGCTTGCCCCCACGTGCGAGATTGCTGCGCGAAAAGGAGCAGCAGACCCCGGTCAGCGCGAAGAACACGAACAGCACGACCGGCCGCACGACGGCGCGGACTTCCCAGTTCCAGTAGGACCGCCCGAGCGTTTCGAGAGGTTTCGGATAGGTCGAAAAAAGATCCGGCAGAAGCCCCCAAAGGTCGAAAAAGAAGTGGTCGGCGATCATCAGCAGCACCGCGAGTCCGCGCAGCAGGTCCAGTTCCTTCGCCCGCTTCGCCCAGCGGGGCAGATTGCCGTCCATCCGTCCGTTTTCCTCCTTATTCGCCGATCGACAGGGTCGCGTGGGCGTTGAGCGTCGCGCCGGCGGTATGCCCGGCGAGCAGTTCGTAGTACCCCTGCGACGCGATCATCGCGGCGTTGTCGCCGCACAGCTTCAGCGGCGGCAGGTGCAGCGTCCGCCCGTATTTGGACGCGAGGTCCGCGCAGGCGGAACGCAGGTGCGAGTTCGCCGCCACGCCGCCGCAGAGCACCACGTCCCGCAGGGTCGGTTCGCTCTGCAACAGCAGTTCGAGCCGGTCGGTCAGCGTCCGCACGACGGCCTTGGTGAAGGACGCGGCGATGTCCGCGCGGAAGGCGTCGTCGAGCGTCTGCCCGCGCTGGGTCGCGGTGTGGACCGTGTTGATGACGGCGGTCTTCAGCCCGGAGAAGGAGAAATCGAACGGGCAGCCGTTGACGTTTCCTTCCGGGAACGGGTAGGCGTCCGCATTTCCCGCGGACGCGAGCTTATCCATGGCGGCGCCGCCCGGATAGGGAAGCCCCAGCACCCGCGCACACTTGTCGAACGCTTCGCCCGCCGCGTCGTCCCGCGTCGTGCCGACCTGCCGGTAGGACGTATACCCCTCCACCGCGAGCAGTTCGGTGTTCCCGCCGGACACGCAAAGCGCCGCGAACGGCGGCTCCAGCCCCGGGGAAACCAGGTAGACCGCCGCGACGTGCCCGCGCAGGTGGTGCACCGGGACGAGCGGCTTGCCGGACGCGAGCGCAAGCCCTTTCGCGAAGGATACGCCGGTCAGCAGCGCCCCGATCAGGCCGGGGGCATGGGTGACGGCGACCGCGTCGATCTCCGCGAGGGTCAGCCCCGCTTCCGACAGCGCCTGCTCGGTCACGCCCCAGAGCGCTTCCGTATGGGCGCGGGAGGCGATTTCCGGCACCACGCCGCCGTAGAGGGCGTGGATCTCCACCTGCGTCGCGACGACGGAGGAAAGCAGCTTCCGCCCGTCCTCCACGACCGCCGCGGCGGTTTCGTCGCAGGAGGATTCGATTCCGAGTAGTTTCAAGGTGTTTCCAATCCTTTCCGAAGCAGCAGCGCGTCCCGTCCGCGGTAGAATCCGCGCCGCACGCCGACCTGCCGGAAGCCGTTTTTGCGGTAGAGTTCCCGTGCGGCGAGATTGCCGCCGTCGACCTCCAAAAATACGCTTGCACAGCCCCGTTTCCGCGCTTCGTCGAACAGCCTTTCGAGCAGGGCTTGCGCCACCCCGCGCCGCCGGTACTCCGGCAGGACCGCGAGGTTCTGCAGCTCCGCTTCGCCGCCGACGCAGTACATACACCCGACCCCGCAGACCCGTCCGTCCGCGACGGCGGTCAGATAGACCGCTTCCGGGGGCAATTCCGCGAGCTGGCGGGCGCTCCACGCGGTTTCGAGGCAGGCTTTTTCGACTTCCGCCGCCTCCGGCACGCGTTCCGCCGTCAGCGGATATAGTTCAACCGACATAGGTCAGGGCGGGATAGTCGTCTTCCCAGCCGTCCTCGCCCGGTTCGACCATCCACGGCAGGGAGGCGTTCTTATAGACGACCCCTTCGTCGTCCATGAGGAAGTAGCTTTCGTGCAGCCCTTCCACCCGGTAGAGCGTCTTTTCACCGTCGGAGAAGTATTCCTCGCCCCGTTCCTTCGCTTCCACCTTCGGCACGGGCAGATACTCTGCGTCCGAAGCGGTGTCGTAGAATCCGTTTTGCCCGAACACGAACGGCGGGACGGAATCCGTCAGGGACTCGACGGAGAGCGTCTCCGAGGAGGTTTCCCGGTAGTATTTCGCCTGACAACCCGGCAGGAGCGCGAGCAGCGCCAGAAGCAGGCATACGGTTTTTCGTTTCATATCGCATCTCCGTTCGCTCCGACGATCCACGCGACGATTTCCGGCGGGGCGTCCGCGATGCGGAAGGTCGCCATGTCCTGCACATAGTAGCGCCCGTAGATATCCCCGAAGAAGCAGACGCTGTAGTACAGTCCGGGGTAATCGGCGCTTAGCAGGCGGAAATAGTAGAGGTCGTCGTCGGAATAGGTGTCCTGCGGGACGTTCCGCGCTTGTCCGTTGACCAGCGCGTCCGTGATTAGGCGGACCAGCGCCGTGTCCTGCGAGGGGTTCTGTCCGCGCAGTTCCTCGGCGAGGTATTCGTCGTCCGCGTACAGCTGCGCGACCATCAGCGGCATGGCACCGTCGAGCATCAGCCACGCGGCGATGGCGTTGAAGTTTTCGATCGTGACGTCCGGCAGATCCTTGCTGCGGTAGACGATGCTGCTTTGGCTCTTTTCGTCGTAATCGCACAGGAACTGTTCCGGCTCTTCGTCGCGGATCGCGTAGTACGGCACACCGTCCACTTCGCAGTATGGCTCGGAACTTGCCCGGACGATCGGCTTGACCGCGATGACGTTGCAGGCGACGTATTCGACGCCGGTCGTTTCATTGCGGAAACCGAGCTCAGTCGGCTCCCATTTTTCACCGCAGGACGCGAGCAGCAGCGCGAAGCACAGAAGCAGGGCGGACAGGGCGCGAAGGCGCTTTGACATGTTTTTTTCTCCTTTTCAGTACCCGATCTGCCCGAGGCTGTCGTCGTTTTTGATCCAGTCCTCGACTTCATAGACGGAATACGCGTCCCCGTCCTCGCGGACGTACACCCGCCGGATCCCCGCGTTGATGACCAGCCGCTTGCACATCTGGCAGCTCGTCGTGCCGGGGACCGTCGCGCCGGAACGCGGGTCGACGCAGCAGAGGTAGAGGTCCGCGCCGAGCATACTTTCCCGGGCGGCGGAGATGATCGCGTTCGCCTCCGCGTGAACCGAGCGGCAGAGCTCGTAGCGTTCGCCGCGTGGGATGTTGAGTTTGTCCCGCAGACAGCCGCCGATGTCCGAGCAGTTCTGCCGTCCGCGCGGTGCGCCGTTGTAGCCGGTCGACACGATGACATCGTTCCGCACGATGATGGCACCGTAATGCTTGCGCAGGCAGGTCGACCGCGTCGCGACCGTTTGGGCGATGTCGAGGTAGTAATTGATCTTGCTCTTTCGCTCCATACCGTAATCTCCTCCATTTCTCTATTTTAGCACAACTCGACGGCATTTGCAAGAGGTACGGCGAAAAAATTCATCACGGCGGGGACGGTTTCCGGGCAAAACGCCGCGAACGTGCGCATTTGCGGCAAAATACGACCGCCAAAAAAGAAAGGAAGGCCCGAAAATCGAACCTTCCTGTGCGTTTGCCCCCCCGAAAAAGTTTTACGCTTTCTTCTTCCGAACGACGACGATGATGACCACGACCGCGGCGACCACCGCGACCGCGAGGATCACGATGAGCGCGATCATTCCGCCGGACAAACCGCCGCCTTCACCGTCCGAAGCGTCCGCGGACGACGCGCTTGCGGCGGTCGATTGCGAGGACGCCTGCGAGGACGCGGACGAGGAACCGTCCGTTTCTTGCTTGACGAGCGCTTTGATTGCGGCTTGCAGCGCCTTTTCCGCGTCGTCGATCTTGCTCTGCTCATCGGCGGCGTAGGTCGCTTCGACGACTTTCTGCGCCTCGTCATACGCCTTTTGCAGGGCGTCGAGGCTTTCGGCGGTGTAAACGGTCGTCTTCGCCAGTTCGGCTTTCGCGGTGTTGCAGGCGGCCTGCAGCTTGGTGTAGTTGCCCGGCACGACGGACGTGTATTCCACCCCGTCGAGGGTCAATTTTTCTCCGTCAAGCGCATATGCGACGGTTTTGCCGTCGAGGGTCAGTTTTCCTTCTTCCGCGAGCGCCCAGGTGATCTCCTTGCCGTCCTGCGTCCCCTTTCCGCCGGACTGCAGCACGAGCAGTTTCCCGTCGGCGGACTTCCATGTGCCGATCAGCTTCATGGAATCGTCCTCGACGACGGCGAGCTGCGCATTGTTGTACTTGAAGGAAAGCGAATCGTTCTTCCATTCCACGCCGTGGAGGTAGAACCGCTGCCCGACGGCGAGATCCTTTGCGAGCGCACGGGCTTTGCCGGCGTCCGTGCTTCCGGCGGTATCGTCCGAATGGACCAGCAGGACGAGGTCGCCCTTCTGTGGTGTTTCCTGGAATGTAACGGCGCTGCCGGACCCGTTGATGCTTTCGAGAAGCGTGTAGTAGCCTTCGAGTTCTCCGTCGTCCTCCTCCGGACGCAGCAGGAGCGTTTGGGAGTAGTTGGGGTTGTATTCATTCACCTTGTCCGGCGAAGAAAGCAGGGTAATCTGCTCGGAGGCGGAAGGGTGGTCGAGTAGGGTGATTTGGAGAAGAGACTCCTCCAGACCGTCCGGCAGGTCGCCGTGGGGCATCTTTTCGCGGGAGGCGACGCCGAGTTCCACGTTCTGCTGCCCTTCGCCGGAGCCGGTCATGGTCATGACGGCCGCGTTATCGGCGTTCTTGCCGCTGATGATCGCGTCCTGCCATTCGATAAGCCCTTTGGTCTTTGTGTAGTCCTCCTGCGCGCCGACCGCCCAGGTCAGCCCGAATTGTGCGCCGTCTCCCTTCGCTTCGATGCCGGTCTTGTCCAGCGGCAGACGGCATTCGTAGGTCGTGATCTCCTTGTCGTCGTCACGCGAACCGGCGAATTCCCAGTCATTCAGTTTCAGGGCGTTTCCCGCCGCCGTCGGCTGGCTCCAGCAGACCTTATAGGAAAGCCCGTCGCTGCGCTGGCACATCCCGATCTCAAGGTAGTCGCCCGACCATTCGGCGGTCTGGTAGACCTTCTTCGAGTTGTCCGGCGCACCCGGCGTCAGGATGAACTGCACGCAGCAGTAGTTGAACATATTGTTGTCTGCGATGCCGTCCGGGATGCGGTAGTCGTACTTCGTGTGGACCTTCCACGCGAGGTAAAGGTCGGTATCCGTCCAGACGGAATAGAACTCGATCTCCAGGTCGGCGTCGTCCTCGATGAGGTAATCGGACAGGACGATCCCGTCGACGGCGCCGTCGGCGACCAGCCAGTCCACCATCGGGCTTCCGTATTCCTTGACGGAGACGTCGCCGTCAATGACGGGGGATTCTTCGGCAAACGGGACGTCATACGTTGCGTTTGGCTCCTTTGCCGGGGCGGCGGACGGTACGACCGCGAGCGCCGAGAGCGACAAAAGGAGTGCGAGCAGCGTCGAAAAGACGCGTCTCACGGAAAAGTGCGGCTTTTTCATGGATGCTTTCTCCTATTCTTTGTTTCCCTTCGGACCCCCAATTCCTTTATAGCATATTTTTTCGGGTTTGGCAAGTATTTTTTTAACGATTTTGAACAAATCCGCAAAAAGAAAGACCCGACGGCGCGTCGGGTCCGAAAAATGGTTCATCCTGCTTCGGATTGCAGCTGCTTTTTGGTATATTGCAGCTTGTAGAGCTCGTAATACCGGCCCTTCTGCTCCAGCAATTGCTGGTGGGTGCCCTGCTCGACGATCTCGCCGTGGGACAGCACGAGGATCCGATCGGCGTGCTGGACCGTCGAAAGGCGGTGCGCGACGATGAGCATGGTGCCGATGTTCGCCATCTTTTCGAGCGAATCCTGGATCAGCAGTTCCGTTTCCGTGTCGATGTTCGCGGTCGCTTCGTCGAGGATCATGACCGCGGGGCGGTGGAGCAGCGTGCGGGCGAAGGAGAGCAATTGCCGCTGTCCGGCGGAGAAATTGTTGCCGCGTTCGCGGACTTCCTCGTCCAGTCCCGCGGGCAGGCGGTCGATGAAGTGGTCGGCGTTGACGTAGCGGCAGACCTCCATGACCTCCTCGTCCGAAACGCCCTCCTTGCGCAGGAGGATATTGGAACGAATGGTCCCGGAGAACAGGAACACGTCCTGCAGCATCTGCCCGAGCTGGCGGCGGAGGGAGGAAATTTTCACCGTGCGGATGTCCACGCCGTCGACGAGGATCTCGCCCTGCTGGATGTCGTAATTGCGGCAGAGCAGGGAAAGGATCGTGCTTTTGCCCGAGCCGGTCGAACCGACGAAGGCGACCATCTGCCCGGCTTCCACCCGGAAGGACACGTCCTTGAGCACCCATTCGCCCGGCACATAGGCGAACCAGACGTGCCGGAACTCGATCTCCCCGCGCAGGGGCGGGAGCTCGACGGCGTCCGGGGCGTCCTGCACGTCGGGGACGAGGTCGAAGATGGAGAAGATCTTTTCCGCCGAGGCGAACGCCGATTGCAGCCAATTAAACTGCTCGGCGAGGTTCTGGATCGGGTTGAAGAAGCGGGAAATGAACATATAGAAGGAGACGACCGTCCCGCTGTTGATGGTCTGCCCGAGGAAGCTGACGTCGCGGATGACCCCCCGTCCGCCGAGGTAGAGCAGGCAGAGCACTGAGGAGATGTACAGCATATAGACCAGGGGGCGGAAGATGCCGAATACGAAGATCTGCTGCTGCTTTGCCTTGCCGAGGGCGGCGTTCTTGCCGTCGAATTCCGCCTTCTTTTCCGGCTCGCGGTTGAAGATCTGGATGATCTTCATGCCGGAGAGGTTCTCCGACAGGAAGGTGTTGATGTCGGTCGTGCCGTCCTTGACCTTGCGGTATGCCTTGCGGCTGAATTTGCGGAACACCACCGTGAACAGCACGATGAACGGCACGAAGCACAGCACCATCAGCGTCAGCAGGTAGTTCAGACAGAGCATCGCCGTCAGCACGCCGAGGATGACAAAGCAGTTCTTCACCAGATTCACGAGGATGTTGGTGAACATCATCGAAATGGCGTTGGTGTCGTTGGTGACACGCGTGACCAGCTTGCCGACCGGGATCTCGTTGAGCTGCCCGTGGGAGAGGGATTCGATATGGGCGAACAGGTCCTCGCGGAGCCGGGAGAGGATCTTCTGCCCGATGATCTGGAGCAGGATCGCCTGGATATAGGTGCAGGCGAGGGAGACCAGCAGGATGCCCGCGTAGACCGCGACGGACGCGAAGAGACGCGAGAGCGGGAAGTCGTTCTTGATGAGCTCCTCGATCTGCCCGATGAGCAGCGGGGAGAGGATATCGTAGGCGATGGAGAACAGCATGACCAGCAGCACGATAAGCAGCTGCCGGACGTGCGGGCGGGCGTAGTGCAGCAGGCGCCGGACGATCTCGCCGTCCTTCATGTTGCGGTCGAAGCCGATGGCTTCCTTTTGGCGGCGGATGGCGAGGTACGCGAGGGAGAACAGCAGGGCGAACGCCCCGACGATGCCCCCGACGAGCAGGAGCGGATACCATTCAAACACGGGACTCGCCCCCTTCCGCGGCCTGCGCGTCGTCAAGGCGCTGCAGCTCGACCATGGTGCGGTAGGACGGGCAGGATTCGTACAGCTCCGCGTGGGAGCCGACCGCCGTCAGCCTGCCGTCCTCCAGAAATAGGATTTTATCCATACGCTCGACCGTGCTGATGCGGTGGGCGATCAGGATGGTGGTTTTGCCCTGCCGCACGCGGCGGAGGTTTTCGAGGATGCGTTTTTCCGTCTTGACGTCGACGGCGGAGACCGAGTCGTCGAGGATCAGAATGCTCGCGTCCTTCATGAGCGCCCGGGCGATTGAGATGCGCTGCTTCTGCCCGCCCGAAACGGTCACGCCGCGTTCGCCGAGCACGGTCTCGTAGCCGTGCTGGAATTCGGCGATGTTGTCGTGGACGTCGGCGAGCTCCGCGGACGCGCGGACGGCGGCTTGGTCGTCGCTGTCGGACGCGAAGGAGATGTTGTTGGCGATGGTGTCCGAAAACAGAAAGTTGTCCTGCGGGACGTAGGCGGCGTACTTCCGCACGGTGCGGATCGGGATCCGATTGACGTCCGTCCCGTCGAGGAACACCGTCCCGTCCGGCAGGTTGTAGGTGCGTAACAGCAGGTCGACGAGCGTGGTCTTGCCCGCGCCGGTTTTTCCGATGACGCCGACGTTTTCCCCGGCGTGGATGGTGAAGGACACGTCGGTCAGCGCGTCGATGCTCGCGCCGGGATAGCGGAAGGTCAGGTGCCGGCATTCGATCTCGCCGGTCAGCGGCGGGACGTCCCGCACGTCCGGGCCGTCCGCGACGTCGATCTTCGCCGTCAGCAGTTCGGTGATGCGCCCGAGGGACGCCTTGCCGCGGGACTGCATCTCGATCAGCTGGGAGATCGCCATGATCGGCCAGACGATGGAATTGAAATACCCGATGAATTCCACGAGCTGCCCGGGGTTGAAGATCCCCTCGTGCACGAGGTACCCGCCGTAGCCGAGAATGACGCAGATGACCGATTCCACGAACAGCGTGACGGAAATATTGACCTTGGTCGAGATGCGGGTGTAGGCGATGTTGGTTTCCTCGTTCTCCACGTTGCGCTTATGGAAGCCCATGAGTTCGACGGTCTCCTTGACGAACGCCTTGATGACCGCGATGCCGGAAAAGCTCTCCTGCGAATAGTCGGAGAGGGCGGAGAACGCCTCCTGCCGCTTCTCCCACTTCTCCCGCATCCGCTTGCCGACGATAGACGCGAGGGAAACCAGAAACGCCATCGGGATCATCGAAAGCAGGGTCAGAAGCGGGTTCATCCGCGCCATTTTGACCAGCGCCATGACACCGAGGAAGAGCGCGTCGCAGAACATCAGCACCCCGGAGCCGAAGCAGTCCTGCACGGTTTCGAGGTCGTTGGTGAACAGCGACATCAGCGTGCCGACCTTGTTGACCTGGTAGTACTGCGGGGACAGGTCCTTGCAATGGTCGAACATACGCCCCCGCAGGTCGGTTTCCATGCGGACGCCGGACCCGAAGAAGCAGATGCGCCACAGGAAACGCCCGGAAACGATCATCAGGATGGTGAACAGGAGCGGGCGGCAGATCTCCGTCAGCAGGAAGTCCATGTCGAAGGCGTGCGTCACGCCGTCGACCGTCACGGTGCCGTCGTTGATACCGTTGATGACCATTTGGTACAGCTCCGGCACGACCAGTTGGAAGTAGTCCACGATCACCAGCGCGAGCAGTCCGAGCAGCAGTGCCGGCGCGTACTTGCGGTAGTAGCGGTTGATTTGTTTCCCGAACAGCATAAGAACTCCTTTGCGTCGTTCAGTTGAAGAGCTTATCGAATTGCGCCCGGAAGCGCGGGAAGGCGGGGTCGAACCTGCAGAAACGGTCCAGCAGCTTGCTGGACAGGGTGATCAGCGGGGTGTTGACGACGGTCAGCAGCAGCGTCCCGACGCCGATCATATCCGTCGAGAAGCGCCGGAACAGCGCGAGCATTAGCAGGATGGCGAACAGCAGGGAGGACGCGTCGTACAACCATTTCACCCGCCCGAGGCGGAGGTTGTAGCGTTCGGTCAGCTCCTTGACGAACAGCTCGTAGACCTGCTGCGGCAGGTAGGTGCGCAGGTAGAGGGCGATGGAGAACGCCGTGATGCACGCCCCGGCGGCGCAGCAGGCGATCCGCTGCCAAAGGAGCGGGCAGACCGCCGTCCCGAACAACAATCGCCAACCGTCCAGCGCAAAGCCGTAAACGACGGCGGTGCCGAAGGACAGCAGGTACTTCCTTTTGAACCGCCGCATGGAAACGCACAGGGCGACCAGCAGGACGCCCTGCAGCAGGTATTCCGCCGCCCCGAACGTCACCCACGCGAAGTGCGGCGACAGGAAGCGGTGCAGCACATACGCCGGCGCGACGACCATCGACACGCCGAATCCGCTTTTCGCAGACAGGCACACCCCGAGCGAGCACAGCAGGACGCCGAAGAGCCACGCCGCTTCGCCCATGCGTCCGATCCGCTTGTCCGATCCGTTCGCCATCGCGTTCCCCTCCCATTTTACTTTCTATATTTTCATAGTCCGAGAAGTATAGCACAATTCTCCCACTTTGTCAATAGTTTTCGGGTGGGAACCACAATCACGTCGTCTCCGCTACGCGTCGCCTTGCTCTGCGTTTTCCCCCCGAATACTCCCCTTTCGTCGAAAAATGGCTCGGCTTGCGCCACTTCTGACGCCGCCATCGCCATTTTTCTCTTGAGGAGTTTCGGAGTCGGCGCATGTCCGCCTCCGAAACGATTTTTATTGTATGCCTGCCCCCATTTGACGTTCGATAGACGGGCAACCCGACAGAATTTGCCGGATATTCCGCATTTTTCAGGCTTTGTGCAGGCGGCGGAAGCCCTTGAAATTCCACGTCGCCGGGGTGAAGAAGATCAGCAGCGGCAGGATCTCTAAACGCCCGATGAGCATATTGAGCGACAGGAGGATCTTGGAAACGTACGAGAACGCGGCGAAATTGCCGACCGGGCCGACCATGCCCAGTCCCGGTCCGATGTTGTTGATGCAGGCGAGGGTCGCGGTCAGGTTGGTTTCCAGCCCGAAGCCGTCGATGGACAGCAGAAGCGTCGTGACGATGATGATGAAAACGTAGATGGTGACGTAGTTGCTGACGTGGTGCAGCGTATCCACCGAAACGGCGTCGCCGTCCTGCTTGACGACGTTGACCGAGCGGGGCTTGATGATGTGCTTGACCTCCCGCGCCATATTCTTGACGATCAGCATCACCCGCGAGACCTTCAGACCGCCCGCCGTCGAACCGGCGCACCCGCCGATGATCATCAGCGTGACGAGAATGGTCTTAGAAAGGTCCGGCCAGAGGTTGTAATCGGTCGTGACGAAGCCGGTCGTGGACATGATGGTCGTGACCTGGAAGAACGCCGTGCGCAGGCAGGGCTCGACGCCTTGGAAAAGACGCGCGGTGTTGAGCGCGACGAGCAGCGTCGCCGTCCCGGCGATCAGCAGGTACACCCGCAGTTCCGCGTTGCGCAGGACGGTTCGGACCCGGCGCAGCAGGAGCAGGAAGTAGATGTTGAAGTTCACGCCGAACAGCAGCATGAAGGTCGCGACGATCCATTCCGCCGCCGGGTTGTTGTAGGCGGCGATGGAGGCGTTGCGGACGGAAAATCCGCCGGTCCCCGCCGTGCCGAACGCCGTCGTGACCGCGTCGAACAGCGGCAGTCCCGCGAGCAGCAGGAGCACCGTTTGCAGGACGGTCAGCGCGAAGTAGAGCGCGTAGAGGATCAGCGCCGTATGCCGCAGCTTCGGGACCAGCTTGCCCTTGGTCGGCCCGGTGGTTTCCGCGCGCAGCAGGTGGATCGCCTGTCCGCCGGCGGACGGCAGGATCGCGAGCATGAACACCAGCACGCCCATGCCGCCGATCCAGTGCGTAAAGCTCCGCCAGAGCAGGATCCCTCTCGGCAGGGATTCGATCTCGGTCAGAACGGTCGCCCCGGTCGTCGTAAAGCCGGAAACGGTTTCAAAGAACGCGTCGATATAGTGGGGGATCGCGCCGGAAAACACGAACGGCAGCGCCCCGAACGCCGAAAGCAGCAGCCACGCCGCGCCAACGACGACGAACCCTTCCTTCGCGTAGATGCGGTTCTCCGTCGGCTTGCAGAACAGCGCCGGGATCGCCGCGAGCAGCAGCAGCAGCGCCGCGAACAGGAACGGCAGCAGCGTCTCCCCGTAGATCCATGCCGTCAGCATCGGCACGGCCAGCAGCGCCGCTTCGATAAAGAGGATGATACCCAGCAGGTATCCGACCATGCGGTAATTCATACTTAGGAAAGGATATCCCGAATGCCCCGGACCCGCTCGCCGGTGATGACGATGACCGTGTCGCCGCTGCTGATGACGTCGTCGCCGGTCGGGATGAGGATTCGCTCTTGATGGACGATGCAGGCGATGAGGACCCCCTTGCGGAAGCGGAGCTGCTTGAGCGGGACGTCGGTCAGTCCGCGAATATCCTCCTTGACGATGAATTCCAGCGCTTCCACCTGCCCGGAAAGCAGTCTGTGCAGGGATTCGATCTCCGAATCCCGCACGCTGGTCATGGAACGGACGAAGCGCAGGATATGCGTGGCGGTCGAGGTGCGGGGGGAAACGATGCTGTCAAGCCCGACGCCCTTGAAGAAATCGACGTAGGGCATTGCCCGGATAAGCGTGACCGCCTTGGAGACTCCACGCGTCTTGGCGTACATGGAAACAATGGCGTTTTCCTCGTCCCGGTCCGACAGGGCGAGCAATGCGTCGCAGTGGTCGAGCCCCTCCTCGAGCAGCAGCTCCTGCCGGACGCCGTTGCCGTGTATGACCGTGCAGTCGAACCGCTCGGCGATGGACTGGCAGAGGGTTTCGTCCTTTTCGATGACCGTGGAGTTGTACCGCCCCTTCTCCATAAGCGCTTCGAGGTAGTAGGTGACCCGTCCGCCGCCGACGATGAGGATGTTCCGCATCGGTTTTTTGCGTCCGCCGAGGGCGGTGAAGAACTCGGTGGTTTCCTCGTCCGGGACGGTCACGCAGATCAGGTCGCCCGCTTCGACGCGAAAATCGCCGGACGGGATGAACACCTGTTCCCCGCGTAGGACGCCGCAGACGACGAAGCGGATCTGCAGCTTTGCGCGCAGGTCGTTGAGCGTCTGCCCGCAGATCGGTGAGGACTCCGGCACGCGGAATTCCGCCATTTCCACCCGCCCGCGGCAGAGGGCGTTGATCTTCGCGGCGGCGGGGAAGCGGAGCATACGGTAGATCTCGCGGGCGACGGCGAGCTCGGGGTTGATGGTCATGGAAAGGCTCATTTCGCTGCGCATCAGCTGCATCAGCTCGGAATATTCCGGGTTGCGGACGCGGGCGATCGTGTGGCCCGTGCCGAGCTTCTTCGCTGCCGCGCAGCAGAGAATGTTGACCTCGTCGCTCGACGTGACGGCGATCAGCAGGTCCGCCTTTTCCGCGCCGGCTTTCCGCAGGACGCCGACGTCCGCGCCGTTCCCCTCGACGCCGAACACGTCGCAGAGGTTGGCGATCTCGTTGAGCGCCGACGCGTCGCGGTCGACGACCGTGATATTGTGCTTTTCCGTCGCGAGCTGCGAGCAGATGGCCGCCCCGACGCTTCCGCCGCCGATGATGATGATTTCCATAGGACCGCTTCCCGTCCCCCCGTTCGTTCTTTCAGAACAGTATAGCACATTCTTCGGCAAAATGCAAGTGGGAATTCCGTGTTTTTCTTCCCGCCCGCTTCCGCGAAACTTTTTGTCCCGTTCAACCGAAAATTGATTGACAGACGGGGCAGATTATGCTATACTGTACCCCGAAAGGCGGTGAAATCGAATGCAAATCGACACCAAACAAAACGAGCGGTACTTCTCAGGCGCGACGATGGGCTGGATCTCCAAGATCGGCGCTATCGTGGCGGTCGCCTGCGCGGGACTGCTGTTCCTGCGGATCTGGTGGCTGTACTGGATCGTCGGTCCGATCGGCGTCATCGCGGTCGTCGTTTCGATCGTCGCGAGCACGCGCTCGGTCACGGATCGGGAGTACGACGGCGTCTGCAACGACCTCGAAAAGACGTTCCGCGCCCGATACACGGACTATGTCAACACGGAACTGAATCGCGGAAACGGACGCGGCAAAGCCCCGGTCGCCGTTCCCGAGGATCGCATCTGCTATTCCCGCAATTTTCTCTACGGCGAGGGCATGCGCCTGCGCGTCGGGCAGGATACCCACCGCAGGACCGACCGTATCTCGTTCGCGGCTTACCTGCTCGATCGGAACCGGGTCTTTATCGGCTCGCTGTCCATCGGACTGGTCGACGGGAAGCAGGAGGAGCTGCTCCGTACCGTCCTGTTTGACAACATCGCGCAGGTCGAGGCGTTTCGCCCGGACGGGCTGCACGAGCTTGCGGAGTACAAGCGCGTCCGCATCACGCTCAAGACCGGCGACCCGGTCGAATTCTGGCGCGCCGACGACGCGGAACTCGACAGTTTGGTCAAAACCCTGCGCGACCGCATCGTTCAGGAAACAGCCGAATAGTCCAACGCTCTGACGAAAAAACCGGGGAAAACGGCTCCCCGGTTTTTGGTTTTCTTTTACGTCGATTTACATAATCCCATGCGTTTTTGTGGAAAACTCTGTGGAAAAGTGGACAGTTTTCCCTTTTTCAACCCCGAAAGCCTGTCCTGACGCGGTTTGTAATGTGGAAAACTCTGTGGAAAAGTGGAAAACTCCTGTGGAAAATTCGGCGAATTATGTCAATTTCGGTGTGGCATAAAATCAGCCCTTGAGTTCGACGTTGCCGGAAAGGAAGCGGATGGAGCGCTCGACCGCGTCCTTGGAGTCGTACCACGGCTCGTTTTCAAAGTTGTAGTCGAACTTCTTGCAGAACCAAGAAATGTCGTCTTTGAGTTTGGAAACGTAGGCGCTTTCGAGCTTGGCGGCGTCCTCGGCGAAGTCGCTGTACGCTTTCTTGTCGAGGCACTTCGCGGCGGTCCGCAGGAGCCGGGCGTAGTGGGGCAGGCAGAGGTGGCTCTGCTCGTTGAATTTCTTGCGGAAATCGGATTCCTCGGCGTGCAGGTCGGCGGTGTTGACCAGCACTCGCGAGAATTTTTCCTCGATGCGGTCGCAGACGTAGCAGGTCTGCCCGAGCTCTTCTGCCCGCCGGACGCCCTTTTCCGCCGCGTCCCGCGCAAGCAGTCCGCCCGGTTTGAGCTCTTTTTTCAGCTCGTCGAGGTGGCTTTCCAGCGTCAGCGCCATGCCCAGCCGGTTCTTGCGGGGGAACATCTTCTGGTAGTGCCGCCCGCAGAACCCCTTGCGGTTGGTCACCTTGCGGACCTCCGGCTCCATCATTGAAGCACCGAGGATCAGGTCCAGCTCCGCCTCCTCCAGCTTCGCGTACAGCAGGCATAGCGGGCAGGTGCCGTTCTTTTTGTCGAACGCGTCGTTGATCTCGATCGTGTAAATGTGTTCTCTCACGGGAAATCCCTTCCTTTTTGCTTCCTTTTCTTTATTATACCGAACTTTCCGCAAAAAATCAAGGGGGAATTTCGGGTCACATTCCCATCAGCACCGCGATATAGCGGAACAGCGCCACCGCCGCCGACATCACCGCCGCCGGCACCGCCACATACAGCGCCTTGATCACAAACGGCTGTTTCATCCTTTTCGTCACGTCCTTTCATGGGTAGTATTGCCAACGGGACGCGACGGCATACGGAAAACCGCTCGGAGCGTTTTTTCGACGGGCGAAACTTCGGGGCGGAAAGGAAAAATTTCGCAAACGCCCCGCATTCGGGGGTCAACCCCGTTGACAGCCAAATGCGCGTCAGGGGGGCTTGGGGGTGCCGGCACCCCCAAACGTTCCCCCTCTGCACGGCAAAAACGTCCCTCCTCAATACGGCAAAAAAAGGTCCCCGCTCCGCAGGGGGAGCGAGGGCCTTTCTTGGGTATGCAGCAAGCATATGCCGGGAGCCTTTAGCCGCAGCAGCAGCAAAGTACGATCGCGATCAGGATGATGATCCACCAGCAGTTGTTGCCGTTGCCAAAGAGCGAATCGAAGCAAGCCATGTCATATCCTCCCTTCACAGGTAGCATATGCAAAGGCGTTCCGGCGGGTGCGGGCTCAGCGGATCCCCTTGTAGTCGCAGTATTCCTCGAGGCACATGCCCAGTTCGTGCATTTCGGTCGCCGCCTCGCGCCCGACAAAGCGGAAGTGCCACGGCTCGAACATGACGGTGGTGATGTCCTCCTTGTCCTCCGGGTAGCGCAGGATGAACCCGAAGCGGTAGCAGTTTGCTTCCAACCACTTGGCCGCTTCCGTCCCGGCGAAGGACAGGTCGGTGCTTTTCTGGTTGTGCATATCCACGCAAAGACCGCTCTGGTGCTCGCTCGTGCCGGGGCGCAGGGAATAGACCAGTACGCGGGCTTCGATCTGCTCGTCGGTTTCGTCCGGGTGCGCCGCACGCTCCTCGGCGATATAGCTGTTGAACAGGTTCGCCTGGCTGCCGTAGGAGCGGTAGCCGTTGGAGACCAGCACGTCGTCGATGCCGTACATGCGCCCTTCCTCCAAGAACGCTTCGAGCGCCTTTTCCGCGACGGCGCGCATCTTGCTGTAATAGTCCGGGCGTCCCGGCTTCATGTCCTTGATATACACGAGGTCCGCCGGCTCGAAGTCCGCTGCAAGCGTGTGCGACGCATCGACGAGGAAGACGTATTCCATCGGGTCAGCCGGGCAGACGTACTGCTCGTAAGGGTTCATGTCGATGGAATAGGCCTTGCCGACCGTCTGCTCGTACGCTTTCGCCGTTTCCGGCTGTTCGGACAAGTCGCCCGCGTTGGAAACCGGCGGTTCGACGCTGACAGGCTGGCTGGACGCTTCGCTTTCGTCCGACGATTCGGCGACGGAAACCGGCGGCTCGCTGGACGTTTGGACGGACGGGGTCTGGCTTTCGTTCGGCTCCGACGGGATCGGGGATCCGACGCTGACCGGGACGGAAGATTCGCCGGGTTCGCCGTATTCAGTGACGGAAAGCACCAGGATCGTGACCAGCAGTATGACCGCGACGGCGATCAGCCCGATCGCGACATAGAGGTAGGGGCTGGCTTTTTTCGTTTTGCGTGCCACGGGTCAATCCCTCCCTTCTGCCGCACGGAGGACGGCGCGGGCCGCTTCGCACGGGTCCGGCTGTCCCAGAACGCTGCTTCCGGCGACCAGGACGTCCACGCCCGCTTCCGCGCATTCCCGCGCGTTTTCCGCGCCGATCCCGCCGTCCGCCTGGATGCGGAAGGACAGCCCCCGCGCTTCCCGCTCGCGGACGAGTTTGCGGACCTTTTCAAGCTGCTCCGGGCGGAATTTCTGCCCGCCGAAGCCGGGTTCGACCGTCATGATCAGTACCATGTCGCACAGCGGCAGAAGGTCGTAAAGCACTTCCACCGGGGTGTCCGGCTTGACGGAAATGCTCGCCTGCACGCCGAGGGAGCGGATCTGTTCGAGCGCTTCCCGTGGATGCGCCGTAGCTTCGTAGTGGATCGTCAGGATGTCCGCTCCGGCGGACACGAAGGCGGAAAGGTAACGCTCCGGGTGGTCGATCATCAGATGTACGTCAAAAACCAGGTCGGAATGCGGGCGCAGGGACTTGACGACCGGCACGCCGAAGGAGATGTTCGGCACGAACAGCCCGTCCATCACGTCGAGATGCAGATAGGCGGCGCCCCCGCGCCGGACTTCTGCCAGCTGTTCGCCGAGCCGGGAGAAATCGGCGGCGAGCAGGGAGGGGGCGAGTAGAATTTTGTCGGAATTTGGCTTGTCCATAGGGTACCCCTTTCGGTGTGCGGTTCCATATACTGAATACAGGTTCAGACAACAGGCGGCGGAGAGGGCGGCAAGGACGTCGAAGCAGCGCGGGAATGAACCGAATACCGCCGGACCCGCCGCAGACCATACGGCGTCTCCGGCCGCGCTCTTTTCCGGCGCGGCCGCGGGCGCTTCTTACGGGTCCATTGTAGCACGCCGGTGCGCAGGAAGTCTGCAGCAAGTTGTCAAAAAGTTGTAAAAGCCGAAAAACGGTGTAGAAATAAGATACTCCATATGGGAGCAAATGTCAAGTCAAAAAATGTTAACAATACTGCATTTTTCTCCGACGCGGATCTCGTCGAGGAGCATGAACAGGGTCTCCTTGGCGGAGCGGTAGTCCGCCCGCATTCCCTCCTCGTCGGCGGAGCGGTAGGCGTTCATGGCGTTCGCCTGCTGGCGGATCTGTTCGAGCAGGGCGTGGTGGACGGTCAGCGAGAGGAAGCCGTCGCGTTCCGCAAGCTCGGCGCAGAGCCGCTCGGTGTCGTCCTGCGCGGCAAGGGCGGACAGGCGGTCGACGTCCCGCCGGACGACGGCGGCGTTGACGATGGTCAGCGTGACGGCGAGCACGAGCAGCAGGACGGCGAGCAAAAATTGCTTCATATTTATATAAGACTCCTTTCGGCGTTCAGGCGCTGGGATTTCCGCCGCTGTTTTGGGCGTTCCTGACGGGTAGAACGCTTATCTTGCCGGTTTGCTCGAGGAAAACGCAGTCCACCTCCTCGATGCCTCGGTAGCCGTTGATGCGGATCTGCGCTTCGACCTCCTCCTGCGAGATACGGGTGCGCGTCAGGTTGCGCTGGAGGTAGTGCCCGTTGTGGACCAGCTCGATCGGCTTGCCTTCCAGCAGGCGGCGGAGCGGTCGGCACTTCCGGCAGAGCAGGGCGAGGACGACCTCGAACGAGCCGATGACGAACAGCGGCAGAATGCCGTAGAGCAGCGGAATGTCCCGGTCGGTGATCGGCAGGGCGGCGATCTCCGAAAGCAGGACGGCGGAGATGAATTCGGTCATTTGCAGTTCCCCGATCTGCCGTTTTCCCATCAGCCGGACGACCAGCATCATGGAAACATACATGAAAATGGTGCGGATAAAGATAGCGGTCATGGAAACGTCTCCTTTCGCTTGGAGTGTGGGCAAAAAACCGACCCGTTATGCAGAATGCCCGAAAAATCGGTGTGGAATTGGGAAAGAATGTCGTAAAATGGGGCTTGACAAAGCCCTAAAAGCGTGATAGAATACGAATACGCCGCGAGGGGAGCGGAAGGTTTGACGAAAAAAAGTCGAAATTTTTTGCAAAAACCCCTTGACAAACGGTTCGGGATGTGGTAAACTAACCGAGCTGCGC
>CANRIX010000002.1 GCA_947630765.1 uncultured Clostridia bacterium | reverse complement strand
CTTAACCTTACCACAGGTTTCTCCTATTCGCCACTCTTTTTTTGCTTTTTGTCACACATCATTGTAACACAGACAGATTTCGTCAAGAGAAAAAGCGAAATTCCTTTGACAAACCGCAAAAACTGTGTTATACTATTGTGGAAAGAATCCGTCCCTTCCGCGCGGAGCGGAGGGGATGCGGAGACGTCCCCGCTTTTTGCCGGGAAAACTGAAAGAAAAAGGTATTCTGTTCCATATGATCGAAAAAAATCTGACGGAGCTTTCCGTCGAATTCCTCGCGCAGCTGTTCGGCACGCTGGATTCCAATCTGCGTGCGCTCGAGGACGAATTCGGAGTGGTCGTGCTCTGCCGGGACGGCGGCGTGAAGGTACAGGGCGAGGACGAGCGGGAGGTCGAGCAGGCGTGCGCCTGTATCCGGCAATTGCAAAAGCTCTCCTCCCTCTCCGGCACCATCGACCCGAACAGCCTGCAGTACGTCATTTCCATGATCCGCGAGGACCGCTCGGACGAGCTGTCCGCGCTTTACAGCGACTGCATCTGCCTGACCGGCAAGGGGAAACCCGTCAAGGCCCGCACCGTCGGGCAGCGAAAGTACGTCGATGCGATCCGGGACAACACGCTCGTGTTCGGCGTCGGTCCCGCCGGGACCGGGAAGACTTTCCTCGCCGTCGCCATGGCGGTCACGGCGCTCAAGCAGAAGCAGGTCTCCCGCATCGTCCTGACCCGCCCTGCCGTCGAAGCGGGGGAAAAGCTCGGCTTTCTGCCGGGCGACCTGCAAAGCAAGATCGACCCGTACCTGCGTCCGCTGTACGACGCGCTCGGCGAGCTGCTCGGCAGCGAGGGGGCGGCGCGGTCGGCGGAGAAAGGCATTCTGGAGATCTGCCCGCTCGCGTATATGCGCGGACGGACGCTCGACGACGCGTTCATCATCCTTGACGAGGCGCAGAACACGACCCCGGAGCAGATGAAGATGTTCCTGACCCGCCTCGGAAACAACAGCAAGGCGGTCGTCACCGGCGACGTGACGCAGATCGACCTGCCGCACCCGTCCCACAGCGGGCTCGTCGAAGCCATCGACGTGCTGAAGGGCATCAAGGACATCGAGATCTTCCGCTTTACGCGCAAGGACATCGTCCGCCACCCGCTCGTGCAGAAGATCATCGAAGCCTACGAATCCCACGCCGGAAACCGGGAAGGCGCAAGGAGGTCCCGCACATGATCAAGTTCTACATCGAGCAGGACCCCGCGTACCCGGTACCGAAAACGGTTCTGACGCTCATGAAGCGCGTCATCCGCACCTGCGTACAGGCACGCTATCCGTCGCACCGATTCGAGATCGAGCTGACCGTCTGCGGCGACGCGGAGATCCGCACGCTCAACCGGGAATACCGGGGCGTCGACCGTGCGACCGACGTGCTTTCCTTCCCGATGCTGGAGTTTTCCATGCCGCAGGTGTGGGTGTCGCTCGGGAACATCGTCATATCCGCCGAAACCGCCCGTCGGCATGCGGAGGAATACGGGCATTCGCTCAAGCGGGAGCTCTGCTTCCTTTCGGCGCACGCCGCCCTGCACCTGCTCGGATACGACCACGAGACTGAGCCGGAGCGGGAGGAAATGGAGCGCCTGCAGCGGGAAACGCTCGACGCGCTCGGCATCACACGTTGAAAAAAGGACGTACATCCATGACAAGAACCGCATTCATCACCATTACCGGACGACCGAACGTCGGCAAGTCCACCCTGCTCAACACCCTGCTCGGCGAGAAGGTCGCCATCGTTTCGCGCAAGCCGCAGACCACGCGAAGCCGCATCACCGGGATCCTGACGAAGGGCGAGGACCAGTACGTGTTCATCGACACGCCGGGGCTGCACCGCCCGCGCACCCTGCTCGGGGAGTACATGATGAAGCAGGTCGGCGCCGCTTCCGCGGATTCGGACGTCATCCTCTTCCTCATCGAGGCCTGCAGCGAGCTTTCCGCGACGGAAAAGGCCGCCCTCGAAAAGCATTCCGCTTCGGGTTCGCCGCTGCTGCTGGTGCTCAACAAGGTGGACCAGGCGAACAAGGTCAAGCTCGCTGAGCAGATCGCGTCGCTTTCCAAGGCGTATCGGTTCGACGCGCTCATCCCGCTTTCCGCGCTGACCGGCGACGGCGTGGACGCGCTCTTTCAGGAGCTCGAGCCGTTCCTCGTAGAAAGCGTGCATTTCTTCCCGGACGACGAGATCACCGACCAGCCGGAACGGCGCATCTTCGCCGAGATCATCCGCGAAAAGGCGCTTCGCCTGCTCGACGAGGAGGTGCCGCACGGCGTCGCCGTTTCCGTCGAGGAATATAAGGAGAAAAAGGGCGTACTGAGCGTCCGGGCGGAAATCTATTGCGAACGTGCCGCGCACAAGCGCATCATCATCGGCAAAAACGGCGAAATGCTTCGCAAGATCGGCACCTACGCCCGCGAGGACGCGGAAAAGCTGTTCGGCGTGCGGGTCTACCTCGACCTGTGGGTCAAAGTCAAGGAGAACTGGCGCGACCGCCCCGCGCTGCTTTCGGATTTCGGCTACCGGGAGGACGGCGGGTCATGAAGCACAAGATCACCGGCATCGTCGTCGCGGAGAGCGACCGAAACGAGAACGATAAACAATTGAAAATCCTGACCGGGGAGGAGGGCGTGCTGAACGTCCGCGCCTACGGCGTCAAGAAGCTGTCGGCGTCCAATCTGCGCTCGGCGCAGCTGTTCGCCTATTCGGACCTCCTGCTCAACGAGAAGGACGGCCTGTATTCCCTGCAGGAATCCGCCTTGAAGGAGGATTTCTACGACCTGCGCTCGGACGTGACCGCCTATGCGCTCGGCTGCTACCTGTGCGAGCTTGCCGCCGTTTCGTCGGTCGGCGGGGAGGAGGGCGCGGAGATCCTCCGGCTGCTGCTCAACGCGCTGTACGCGACGGAGAAGCGCATCGCGCCCCCGCTGGTCGTCAAGAGCGCTTTCGAATTCCGGCTCGCCGCCCTGATCGGGTACCTGCCAGACCTTTCCGGCTGTCCGATCTGCGGGAAACCGCTTTCGGAAATGCAGGAAAGCGTCTTTGAACTGACCGACGGCTACATCTTCTGCAGGACCTGCGAAAATCCCGCCGAGGGGTACACCCGCCGTGCGCCGGTTTCGCGTCCCTGCCTGCAGGCGATGCTGCACATTCTTTCCGCCCCGGTCAACAAGATCTTCCTGTTCCGTCTGGAGGACCACGCGCTGCGGGAGCTTTCCGCCCTGACGGAGGCGTACCTGCTCCTGCGGACCGAGCGCAAACTCAACACGCTGGAATTCCTCAAGCAAAACCTGTAAAGAAAGGCGGTCGATCCATGACCGAACTGAAAGGTATTGAACGGGGGCGAACCGTCCTCGAATTCGATAAGATCCTCGCCGCCGCTTCGTCCTGCGCCTATACCGACGCGGGCAAGGAAGCGATGACGCGGTGCGTCCCGTCGTCCGACCCGGTCGTCGTCGGGCGATTGCTGGACGAAACCGAGCAGGCGCTCGACTTGCTGACCTATAAGGGTGCGCCGCCGCTTTCCGTCTCCTCCTGCATTCCGAACGCGGTCGAACGGAGCTGCAAGGGCGCCGTCCTGACCATCCCCGAGCTGCTCTCCGCCGCGTCTCTGTTCCGCACGGTAAGCGCCCTGCGGCAGTACGCCGGGGAAAAGGCGGGACCCGCCGTCCGCGTCTACTTCACCGCCCTGCTGGAGAACCGTCCGTTCGCCGAACGGGTGGAGCGGGCGCTCCCCGCCGAGGACCAGGTCGCCGACGACGCGTCCGACGAGCTCTACCGCATCCGCCGTTCCATTCGCAAAGCGGAAAACGACGTGCGGGAGGTGCTCAACCGCATCCTGTCCGGCCCCCTGCAGAAGCATCTGCAGGAGCCGATCGTCACCCAGCGGTCCGGGCGGTTCGTCGTGCCGGTCAAGGCGTCCGACAAGAACGCCGTCAAGGGCATCGTCCACGATTCCTCCGCCTCCGGGGCGACGCTGTTCATCGAACCGGCGGGCGTGGTCGAGGCGAACAACCGCCTGCGCGACCTGCACGGGCAGGAAAACGACGAAATCGAAAAGATCCTGCGTTCCCTCTCCGAGGAAGTGGCGCAGGCGTCCGTCCAATTGACCGTGGACTACAAGACCGTCGTCAACCTCGACGTCATCTTCGCCCGCGCGTCCTACGCGTCGACCCTGCGGTGCATTCGGCCGAAGATGTGTGACACCGGCGGACTGACCATCCGCCGCGGACGGCATCCGCTGCTCGCGCAGGACCGCGTCGTGCCGATCTCGGTTTCCTTCGGCGAGACCGAAAAGACGCTCATCGTCACCGGGCCGAACACCGGCGGGAAAACCGTCACGCTCAAGACGCTCGGTCTGTTTGCCTGCATGGCGCAAGCGGGGTTCTTGCTCCCCGCCGACGACGGGACTTCCCTGCCGGTCTTTTCCGGGGTGCTCGCCGACATCGGGGACGAGCAGAGCATCGAACAGTCGCTTTCGACCTTCTCGGCGCACATGGTCAACATCGTTTCCATTCTCGAGCAGTGCGACCGGGACTGCCTCGTGCTGTTCGACGAACTCGGCGCGGGGACCGACCCGACCGAAGGGGCGGCGCTCGCCGTCGCGATCCTGGAGCGCGTGCGCTCGCTCGGCGCGATGACGGCGGCGACGACGCATTATTCCGAGCTGAAGCTGTACGCGTTGGATACGCCGGGGGTGCTCAACGCCTCCTGCGAATTCGACGTGGACACCCTGCGTCCGACGTACCGGCTCATTATCGGTCTGCCCGGGCGGTCGAACGCGTTCGCGATCTCCTCGCGGCTGGGGCTGCCGGAAAGCGTCATCGGGCAGGCACGCGCCCTGCTCGCGGACGACAATATCCGCTTTGAGGAGGTCATTTCCCGTCTGGAGGAAAGCGAACAGACCCTTGAAAAGGAGCGCACCGCCGCCGCGGAAGCCAAGAAGCGGGCGGAAAACGCCGAAGCGGAGACCGAACGAAAGAGCAAGGAACTGCTCGAACGGGCGGACGCGGAGCTGGACCGTGCGCGGCAGCAGGCGAACCGCATCCTCGAAGCGGCGAAAAACGCCAGCCGGCAGGTCTTTTCCGAGCTGGAAACGCTGAAGAAGCAGGAAGCGAAGAAGCTCGAAAGCGAGCGCATCGAACAGGCGCGGCAGTCCGTCCGCGGTATGCTCAAGAACGCGGGCGAGCAGGTCGGCGAGCTCGAGGAACGGCGGGACGAGGACGAGGATTACGTTCTGCCGCGTCCGTTACAGGCGGGCGACCGCATCCGGCTCGCGGACATCGGCGTCGAAGCGACCGTGAGGGGGGTATCCGGCGAAACCGTCACCTGCATCGTCGGGCGGACGGAGACCAGGACCCCGCTCGCGAACGTCCGCCTGCTCGCCGAACAGCCGGACGGCAGGAAATCCGGCGGGAAACCGGCGGGAAGGGCCGTCTACACCCAGCGGGCGGAGGCGGTCAAGAACGAGATCGACGTGCGGGGGCTGACCGGCGACGACGCGTGGTTCGTCATCGACCGCTGGCTGGACGAGGTCCGCATGACCGGCTACACCGCCGTCACCGTGATCCACGGCAAGGGCACCGGCGCCCTGCGGAACGCCCTTTGGCAGTTCTTCCGCCGGGACAGCCGCATCGCGTCCTTCCGTATGGGGCGGTATGGCGAAGGCGAAACCGGGGTGACGATCCTCGAAATGAAAGCATAGGGGCGGAGGCGCCCGTCATATGGTAAAAAAACAAATGAAGATAAAAGAAGGAGAACTGTTTGGCATGAAAAAGCTGTACAAGTGCGAGGACAAGAAAATGCTTTGCGGCGTCTGCGCCGGCGTAGCGGAGTACCTGCGGGTGGACGTCAACATCGTTCGGATCGCGACCGTGGTCGCGTCGTTCTGCGGCGGGATCGGGCTGATTGCCTATTTCGCGGCAGCATTCCTGCTGCCGTTCAAAGACGAAGCGTAAAAAGAAAGGAGTTTATAGAAAATGACCGATAACCGTGCGGATATTCCCGCAAAATACAAATGGGACCTTTCCGCGATCTACGCGGACATGGCGGCGTTCGACGCCGACTTCGCCCGTACCAAGGAGCTGATTGCCGATTTCCCCAAGCACCAAAAGACCATGTGCCAAAGCCCGGAGGGACTGTACGACATGTTCTGCGATTCCGAGCGGCTCAGCCGTCTGATCTCCAAGCTGTACGAGTACGCGAGCCTGCATTCCGACGTGGACACGTCGGATAATACCTATCTCGCCCTGCGCGGAAAGGTGCTGCGGCTGGACGAGGACCTCGCGGCCGCCGCCTTCTTCGTCGACCCCTGCCTGATGAAGCTGAAGGAGAAAACGCTGACCGAATGGTACGAATCCTACCCGAAGCTCAAGGAATTCCGCCGTGCCATCACGCTCGCCCGCCGGTACCGCCCGCATACGCTTTCCGACGAATGCGAGAAGCTGCTGGCGAACCTGCAGGGGGCGCTCAATTCGCACGACGACATCCGCAGCGTCTTTGCGAACGCGGACCTGCTGTTCGGCAAGATCAAGGGCGAGGACGGCAAGGAGCTTCGCCTGACGGACACGACCTACGTCCCGCTGCTGATGAGCACCGACCGCCGGGTCCGCCGTGCGGCGTTCACCAAGCTCTACGAAACGTACGATCGCTACGGCAACACGTTCGCCGCCCTGCTCAACGGGTTCGTCAAGGAGCGCGTGACGGTCGCCCGCGTGCGCAAATTCTCCAACAGCCTCGAAGCGTCCGTTTTCCACGACGAGGTTACGCCGGTCATCTACAACAACCTGATCGACACGGTCGAGCGCAACCTCCGTCCGCTGTTCGACTACTACGCGCTCAAGAAGCGTGCGCTCGGACTGCCCGCCCTGCACCTGTACGACATCTACACCCCGCTGATCACCTCCTGCGACCGCAAATACGGTTATGAGGAAGCCGTGGAGATCGTGCTCGACGCCGTCAAGGTCTACGGAAGCGAGTACCGCGACACGCTCGCGGACGGACTGAAGAGCAAGGGCTGGGCGGACGTCTACCCGAACAAGGGCAAACGCGGCGGTGCCTACAGCGCCGGCTCCTACGACACGCAGCCGTATATCCTGCTCAACTACACCAACACGCTCGACGACGTTTCCACCCTCGCGCACGAGGCGGGACATTCGATGCACAGCTGGTATTCCGCCAAGGCGAACACGCCGCAGGAATCCCGGTACACGATCTTCGTCGCCGAGGTCGCTTCGACCGTCAACGAGCTGATCCTGTTCCACAAGCTGCTGCGCGAATCGGACAGCGACGAGGAAAAGCTGTATATCCTCAACCAGCTTATGGAGACCTACAAGGGAACGCTCTACCGGCAGACCATGTTCGCTTCCTTCGAGAAGGAAATGCACGCCCTGTGCGAAGCCGGTGAGACGCTCACGAAGGACCTGTTAAGTAAACGGTACTACGAACTCGTCAAGCGTTACTTCGGCAAGGACGTCGTCTGCGACAAGCAGATCGCCTACGAATGGATGCGGATCCCGCATTTCTACTATAATTTCTATGTGTACAAGTACGCGACCTGCATCTCCGCCGCGTCGAGCATCGTCAAGAAGATTGAAACGCAAGGGGACGCGTATGTGCAGAAGTACCTCGACTTCCTCAAGTGCGGCGGTTCCCGCAGTCCGCTCGACAGCCTGCTCGTCGCCGACATCGACCTGACCAAGCCCGAAGTCATCGAGGACGCCATCGCTGATTTTGCGGCGACCGTCGAGCAGTTCCGTGCACTTTACGAAAAACTGCACCCGTAAGAACTTTCGGGGGGCAAACGCAATCGCGGCGACTTCGCGCACTTCGTGCGCTCCGCCTTGCTCTGTGTTTTCCCCCCGAACATTCCCCCTTTTCATCGAAAAACGGCTCGGCTTGCGCCACTTCTGACGCCGCCTTCGCCGTTTTCTCTTAAGGAGTCCCTCCGGCGGCACATGTCCGCCTACGGGACGACATTTTGATTATATTTCTAAATATTTTTTCAAAATTTTGAAGCCCGCCAAACGGCTTCTTCTGCCTTTCGTCAAACCCCTTCCCCGTCGAACGGCGGGAGGAAGCTCTCGGACGCGGCGGATCCCTCCTGCACGAACGCGTGCCGCACGCCGAGCTTGACCGCGAACCCGACGAGCTCGTCGTATTCCTCCTCCGTCACGGTGCGGTCCAGTTCGGGGTACGCGACCGGGCGGAACGGGGTATACTGGCGCATGATGCTCAGCCAGATTTGGTCGCCGTAGGTCGTATGCAGGTACGCAATCACCCGTTTCGCGTCCGAGACCTGTCCGGGCAGCAGCAGGTGCCGCACGACAACCCCGGTTTGCAGAATCCCCTGCCGGTTCCGGCGGAGGGTCGGCTGCTGTCGCACCATTTCGGCGATCGCCGCCTTCGCGACGGCGGGATAATCGGGTGCGGCGGAATATTTTTTCGCCGTCAGCGGGGACAGATACTTGAAATCGGGCAGGTAAATATCCACCAACCCCTCGACTGACCGCAGCATTTCCACGGTCTCGTAGCCGCTGCAATTGCAGACGACCGGCAGACGAAGCCCGTCCGCTTTCGCCGTCCGCAGCGCTTCGGCGACCTGCGGGAAGTACGGGTCGGGCGTGACGAGGTTGATGTTATGCACCCGCTTCGCCTGCAGGGACAGGAACACGTCGGCAAGCTGCCGCACGGTCAGCGGTTTTCCCGCCCCGCCGTGCGAAATTTCCCGATTCTGGCAGTAGACGCACTTCAGCTGGCACCCGGAAAAGAAAACCGCTCCCGACCCACGCGTGCCGGAAAGGAACGGTTCCTCCCAGGCGTGCGGGGCGGCGCGGGCGACCCGCACAATTCCATCTGCGCCGCAGTACCCGGGACGGACTTCGCGGTTCGCCCCGCATCGGCGCGGACAGAGCATACAAACGGACATCTTTTTATAACCTTTCTAAAAAACCGCGACAGGAGCGCACCTATGGCTTCCCTCTTACTGGTTTTCATCTATCTTTCCTTCGTCAGCCTCGGTCTGCCGGATTCCGTACTGGGTTCGGCGTGGCCGAGCATCTACCCGTCTTTCGGCGTGCCGATTTCCTACGCGGGCGGGATTTCCCTCATCATCTCCGCCGGGACCGTCTGTTCGAGCCTGCTCAGCGAACGGCTCACCCGCCGGCTGGGGACCGGACCGCTCACCACCCTCAGCGTCGGCATGACCGCGACGGCGCTCTTCGGCTTTTCGGTCAGCCGCGCCTATTGGCAGCTCTGCCTCTGGGCGATCCCCTACGGGCTGGGCGCGGGCAGCGTGGACGCGGCGCTCAACCATTACGTCGCGCTGCACTACAAGAGCCGCCACATGAGCTGGCTGCACGGGCTGTGGGGCGTCGGCGCGGTCGCGGGACCGACCGTGATGGGCTTCGTCCTGACCGCCGGCGGTTCGTGGACGCAGGGGTACCGCTACATTTCCTTTTTCCAGATGGCGCTGACCGCCGTTCTGCTTTGCAGTCTGCCGCTCTGGAAAAAGGCGCACCCGACCGCCCCGGCGGTCGGAAAACCCGAAAAGCCCCGCACGCACACCCTGCGGCAGACCGTCCGCATTCCGGGCGCGAAATACGCCTTTCTCGCGTTCCTCTGCTACGGCGCGCTGGAGCAGACGGCCGGGCTTTGGGGAAGCAGCTACCTCGTCCTGCAGGACGGGATGTCCGCGGATACGGCGGCGAAGTGCGCCGGGCTGTTCTTCCTCGGCATTACCGTCGGACGGTTCGCGAGCGGGTTTCTGACCTTTCGGCTTGACGACAGGCAGATGGTCCGGCTGGGGCTGTCCCTCGCCGCTTGCGGACTGCTCGCCGTGCTGCTGCCGCTCGGAACGGCCTGCACCCTCGGCGGGCTGGTGCTGCTCGGGCTCGGGTGTGCGCCGATCTACCCCTGCATGGTTCACGCCGTGCCGGAACTGTTCGGCGAAGAGGACGCGCAGGCGGTCATCGGCGTGCAGATGGCGAGCTGCAGCGTAGGGATCTGCGCGATGCCCCCGCTGTTCGGGATCCTTGCCGAGCAAATCGGGGTGCGGTTGTTCCCGGCGTACCTGCTGGTTTTCCTCGCGCTGCTCGCGGTGCTGTTCGCCCTGCTCGTCCGCGTCAGATCACGTAGTCGTTGACGCCGCGACGGTTCTTCTGGTCGATGATATCCTGCAAGGTGATCCCGTCGAGGTATTCGTTGACGACCTTATAAAGCCCCTGCCAGACCGGCAGGGTCGCGCAGTCGGCGCTCCGCTCGCAACCGACGGGGTCGCGCAGCAGGCAATCGACCGGGGCAAGACTGCCCTCGGTCAGCCGCAGGACCTCCCCGACCGTGCATCTGTCCGGCGTTCTGGCGAGCTGATAGCCCCCCTGAAAGCCCCGATTGGTCCGAAGGATCCCGCTCCGGCTGAGCAGCGGGACGATCTGTTCGAGGTACTTTTTGGAGATTTGCTGCCGTTCGGCGATGTCCTTGAGCGCGACGTACCCGCTTCCGCCGTGCTCGGCGAGGTCCGCCAACATGCGCAGCGCATAGCGCCCTTTGGTGGAAATTTTCAGGATGCTTCGCCCCTTTCCCCTGTGTTCTTTCCTCCATTTTATTCGCTTTTTCCCGCTTTGTCAAGGGATTTTTCCGAAACTTTATCAGTTTACTCGGTTTTTGCACCTTTTTTTATCAGTTTACTCGGTTTTTGCAAATTTTTTCTTTTTTTCGCCTAACACATCCCGCTTTCGCGGGACTATACGGGTGAAAGCGTTGATCAACCGCTTCCGAAAGGAAACCGTCATGAAAAAACAGGACTTGCTGAAAGCCATCGACCAGGAATTGCTCGACAAGCTGTTCGGGTTCTGCTATGTGCGCACCCGCGACAGTTACGAAGCGCAGGAGCTCTGCTCGGACATCACGCTCGCGCTCGTGGAAGCGGCGCAAAAGGAGGGCGAGGTGGAAAACCTCTACGCCTTTCTCTGGCGCATCGCACGGAACGTCTACGCGGATTTCGCCGAAAAACGGCGAAGGAACGGCGAAACCGTCCGCTATGAAACGCTCGACAGCGTCGCGGACGAGCCGGAGGACGCGAACGACGGCGAAACCGACGAAGAAGCGCTCGGACGCATCTTCCGTTCCATCGCGTTCCTGACGTGCGCTTACCGCGAGGTGATGATCGACTACTACTTAGACGGGCTGTCCGCCGCGGAGATCGCCGTGCGGCAGAACACGAGCGAGAACACCATCCGGCAACGTCTGTTTTCGGCAAGGCAACAAATCAGAAAAGAGGTAACGAACATGGAACCGATGCAAAAACCGATCTCGCTGCAAACCATCGACCTGTGCATTTGGGGTACAGGCGACCCGGTCGGAAACGATCCGAGCAACTGCTTTGACCGCACCTTCTCGAAGCAGCTCATCTGGCTCTGCCGGGAAAAGCCCCGCACGGCAAAGGAACTTGCCGAAGCGCTCTCCGTGCCGACGCTGTACGTCGAGGAAGAACTGGAACTGCTCGTCAAAGGGAAAAACGGACACTACGGTCCGCTTCGCAAAACGGAAAACGGGCGGTATGCCGTCAACATCGCACTGTTCGACGAAGCGCAAATCCAATCCCTCTGGGATGCCTGCCGCAGCAAATTGCCCGAACTGCGGGAAGGGCTGCTGCGGTTCGTCGAAGCCCACCGCGAGGAATACCTCGCTATCCCGTTCCGCAACCGCAGGACGGACCTGCCGCTTATCCTTTGGGAGGAGGTCAAATGGCTATCCGGTCACTTTGAATGGACGGTCGTCGATCGGCTGTCCAAACGGTTCTTTACGGACGTGACGCACCCGGACCGCCCGTACACGTCGTACGGATACCGCATTCCGGCGGACGGGAACGTCCCGCGGGGCTGCGGCGTCGACGGCATCTCTGCTGCCGATCTCTGCGGCTACGCGCAAGTCGATATCGACAACAACTACTGCAAGCAGCTTTCCGCCCACTTCGAATGCGGGCACAACATCTCGCTCGACCCGGACCTTCTGCTCGCCGTCCGCGCCGTCAACGGGATCGACGTCCATACGCTTTCGGAAGCGGAAAAGGAGCACGCCGCGAAAGCGATCGAGGTCGGGTACCTCTACCGCGAAGGGGATACGCTCTACACCAAATTCCTCGTCTGCGACAAACAGACAAGACAGCAGCTTCGCGCCGTCGCCATGCGGTTCGGCGAGGAAATGACGGACGCGGCGGACGCGCTCGCCGAGGCGTTTGCCCCGCTGCTGCGCGCCTACCTGCCCGCACACCTGCTCGGGGAGTACGAATTCGCAGTTTCCCTCGCGACCCAACCAGTGTTCGATCTGCTGACGGAAACGCTGATCGACGAAGGGATCCTGACCATCCCCGAAAACAACCTCGGCGCCGAGGGGATCCTGATGATCGTCACGGACAAGTAAAGAAAACCATGAAAAAAGTCCGGCGTTTATACGCTGGACTTTTTGAAAATTAGTGAAGCGTGAAAATCCCCCTTCGGGGGCGTAAAAATCGGCAAGGCTTTCGCCTTGCCGATTTTTGGTGACCCGTAGCAGATTTGAACTGCTGTTACCGCCGTGAAAGGGCGGTGTCTTAACCCCTTGACCAACGGGCCTTTGGTAGCGGAAGTTGGACTCGAACCGACGACCGACCGGGTATGAACCGATTGCTCTAGCCAACTGAGCTATTCCGCCATGATTCGCTGTTCATCGGACAGCTTTGCTATTCTACCAGAAAAAAAGCGTCTTGTCAAGAGGAAAACGAAAAAAACTTGCAGTTTTTTCAAAAAAACACGTTCCGCCCCGGCATACCGCCCCGCGGACACGCATACAGATGCAACAAAACGGACAGGCACCCCCAAAGAAAGGATACGAAAAAAAACGGAACGGTTCTTCAGCTTTCTTCTCGCCCTGCTGCTCGGCGGATTCTTCCCGCCCCAGGAAGCCGGGGCGCCCCCGCTGACCTACGAACGCATTGCGACGGCGGAAGTAGCGGACGACGCGCCGGACGCGGACGGCTACGTCCGTGCGGTCTGGCTTTCGCAGTTCGACCTGCACCCGCTCCTGCGGGACGGCGGCAAGCAGCGGGACGAGGCGGAATTCCGCTCGCTCGTCGAACAGCTCTGCCGGACGCTCGTGCGGGACGGGTTCAACACGGTGTTCCTGCAGCTTCGTCCGAACGGCGACAGCCTGTATGAAAGCGAGGTCTATCCCCTCTCGAAGTACGTCGCGGGGATGTACGGCGGGGAGGTCGATTACGACGCGGTGCGCGACGTCGTGGACGCTGCGCGTGCGCAGGGACTTTCGGTCCACGGGTGGATCAACCCGTTCCGGCTGGTCACGCCGGAGGAGATGGAGAAGATCCCGACGGGGTACGCCGTGCGGGACTGGTACGACGCGAAAAGCGGGCAGGTCAAGGAATGGGAGGGCAGGCTGTACCTCGACCCGTCCTACCCGGAAGCGCGGGAGCTGATCGCCGAGGGTGCGGCGGAGATCCTGCGGAAGTACGACCTCGACGGCATCCACCTCGACGACTACTTCTACCCGACGACGGACGAAACATTCGACCGCACGGAATTCCGGAAAAGCGGGTACGACGACCTCGGCGACTTCCGGCGGGACAACGTGAACCAAACGATCTCCCTGCTGTACCGAACCGTACATACCTTCGGCGCGGACAAGCTGTTCGGCGTTGCACCGGCGGGGAATCTGTATTCGCTCGCGGACGGGTGCTACGCGGACGCGCGGAAATGGGGCGCGGAGGACAGGTATGTCGATTACCTGCTGCCGCAGCTGTATTTCGGGTTCGAGAACGCCTATTGCCCGTTTGAAACCATCCTTGCGGATTGGGAGGACGCGGTGAGCAGCCCGAACGTCCGGCTCTGGGTCGGGCTGGACGCCGCGAAAGCCTACCTCGGCACGCAGGGCGAGCTGGACGCGTTCGCCGGAACGGACGAAGGGAAAACCGAATGGATCCGCCGGAAGGACGTGCTTTCGCGCAGTCTAAAAACGCTTTACGGCGAAGAGCGGGTGAGCGGGTACTGCTTCTTTTCCTACGCCTTCCTGTACGACCGCTTCACCGGCGACGTGACGGAGGAGATCCGGGAAGCCTACGACCTGTTTTCCCCGCTGCTCAAGGAAGGTCCGACGACCCGGTAGACCGCCGCGCGACTGTCCGTGCCGTCCCGCGCGAGGAACCCGAACGATTCAAACACATGGACGGCGCTGTACGCCTGCCGGCTCCGCAGGCCGGTCAGCTTTTGCAGAGCCGCCACCTTGAAGCAGTCGGGCAGACCGTCCGGGAGCAGGGCGCGATAGTCGTCCGCCGTGCGCAGGACGACCCGTTCGGGCAATCCCCGCGGGCAGCGTTCCAGCAGCGTCGCGCCGCGCTTGCGCCGTTTGTCCCAGCCGTCGAGCAGGCGGCGCTCGTCCATGTCGAACAGCAGCAGTTCGACCGTCAGCCGTTCGTCCCGCAGGAACGGCAGGATCGCGCGAAGCTCGTGCAGGGCGGAGAGGGCGCTTTCCTTCCGGCGTCCGACGTGCGGCGGAGCGGATTCGCCGGTCTCCGGGTCGATCCAGATCAGGTACCGCCTGCGGGCGAGCGGATAGACCAGCGTGACCGGGTAGGACGCGAGGAAGCATTGCAGTTTCGGCCGCAGGTAGGAGAACTGTGCGGTCTGGATTTCAAGGACCCGTTCCCCGTCGAACCCGTCGGCGATGTACCGCCCGATTTTGACTTCCCGGTGCGCCGGGTCGGGGGCGTAGGTTCGCTTGAGCGACGCGTGCAGGCGCTTTTCCGCGAGCGTGCCGATGCCGGCGGCAGGGATTTCCCGTTCCGCTTCCCAAGCGTGCAGGAACCGTTCCGCGTCAAATTCCATGGACCGCACCTCCTTTTTTCGTCCCCGTCGGCACCCAGTATAGCATAAAAAGCGGAAAAAGTCAAAATATTTCCGGGTTTTTTCGCAAAAACCCCTTGCAATTCCTGATTTTTGTGCTATAATGGATAGGAAAGAAAAGGATTGGATGCTGTGAGACTGGGTTGACGCCCAGTCTCCGCTCTGTTATTGGGAGGTGTTTCGGTTGGCAGGCAAGCCGACGGCAAAGCAGAATATCGCCGGTCGGGTGCGCGAAGCGGTCACTCCGCTCGTCGAACAGGCGGGCTACACGCTTTGGGACGTCACGTTCGGCAAGGAAGCCGCGGAATGGGTGCTCGAGATCACGATCGACCGCGAAGGCGGCATCGGGACCGAGGACTGCGCGGTCGTCACGAAACTGGTCGACCCGTTGCTCGACGAAATGGACCCAATCGAAGGCAGTTACTGCCTGACGGTTTCCAGCGCCGGGCTGGAACGGGAACTGCGGGAGGAACGGCATTTCGCGTACGCGCTGGAGCGAAAGCTCCCGGTCGTGCTACGGACGTTCGTCGCCGTGGACGGGGCTCGCCAATTTGAAGGGACGCTCGCCGGATACGACGGCGAAGGAGTCACGCTCCTGACCGACGGAGCGGAAAAACGGTTTTCCTATAAGCAAATCGCCAAGACGGTCGCCTTGTGCGACGGAATCGAACAGGATACGGAAAGGATGGAACAGTCATGAAAAGGAAAAGCGCTGTGAAAGCGCCCGTTGAGGAAAGCATCGTCAACAAGGAACTGTTTGAAGCGCTCGCCGCTTTGGACAGGGAGCGGGGCATTTCGCAGGAATATATGATCGAACGTCTGGAAGCGGCTCTGCTTTCCGCGTTCCGCAAGGAGTACCACGGCAACGACAACGCCGTCGTCAAGATCGACCCGCTCAAGCAGGATGCGAAGATCTTCAAGGTCTACACCGTCGTCGAGACCGTGCTCAACCCGGAAACCGAAATGACCCTCGCGGACGCCCGCAAGTACGACGAAAAGTGCCAGATCGGCGACACAGTCGAGGTCGAGATCAAGACCCGCACGTTCGGCAGAAGCGCCGCGCAGGCGGCCAAGCAGGTCATCGTACAGGGCATCCGCGAAGCGGAGCGGGGCATGATTATCCGCGAATACGAGGACAAGAAGGAAGAGATCGTCAGCGCCGTCGTCGTGCGCGTCGATCCGACGACCGGCAACGCCACGCTGGAGATCGGCAAGAACGAAATGGTGCTTTTCCGCCACGAGCAGATCCCGAACGAAACGCTGCAGGTCGGCGACCGGATCAAGGTGTTCGTGACGGAGATCAAGAAGGAGAGCCGAGGCCCGTCGGTCGTGCTGTCCCGTGTGCATCCGGGTATGGTGCGCAGGCTGTTCGAGCTGGAGGTGCCGGAACTGAAGGACGGCACGGTCGAGATCGTTTCCGTCGCCCGCGAACCGGGCAGCCGGACCAAGATCGCCGTGCGTTCAAACGACGATAAGGTAGATCCGATCGGCGCCTGCATCGGGCAGAAGGGCGCGAGAAAGAACCTCGTCACCGAGGAGCTTCGCGGGGAGAAGATCGACATCATTCCCTACAGCGAGGACGTCGAGACCTTCATCAGCGCGTCCCTCGCGCCGGCGGCGGTCGACGAGGTCATCAAGCTGCCGGATTCCGATCGGTCCTACCGCGCCATCGTCGCGGACGACCAGCTTTCGCTCGCGATCGGCAAGGAAGGGCAGAACGCCCGCCTCGCCGCCAAGCTGACCGGCTGCAAGATCGATATCAAGAGCCGCAAGCTGCTCGAAGGGCCGGTGGCGTAAGGAACCATGGCAGAACGCAGAGTGCCGCTCCGCAAATGTCTCGGCTGCGGAGAGATGAAGGACAAACGGCTGCTCCTGCGCGTCGTGCACAACAAGGAAGGCGAAACCTTCGTCGATCCCGTCGGGAAAGCGGCGGGACGGGGGGCTTACGTCTGCGGGTGTACGGCCTGCTTCGATACGGCGCGAAAGAGCCGCCGGTTCGAGCGAGCGTTCTCCGAGCGGATCCCGGACGGCGTATACGAAACGCTGCGCGAACGGATCGCGGAGATCGAGAACGCCGGAAAGTGAGGCGCACGGGATGTGGACGGAAAGAAACCGTAAGAACGCGGAAGGTGTCATCGGACTTGCGAAGCGTGCGGGAGCGCTATGCATCGGCACGGAGCAGGTCGTCGCCGAGGTGCGCAAGGGCAGGGCGAAGCTGGTGCTGATCGCGTCGGACGTTTCCGAAAACACCGCGAAACGGCTGACGGACAAGGCGGACTACCGGCGCGTCCCGTGGGAACGAATCCCGCTGGAGATGCGCTCGCTCGGCCGTTTGGTCGGGCGGGAATACGCGTCCGCCGTCGCGTTCACGCAGGAAGGGTTCGTGCTTTCCTACCGCAAAGCGGTGCGGGACTGCCCGTCCGAGGCATTGACAAACACGCTTTCAAACCCGGAAAGGAATGAGGATACAGATGGCAGAAACGAGTAAAAAATACAAGGTCGGCGAGCTGGCGAAGGATTTCGGTATGCGAAACAAGGACGTTATCGACCTGTTCGCGGCGCACGGCAGCGCCGGTAAAACGCATACGACCGCGCTGGAGGACGAGGAGATCAGTCTGTTTTTAGAGGTCGTCACCCAGCAGAATCAGGTGGATATCACGTCGTTCTTCCAATCCTACGACGAAAAGAAAAAGGCGAAGCAGGAGGAACGGAAAAAGGCGGAGGAAGCGCGGATCGCCGCGCAGCGCGAAGCCGAACAGCAGGCGAAGGCCGCAAAGGAAGCGGAACGGGAAGCCGCCAAGGAGGCCGCACGCGAAGCCGCTCGTGCCGCAGCGAAGGCCGCTGCGCCGAAACCGGCCGGAAAGGACGCCGGTGCGCAGAAGCCGCCCGTCGCCCAAATGACGCCGCCGCCCGTGCCCAAGAAGAAGCCGGCGCAGCCGAAGCCCCAGCAGCCGCAGAAGCAGCGCTCGAAAACCGAGGTGCGCGTCGTGGACACCCGCGGCACGGACAACGTCGACCTCGGTCGCTACGACGAAAAGCTGCTCAAATACGATTCGAGCGTGCCGGATACCGCCCACACGGGCAAGCAAAAGATCAAAAAGAAGAACAAATTCGCCCCGCAGGAGCAGCGGAACAGCAAGCAGAACGGTCGGAACGGCGGACGCGCCGCCCAAAAGCCGCAGAACAAGCCGAAGCCCGTGCAGCTTTCCATCGTCGTGCCGGAGGAGATCACGGTCGGCGAGCTCGCCTCCCGCATGAAGCAGACGGCCGCGAACGTCATCAAGAAGCTTATGAGCATGGGCGTGATGGCGGGCATCAACGACGTAGTGGATTACGACACCGCGTATCTGGTCGCGGACGAATTCCATATCAAGGTGGATAAGGAGATCGTGCTCTCGCTGGAGGATCGGCTGATCGATTCGAGCGAGGACGCGCCGGAAACGCTCGTCACCCGTGCGCCGGTCGTCGTCGTCATGGGGCACGTCGACCACGGCAAGACTTCCCTGCTCGACGCGATCCGCGACGCGCACGTCACGGAAGGCGAAGCGGGCGGGATCACCCAGCATATCGGCGCGTACAGCGTCCATGTGCACGACCGGGACATCACCTTCCTCGACACGCCGGGGCACGAAGCGTTCACGGCGATGCGTGCGCGTGGCGCGACGATGACGGACATCGCCGTACTGGTCGTCGCCGCCGACGACGGCATCATGCCGCAGACCGTCGAAGCGATCAACCACGCGAAGGCGGCCGGCGTCGCGATCATCGTCGCCATCAACAAGATGGACCGCCCGGGCGCGAACCCGGATAAGGTCATGTCCGACCTGACCAACTACGAGCTGGTCCCCGAAGCGTGGGGCGGCGACACGATCTGCGTGCCGGTTTCCGCGCTCAAGCGGCAGGGCATCGACGAACTGCTCGATATGATCCTGCTGACGGCGGAAATGCTCGAACTGAAGGCGAACCCGAACCGCAATGCGGAAGGCGTGGTCGTCGAAGCCCGTCTGGACAAGGGCAAAGGTCCGATCGCGACCTTCCTCGTGCAGCGCGGGACCCTGCATACCGGGGACATCATCATCGCCGGAACCGCAGTCGGGCGCGTGCGCGTCATGACGAACGACAAGGGACGCACGGTCAAGGAAGCCGGTCCGTCCATCCCGGTCGAGATCACCGGCCTTTCCGAGGTGCCGAACGCGGGCGACCGCTTCTTCGCCGTCAAGGACGAAAAGATGGCCCGCGACCTCGCCGAGGAACGCAAGCAGGAGGAAAAGAAGGCCGGAACGGACGCCGTGAAGGTCAATCTGGACGACCTGTTCAACCAGATCGGCAACGGCGTGAAGGACCTGAACGTCATCGTCAAAGCGGACGTGCAGGGTTCGGCGGAAGCGGTCAAGCAGAGCCTTGAAAAGCTCTCGAACGAGGAAGTCAAGGTTCGCGTCCTGCACGCGGCGGTCGGCGGCATCACGGAGAGCGACGTCATGCTCGCTTCCGCGTCGAACGCGATCATCGTCGGCTTCAACGTCCGCCCGGACCGCACGGCGACGGACGCGGCGGCCCGCGACAAGGTCGATATCCGCACCTACCGCATCATCTACGACTGCATCGAGGAGATCAAGGCGGCCATGAAGGGCATGCTCGCCCCGACGTTCCGCGAAAACGTCCTCGGGCACGCCGAGGTGCGGCAGACCATTCACGTCCCGAACGTCGGCACGATCGCCGGTTCGTACGTCACGGACGGCAAGATCACCCGCAATTCGCTCATTCGCGTCCTGCGGGACAGCGTCGTGGTGTTCGAGGATAAAATTTCCTCGCTCCGCCGCTTCAAGGACGACGTGCGCGAGGTCGCGGACGGATACGAATGCGGCATCGGGCTGGAGAAATTCGGCGACATCAAGGAAGGCGACGTGCTCGAAGCGTATATCATGGAGGAAGTGGAACGCTGATGGGCGCTTACCGACAGGACCGCATCAATGAGGCGGTCGCAACCGAACTGACCGCGATCCTTCGCGCCGTCAAGGATCCTCGCGTCAGCCGCGCATTCATCAGCATCACCGGGGCGCAGGTTTCCCGCGACCTCTCGCAGGCCGTGGTATACTACAGCGTGCTCGGGCCGGATACGGAGGTGGAGGCGGGTATCCAGTCCGCTTCCGGCTTCCTGCGGGGGGAACTCGCGCGACGGCTCAACCTGCGCGTCACCCCGAAACTGCTCTTCCGCCGCGAGCACGGCGCGGAAAAGGCGATGGACATCGCAAAAATCCTCAAGGAGTATCACGATGAGCATTCGGATCTCTGAGTCGGAAGCGGCCGCGTTCTTCCGGGAACGCGACCGATTTCTGATTTTTACCCACAATTCTGCTGACGCGGACACGGTCGGTTCCGCCCGTGCGCTGGTCCTCGCCCTGCGGAAGCTCGGCAAGCAGGCGGATGCGTTCAACCGGGAGGGGGTCCCCGCTCGGCTATCCTTCCTGCGCCCGGAGGAGGTCTTTCTGCCGGAACTGCCGCCACTCGAAGGGCGCACGCTCGTCAGCGTGGACGTCGCGTCCCCGCGTTTGCTTTCCGAGCCGGAATCGGCGTTCGTGTTTGCGCTTTCCATCGACCACCACATGGTCAACAGCATGCAATGCGAACGGCTGTGCCTGCGCGACGACTTCCCCGCCGCCGGGGAACTGGTGTTCCTGCTGCTGAAAGAACTGGGGGTTGCGTTCGAGCGCGAGCCGGACATTGCGGAAGCGCTGTACGCCGCCATCAGCTCGGACAGCGGGGGCTTCCGCTACGCGTCCACCCGCCCGGACACGATGCGGTGTGCGGCTTCGCTGATGGAAGCGGGCATCGATTTCGCCCGGATCAACCGCCTGCTGTTTGAATGCAAGACCCCGGTCGAGGTCGCGATCGAGAAATTGGGCTACGAGCGGCTGGAACTGCTTTTCGGCGGTCGGTTCGCCCTGCTCGCCGTGACGCAGGAGGACCTCGAAAAAGCCGGCGCGACGGCGCAGGACTGCGAAGGGCTCAACCAGATCCCCCGTCAAATCGCCGGAGTGCAGGCGTCTGCGGTCATTCGCCCGAAGGACGGGGAGATCAAGGTCTCCCTGCGGTCGAACGAGGACGTCGACGTCGCGTCCCTCGCCGCTACGTTCGGCGGAGGCGGACATTTCCACGCGGCGGGCTTCTCGGTCCGCGGCGGGACGGTCGCGGACGTGCGGCGGACGCTGCTGGAGCAGGTGGAAGGAGTCCTGCTTTGAACGGGGTGCTGGTGGTCGATAAGCCGACCGGGATCACGTCGCAGGTGGTCATCAACGCGGTCCGCAAGGTCACGGGGGAACGTCGGGTCGGTCATTGTGGCACGCTCGACCCGCTTGCGAGCGGTGTCCTGCCCATCATGGTCGGCAAAGCGACCAAGGCGTGCGAGCTGCTGATGGACCACGAAAAGACCTACACCGCCTCCGTCCGACTGGGCGTGACGACGGACACCGAGGACGTGACCGGGCAGGTATTGACCCGTTTCGACGGCGCTCTGCCCCCGTTTGAACGCTTCCGCGAGGTCGCGGAAACCTTTTGCGGGGAGATCGAACAGGTCCCGCCGATGTATTCCGCGCTCAAGCGCAACGGACAGAAGCTGGTCGACCTTGCGCGGCAGGGCGTGACCGTCGAGCGTGCGCCGCGAAAGGTGACCGTCCATTCCCTGCGCGCCTACGAGCAGGACGGCGAACTTCGGCTGGACGTGCGCTGTTCGCGCGGGACGTATATCCGCACGCTGTGCGCCGACATCGGCGCATCGCTCGGGTGCGGGGCGTGCATGCAGTCGCTGCGGCGGACGTCTGTCGGGCGGTTCACGCTCGCGCAAAGCATCCCGCTGGACGAACTGCGAAGCGCTTCCCCCGAACGGGTCGAACAGGCGCTGCTTTCGCCGGAGGAGCTGTTCGTCGACCTGCCGGAAGTCGCGCTTCCGCCGTTCTTCGCCCGCCTTTTCGGCAACGGCGAAACCATCCTGTGCGGAAAGGTTCGCTCCTCCCTGCCGACGGGTCTGACCGAAGGTTCGCTGTTTCGGACGCACGCGCCGGACGGACGGTTTCTCGTCGGGCAAGTCGCAAAAATGGACGAAAATCTCTATATTAGCGCAAAAATATTCTTCTGATGTCCCATAATGTGGCAGAATATGACAAATACGATATGGTATACTGCAGACAGGAAACCATATCGTATTTCCATTTCACGAAAAACAAGGCAAAGGAAAGGACTGTCAAAAAATGCTGCCGCTGTTGAGAAAGCCGGAAAGTGCCGGCGCACACGCCAAGAATGCAAAAGCCAGATTCGGGAAGGTGGTGTTTTTACCGACCGACGAGCTTGAACCGAATCCGATGCAGCCGAGGCGTGCTTTCGACGAGGCGGCATTGGAGGCGCTCGCGGAGAGCATCCGCCTGCACGGGATGCTTCAACCTGTCACGGTGCGCGAAGCGGAGTCGAAGCCGTTCCCGGAGAACATCCGGGGCGCGAGCTTCGAGATCGTCGCCGGGGAGAGACGCTGGCGGGCGGCCCGCATGGCGGGGCTGGAGCGGATCCCCTGCGTCATTCGCAGCGTCGACCGCAGGGAATCGGCGGAGCTTGCGCTGGTGGAGAACCTCCAGCGGCGGGACCTCGGCTTCTTCGAGGAAGCGGAAGCGATCCGCACCCTGCTGCTGATGACTTCCCTGCCGCAGGCGGAACTGGCGTCCCGGCTGTCCATCAGTCCGTCGGCGCTTTCCAACAAGCTGCGGCTGCTTCGCCTGACGCAGGAGGAGCGGCAGTTGATCGCCGAAAACGGGCTGGGCGAGCGGCACGCGCGTGCGTTCCTGAAGATCACGGACGAATCTATGCGCAGGAAAGCGATCCTGCAGGTCATCAACGAAGGGCTTTCCGCCGCCGAGACGGAGCTGCTCGCCGACCAGTTCAACCATGGGCAGCCCGACGTGCAGACGGAGTCGTCCGAACCCATGGAGCAGACCGAAAAGGACGCGAACGGGAAACGGCGCACCCGCGTCGCACTGATCCGGGACGTGCGGTTCTTCTTCAACACGCTCGACCGGGCGCTCTCGCTGCTGGACGAAGCGGGCTTCCAGACCGTCCAGCAGAAGCAGGAGACCGAAAACGGGTTTGAGATCCGCCTGTTCGTCCCCAAACAGGTGCAGAGAACTTAGGGTTCAAAAAAAAATACAACGGGAAGACGCGGTCTCTAAGGACAGCGCCTTCCCGTTTTTTCAATGCAAGCGGGGAAAACCGAACGGTTTTTCACGTTTTCGGTTCAAATTCCACGCATTCGCCGTTGAGGATGCGGTTGGTCGTGCGGACGGCGCACATCTTGCCGCACATCGAGCAGGTGTGCTTTTCCGTCGGCGGGACGCTCTCGTAATAGGCGCGGGCCTTCTCCGGGTCCAGCGCACAGGCGAACATTGCCTCCCAATCCAGCTTCCGCCGAGCGTCCGCCATCGCATTGTCGACGTCGGTCGCGTGCGGGATCCCCTTCGCGATGTCCGCCGCGTGGGCGGCGATCCGACTGGCGATCACGCCCTCCTTGACGTCGCTGAGGTCCGGCAGGCGCAGATGCTCCGCCGGCGTGACGTAGCACAGGAAGTCCGCACCGCTCGCGGCGGCGATCGCCCCGCCAATGGCGGAGGTGATGTGATCGTACCCCGGAGCGATGTCCGTCACGATCGGACCGAGCACATAGAACGGTGCGTTGTGGCAAAGCCGCTTTTGCAGCTTCATGTTCGCTTGGATCTCGTTCATCGCCATATGTCCCGGACCCTCGACCAGCACCTGCACGTCCTTCGCCCACGCGCGTTCGGTCAAAGCGCCGAGTTCGACCAGTTCGGCGATCTGTCCGCCGTCGGTGCTGTCATCGAGACAGCCGGGACGCAGGGCGTCGCCGAGGCTGATCGTGACGTCATATTCCCGCAAAAGGTCGAGCAATTCGTCGTAATGCTCGTAGAACGGGTTCTCGTTGCCGGTCATTTCCATCCAGGCGAACAGCAGCGACCCACCGCGGGAAACGATGTTCATGCGCCGTTTGTCCCGCTTGAGCGCTTCGACCGCACGGCGGTTGATCCCGGCGTGAATGGTCATGAAGTCCACGCCCTCTTCGGCGTGCGCCCGCACGACCCGCAGGAAGTCGGAAGCGGTGATGTCCCGCAGATCCTTTTCGAGGTAGCCGATCGCGTCGTACATCGGGACCGTCCCGATCATCGCCGGGGACTTTTCGACCAGCGCCTGTCGAAACGTATTGGTTTTCCCGTAGTTGCTTAAGTCCATGATCGCTTCCGCGCCGAAGCGGAGCGCCATATCCACCTTCTGCATTTCCAGCGTATAGTCCTTGCAGTCGCCGGAAATGCCCAAATTGACGTTGATCTTGGTGCGTAACCCTTCGCCGATCCCCTCGGCGGAGATGGATTTGTGCAGGCGGTTGCACGGGATCGCGACCGTACCGCGGGCGACCCGCTCGCGCAGGGCCTCGACCGACAGGTGCTCCTTTTCGGCGACCAGCTTCATTTCCGGCGTGACGACGCCCTTCTTCGCGGCTTCCATCTGCGTGTAGTAGGTTTGCATATGCGTTTATCCTCTCTTTTCCTCGGTGTATTCGCCCGCGAACGGCGTGCCGCGCAGGCAGTAGGCGTGATTGACGGGTCCGTTCCCGTGACCGAGCGACAGCCCGTCCGCGAGTGCGCCGGTCAGGTAGGATTTGGCGCGGGAAACCGCTTCCGCGAGCGGGTACCCCTGCGCGAGGGAACAGGCGATGGCGCTCGACAGCGTGCAGCCGGTCCCATGGGTGTTCTTGGTTTCGACGCGTTCGGCAGTGTAGCGGCGGACCCTTCCGTCGGCGCAGAGCAGGTCGTCGGCGGTCCCGGCGAGGTGCCCGCCCTTGCAGAGCACCGCGCAGCCGAAGCGGGCGTGCAGTTCCCTCGCCGCTTCGCAAAGTTCGTCGACGCTGCGGATGGTTCGCCCGGTCAGCGCTTCCGTTTCGGGCAGATTCGGGGTCAGCAGCGTCGCGAGCGGGAACAGCTCGGTCTGCAGAGCGTCGACCGCGTCCGGGTCGAGCAGGCGGCTGCCGCTCGTGGACACCATGACCGGGTCGAGCACGATTGGAATGCCCGATTCCTCCCGCAATTTCGCCGCAAGCACGCGAATCAGCGGCGCCGAGGCGAGCATTCCGAGTTTTATCGCGTCGGGGCGGATATCGGAGAACACCGCGTCCAGCTGCAGCGCCAGAAAATCGGGCGGGACCTCGTGGATGCCGGTCACGCCGCAGGTGTTCTGGGCGGTCAGGGCGGTTAGGACACTCATGCCGTATACGCCGTGGGCGGTCATGGTCTTCAGGTCCGCCTGGATGCCGGCTCCGCCGCTCGGGTCACTGCCGGCGACGGTCAAAACGGTTTTCATTTCGGGAATCAACCTCCAATCCGGCGAAAGAACGCTTCCGCGTCGCGAAAATCCGGAAACCAAAGCGCACCGCGCGTCGGTTCGCCGACCGACACCCCGCGAAATCCCGCCGTCATCGCGCATTGCAACGCGTTCGGATCGTCCTCAAAAACGTATACCTCCCGCGCCTCCGCGCCGAGCAGAGCCGCCGCCGCGAAGTAGACCGACGGAACGCGTTTTCCCGCGCCGACGCCGTCGCAGGTCAGGACGGCGCGGAAATACCGCCGCACGTCCAGCCGCCCGAACGCCGCTTCCAGCAGTTCCCCGTCCCCCGCCGACACGACCGCCATGGGGACGCCCCGCGCCGACAGCCTGTCTAAGAACGCGCGGACGCCGGGACGCAGCGGAACCGTCCGGCGATAGCCGTCGGACAGCATCTCGCGAAGTGCCCGTTCGACGTCTTTCGGCGCATCCGGCAGGGAAAACCGCTCGCACAGGTAAACGCTGCTTTCCGCGAGCGTCAGCGGGGAAAGGATTTCGTCCAGCGACGGCGGCGCGGGGACGCCGTGCCGTGCGAGGTACCGTGCGCCGAGGTCCTCCCAGAGAGCGAGCGAATCGAGGAGCGTTCCGTCCGCGTCGAAGAGCGCGCCGCGCATCATTTCACGACCGCGCGGGCGGCGTCAAGCAGTTTTTCTGCCGCTTTTCGCACGTCCGCCGCGCTGAAGAGCGCCGAAACCACCGCGATCCCGCTGATCCCGGTCCCCGCGAGCGACGGGACCCGCTCCGCCGTGATCCCGCCGATGGCGACGCACGGGATACGGACCGCGTGGCAGATTTCCCGCAGTCGTTCCCGCGAAACGGGGATCGCATTCGGTTTGGTCGGCGAAGGGAACAGAGCGCCCACGCCGAGGTAATCCGCCCCGTCCGCTTCGGCACGGCGGGCCTGTTCGACGGTCTTGGCAGTCGCGCCGACGCAGAAGGACGGCCCGCACCGTTTCCGCGCCTCCGCGACCGGCGTATCCTCCGCACCGACGTGTACGCCGTCCGCGCCGCTTTGCAGGGCGACCTCCACGTCGTCGTCGATAAGCAGCGGAACGCCGAACCGATGGCAGAGCGCCCGCAGTTCCCGCGCGTCCCGCAGCAGGTCCGAAAATCCCCGCTGCTTTTCGCGGAGCTGCACACAGGTCACGCCGCCTTCCAGCGCTTTCTCCACACGCTCGTACAGCGTCCGCCCGCACGCGTCCGTTCCCGAAAAATCGGTCACGGCGTACAGCAGATAGGTTTGTTCCTTCAAGGTTTCCCCTCCCCCGTAAAGGCGCGGACATACGCACGCGGATCCCCGCAGCGCATCAACCCGCTCATGACACACGCGCCCGCCGCGCCGCAGGCGAGGACGGACGGGAACGTTTCCGGCGTCACCCCGCCGATCGCGTAGACCGGCAAGGACACCGCGCCGCACACCACCCGCAGGAAGTCCGTTCCACGCGGCGGGATCCCGCGCTTGCAGTCGGTCGCGAAGATATGCCCCGCGACGAGGTAGGTACAGCCGAGTGACTCCGCTTCCCGCGCGTCCTCCGCCGAATGGCAGGAAGCGCCGAGAATGTCGAACGACGAGCGCTCCGTTTCGGTCATTCGCCGCAGGACCGGCAGCGGCAGATGCACCGCCCCGCAGCCGAGCGCCGCCGAAACACGGGAATGCGTATGCAGGACGCACATTGTCCCGCTTTCGGCGCAGACGGCGAGGATCTCCCGCGCAAGCGCCGCATAGGCGGCTTCGGGCAGGTCTTTCTCCCGCAGAATGACCGCCTTCACCCCCGCTTCGGCAATTTTCCGCACCCGTTCGTCGAATCGGTCGGCGCAGAGCGAACGGTTTGTGACGCAAAGCAGCTCAGACATACAGCGAATCGTTCAGGACCGGCTGCAGTCCGCCGTCCGACAGGTCCCGGTACATGCGGTTCAGGCTTCTGGCGTCGTCGATCTCGAACTGCTCGTCCCCGGTTCGATCCTCCGCCGATTCGCCCGCGTACTTGCTTTCGTGGTCGCCGATGCCGGTCGATACCCCGGCGGATACCTTCGTCGCCGCGATGCGGACGATGCCGTCCCGGAAACGGGCGCTTTCGCGGGAGGAAACCGTGATGCCCGCGAACGGCAGGAACAGCCGATAGGCGCAGAGGATCTGGCAGAGCTGCTTTTCCCCGACGTCCATAGGGCGAATGGTTTCGTTATTCAAAATCGGGCGCAGACGCGGGCAGGACAGCGAAATTTCCGCCTGCGGGTACTTGCGCTGCAGATAGTAGGCGTGCAGCGCCGTCGCGAGCGCGTCCTTTCGGAAGTCCGCAAGCCCGAGCAGCGCCGAAAACGCTACGCCGCGCATTCCGCCGCGCAGAGCGCGTTCCTGCGCGTCGAACCGATACGGGAACACCCGCTTATGCCCGAGCAGGTGCAGTTTTTCGTACGCGCACAGGTCGTACGTCTCCTGAAAGACCGTCACGAAATCCGCCCCGCATTCGTGCAGATAGCGGTACTCGTCCGTGTTGACCGGGTAGACCTCGAGCCCGACCGTGCGGAAATACTTCCGGGCGAGCCTGCAGGCGTCGCCGATATAGGTCAGGTCGCTTTGGCTGCGGCTTTCGCCGGTCAAAAGCAGGATCTCCTCCATGCCGGACGACGCGATGACCTGCATCTCGTGCTCGGTCTGTTCGGCAGTCAGCTTGCCCCGGCGGATGCGGTTATAGCAGTTGAATCCGCAGTAGACGCAGTAGTTTTCGCAGTAATTCGACAGGTACAGCGGGGTGAACAGGTAGACCGTGTTGCCGAAGTGCTTTTCGGTCTCCGCCTTTGCGCGGCACGCCAGCTTCTCCAGAAACGGCTCGGCGGCCGGGGAAAGCAGGGCTTTGAGGTCCTCGACCGTGCAGGTGCGCCGTTCGAGCGCCGCGCGGACGTCGGACGCGGTGTAGCGGGCGGGGTCGTACGACGCGACCTGCGAAAGCACCCGTTCGCGGATGTCCGACTGCAGGACTTCCATGCCCGGCAGGTACTGCGTCGGGTCAGTCCGGCAGGTCGGATCGTTTTCCAGCTTGTGCTTCCGCGCAAGCGCCTCCGGGGAGAGCGTGTCGGCGTCCACAAAGAAACGGTTCTCTTCCAAACTCCTCGCCTCCGTTCAATCCCGCAGGAACCCGGTCAGCGGGTCGGACGCGGACGCACCGCGCGTCAGCACCCGCCCGAGCCCGGAACGGTAAGCGTTCCGCCCCGCCTCCACCGCCTGCCGGAACGCGTTCGCCATCAGCGGCAGGTCTCCCGCCGTCGCGAGCGCCGTATTCACCATGACGGCGGAAGCGCCCATCTCCATCGCCTCGCACGCCTGCGAGGGGCGGCCGATCCCGGCGTCGACGATGATCGGCAGTTCGATCTCGTCCAGCAGGATCTGCAGGAAATCCTTCGCGGCAAGCCCCCGGTTCGAGCCGATCGGCGACGCGAGCGGCATGACCGCCGCCGCACCCGCCTTGACGAGGTCGCGGGCCGCGTACAGGTCGGGGTACATATACGGCAGAACGACGAACCCCTCGTCCGCGAGCATCGACGTCGCCTTGACCGTTTCCGCGTTGTCCGGCAGAAGGTACTTGCTGTCCCGTATGATCTCCACCTTGACGAAATCCCCGCAGCCGAGCTCCCGCGCGAGCCGCGCGATGCGAATCGCTTCCTCGGCGGTCCTTGCGCCGGACGTGTTCGGCAGAAGCGTGACGTTTTGCGGGATATAGTCGAGGATATTCTCGCTTTCCTTCGTGTTGGTCCGGCGAACGGCGAGGGTGATCATCTCCGCCCCCGCGTCCCGCACCGCCGCTTCGATCAGCTTGAGCGAATACTTCCCCGAACCGAGTATGAAGCGGGACGTGAAGGTCCGTCCGCCCAATGTCCATGTATCTTGCATAGCATTCCTATCCTTTCCGGCTTTTTTCAGCCCCCGCCGACGAAGCGGACGATCTCCACGACATCGCCGTCCTCCAAACGGGTCTCGGCGTACTGCGCACGCGGCAGGATCTCTCCGTTCCGTTCGACGGCGACCCGCTGCGGGTCGGTCCCGGTCTCGCGCAGATAGTCCGCGACCGTTTTCCCCGCCGCCTGTTCGGCATTTCCGTTGACGACTACCAATGAAAAATCACGTCCTTTCAAAAGGCGGGAAGCCGCCCGTTTCCGGCAGCTTCCCGCTGATGCAAGCAATCGCTGAAAGTTCCCTACGTTGGCATTATCCAAATCAGGTCACGGGTCGAAGGGCGCACCTTCCTCTCAGCCTGTCTGCAAGCTCCCCGGCGTATATTCGATTTACTTCTTGCGCTTCACGACCACGATCGCGATGACTGCGGCGACGATGACCACGGCCGCGATCACGATGACCGCGATCACACCGCCCGAAAGACCGCCGTCAGACGTGGAGGTTTCCGACGACGCTGCACTCGACGACTGCGGCGCGGAAGTCACCGCGGAGGAAGCCGCAGACGACGCGGCGGACGACGCTTCGGACGAAACCGCCGAGGACGCCGCGGAAGAAGTTTCAGACGACGCGGCAGACGAGGTCTCCGAGGAAGCGGCAGACGAAGCTTCAGACGATGCTTCGGACGAGGCTTCCGACGAAGCCGCAGACGACGCGGCGGAGGACGAGCCGTCCGTACCGCCGGACGCCGCCGGATAGAGCGTCGCCGTGCCTTCGCCGGACGCGTTTTCGAGGTCGATGCCGTCGAGCACGACGGTCATGCCGACGTCCGCTTCCTGCGCGGCGAGCTTCGCTTCGACGTTGGGATAGGTATCCTTATCCTCCACCTTGGAGGCGGCGGAATGCACGACCAGCGCGACCACGCCGTCGCCGACCTTCACGCCGGCAGGGACCGCACCTTGCCCTGCGATCGCCTTCTCCTTGACGACCAGCGTGCCGTCGTCCTTGACCTCAAGCAGGATCGTGATCGCCCAGTTGGGGTTGCCGCTGTTGTAAGCGTCCTGCGTCGTAAAGAGCACGCAGTCCTCGCCGCCGATCATACCGTTGACGCCCTTGACGTTGAAAACGCAGAGCGGTTCCCTCGTCTCCGCAGAGACGGCCAACAGGCTGAACGCCGAAAACGCCAGCACGAACGCGAGGGTGACAGTTAAAATCTTTTTCATTAAGCAGATCCTCCCAAAAAACTTTGTTCTGTTTATTTTATATTTTTTTCAAAGCAGGAAAAGGTTATAGACCAGCATCGCGGCGTCCGCGAAAGCGAGAACGGACTCCAAAATCATCCATTTCTTCGGCTTCGGACCGAATACCGCCATGATGCCGCTCACGCCGACGAGCAGGATGCCGCCCACGAGGAACGAGAGCGTCGGCACGCGGGACGTTCCGCTCGAGAACTGCGGCGGGAGCAGGAAACCACCGACGCAGTTGAGCACCCCCGTCACCGCAAGCAGGATCCCGGCCGCAAGCGGGAGCGGTTGAAAAAACTTCTTTCGCAAGGGAAATCCTTTCCGTGGAACGGTTCCGCGTTTACTCGTAGAACGTCCACTGGCATTCCGTGTGGATCTGGCTTCCGGCGGAAATCTTTTGCTTCGCGCTTCCCGCGCTCCCGGCAGCGTAGTTTCCTTTCGGGAACTTGGAGAAGTAGATCTTATTGGTCGTCGTATTCATGTCCCAGAAGGAGACCTTCATCTTGTTGTCGAAGTTGTTGCAGCTGGTATCCGGCGTCAGGACGCGCACGTCGAACTTGTACTTTTCCCGTCCGTCGTAGCCCCAGACGACGCAGCGTTCCGCCGCGTTGCCGTCATACTGCTTCCCGTTGTAGGTCGGGTCGCCCTTCTTGAGCGTTTCGACGACGGAAAGGAGGTTCTCCTTGCCGTCAAGGAAGGCGCAGTAAAGGCCGTAGAGCTTTTCGATCGGGAACATGCAGGTATAGGAGGTATCGTAGTAGGCGTCCTTGCCGTAGCAGTAATCGTAATCCACGGCAAGACGGATCTGCGGACCGACGATCGCATAGGTGCGGACCGCGTCGCAGTAGCGGTTGCTCTCGCTGTAATTGTATTTCCCGTCCGAACCGGCCGGATCCCAATACAGCGTGGTCTCCTCGACGATCTTCAGGTTGTCTACCGAAACCGACTGCCCGACGGAGAGCGAAAGTTCCTTGTTCGTCTTGCCGTCATAGAAATGCAGGGAACGCAGTTTCTCGTTGGCGTGGTTGCCGCCGGACCAGACCCAGCCGGCGCTCGCCGACGGCGCGACACGGTAAACGTACTCCCAGTCGGTCGCCCCGGCGATGAACGTATGCGAACCGTCGCCGTCGGTCAATTGCCACTTGCCGAGGTTATAGGTGCCCCAGCCGGTGCGGTAGAAGGTCAGCAGCAGCGTCCCGCCGTAGGTCTGGCAGGTCACGCTGTAGGTGGTTTCCGCCGTGCGACTGAAGGTCATGGCATGGCTCGTGAGGGTTTCGATGTTGTCGGACGTATCCATATTGCGGTATTCGCTCGTCACGTCCCCGCGACCGCCTTCATCCGTTGCGCCCTGCGAATTGCCATAGATATTGTATGTGCCCAGCACATGCCGCTTGAGCAGCATATAGTCCGTGGCGTTGATTCCGTCTGATGCGGAAATATTCGCCGCCTTGCGGTTCTTTTCCGGGATCGAATATGTCCGCAGGACGTGCCGCTTGAGCAGCATATAGTCCGTAGCATTCACTTTCCCGTCTCCGTTGACGTCGCCGAGAATGACGACGGGCAATCGCGTCGCGCTTCCGCTCGCCTGCTTCTTTTCCAGCACGTCGCCGGTCGCGACAAGGCCGGTCGTCTTGGCGTTTCCTTTCGCGTCCAGCAAGGTGACGCCGGAACGGGTGTTGAGCTGCGAAAGGAACTCCCCGACCGTCGTCCCGGCACGCAGCCCGCAGACCGTATTGTCCGACGTGTCACGGTAGGCGTCGCCTTCACGGAAGATCAAATCGGAAACGTAGCCGGTGAACACCTCGACTTCGGATAGGAACACGAAGAACCCGCCCTTATCGAAGGTCAGCCGGATATAGCGGTAGGAAACCGATTGGTCGAGGTCGAGATAATAGGTATGGTACGCGGTCTTTTCCGCACCCTTCACCGCCATCGCGTCCCACGGTTTTCCGATGTCCGTGAAGGTTTTGCCGTCCGTCGACCCGGCAAACTTCGGATTCACGGGCAGATAAACGGCGGCGCCGTTGTTGTCGCAGAATTCGGCGGCAAGCCGGGTGATGCCGGAGCGGACCGAGCCGAGGTCGATCGTGACCGTGTAGGCGTTCGCACCGTTATAGGCATACCATTCCGGCCCGTAAAGGGAATGCCCCTTGACGCCGTCGGTCAGTTCGTTGTACTTCTTATCGCGGTATGTACCGGGATTCTTGTCCAAATCCAGTATATACGGATCGGAGGACGTGTAGGAACAGCCGCGCGCGATATTTACAAGCGGCTCCTCTGCGGAAGCGGGAAGCGCCGGGAGCGCCTGCAAAAGCGAAGCGACCGCCAGCACCGCAAACAGCACGAGGCATAGGGTTCTTTTCATACGCATGAAAAATCCGCTCCTTCTTCATTTTCTTTCGATTTGATTATACACTTTTTTTCAGCCTGCGTCAATAGGAAAACGCGATTTTTTCGGATGAAATCCTTTCCGAACGACGAAAAAGGCGTGCGCCGCCGACGCGGAACACGCCTTTCCTTCCTTTTTCCGTCAGCCCTGCGTTTCGGAAGTGCTGTCCCCGAACAGGTCGGACGCGCCGTCCTCGACGCCGGATACCACGTCGGAAACCACGTCGCCCGCGTCGGACATGACGTCGGACAGCACGCCGCCCGAACCGTCGGAGTCCGCGCCGCTTTCGTCCGACGAACCCATATCGCTGTCCGTCGAAACCATGCTGTCCCCACGGCTCGCGCTTTCGTCGGAGATCACGCCGTTGCTTTCGGCACTGCCGGAAGTATTCCCGTCGCTGTCGTCGCCGCAACCGGCAAAGCACACCAGTGCGGTCAGGATCGCCAGCAACAGCAAGATCCGTCTGCTCTTCATGAATCCTGACTCCTTTTGTTTCAATCGAATCCGGCATTCCGCCAAAAGCGCGAAATGCCTGCACCGATAGTATCCACGCGCCGTATGCGCTTTATGCGCGGAATTTTTTTCGGGTCGTCCGGCGCAAAAAAATGGAAAAAATCAAGTTTTTGTCTTGCAATCGGGAAAAAAGTATGCTACAATGTTTCCGGCAACGCAAGATGTCAAAAACTGTAAAAAAAGGATGGTACCCCCCATGATCGTCAAGACACCCCCGTTGGGCTGGAATTCCTGGAACACCTTCGGCTCCAACATCAACGAACAACTCATTCGCGAAATGGCGGACGCGATGGTCGAAACCGGCCTGCGGGACGCCGGATACGAATATCTGGTCATCGACGACTGCTGGTCCCTGCGGGAGCGCAACGAAAAGGACGAGCTGGTCGCCGACCCGGAAAAGTTCCCGAGCGGCATGAAGGCCGTCGCCGATTACGTCCACAGCAAGGGGCTGAAGTTCGGCATGTATTCCTGCAACGGGACGCTGACCTGTGCGGGATACCCGAGCTCCTTCGATCATGAATTCATCGACGCGAAGACCTTCGCCGAGTGGGGCGTCGACTTCCTGAAATACGACAACTGCAACCGCCCGCTCAGCTATTCCGGCCGCCTGCTCTACAAGCGCATGGGGCTTGCGCTGGCGAACTGCGGACGCGACATCCTCTTCTCCGCCTGCAACTGGGGCGCGGAGGAAAGCCAGAACTGGATCAAGGAGACCGGTGCGCACATGTGGCGCTCGACCGGCGACATCAACGACAGCTGGGCTTCCATCAAGGACATCGCCGAAAAGCAGGTCCGGCTGCTCCCGACCAACGGGCAGGGCTGCTTCAACGACATGGATATGCTCGTCGTCGGCATGGGCGGCAAGGGCAACGTCGGTATGGGCGGCTGCACGCTCGAGGAGTACCGCACGCATTTCTCGGTCTGGGCGTTGTTCGGTTCGCCGCTGATGATCGGGTGCGATATCCGCAATCTGTCCCAGGATATCAAGGATATCCTGATGAATAAGGAGATCCTCGCCATCAACCAGGACCCCGCCTGCCGGCAGCCGTTCGCCGTGCCGATGATCCAGGAGGACTGGTTCGCGTGGAAGGCGTGGGTGCGCTACCTCGAAGGCGGCGACATCGCCATCGGCTTCTTCAATTTCGGCGACAGCCCGCTCTACCCGACGCTCGCCCTGACGGAGATCGGGCTGGGCCGCGTTTCCGGCAAGGCGCTCCGCGTCCGCGACATTTGGGCGGACAAGGATCTGGGCGTCCACAAGGACCACCTGTCGGTCCACATGGAGCCGCACTGCTGCGTCATGCTCCGCTGCTCCGTCGTAGATGCCTGAATGCCTTGACTGCGGACGGGCGCTGACCCCGGACGATATCGGCGCGACCCGCAAGCTCATCAACCGCGCGTCGACGGCGTATCGGTGTGTCCCCTGCCTCGCGAAGCGGTTTGGCGTGTCGGAAGCGCTGCTGCGCGGGAAGATCGAGGAATGGCGGTCCTACGGCTGCACCTTGTTCCCGGCAAGAAAGCAAGACCCGAAGACGTAAAGTTTTTTGGGGGACAAACGCAATCGCGGTGCCGGCAGCGACTTCGTCGCCGCACCGTCTTGCTCTGCGTTTTTCCCCCAAAGCCCCCCCTTTTCATCGAAAAATGGCTCGGCTTGCGCCACTTCTGACGCCGCCATCGCCATTTTTCTCTTAAGGTGTTTCGGAGCCGGCACATGTCCGTCTCCGAAACAATATTTTATCGTATTTTATCTTTATGTGAAGTCATATTCCCCGAAAGGAGCCCGTTCATGCCGTTCCTGCAAGTCGAAAATCTGTCCTTCCGCTATCCGAACGCACAGGCGGACGCCCTGTCGGACCTGTCGTTCTCCATGGAAGCGGGGGAATTCGTGCTGCTCTGCGGGGCGTCCGGCTGCGGGAAATCCACGCTCCTGCGCCTGCTGAAGCGAGAAATTTCCCCGCACGGCAAAAAAAACGGACGGATCCTTTTCGGCGGTCGACCGCAGGAAGCGCTCGACGCGCGTGAAAGCGCGTCCGACATCGGCTTTGTCGGGCAGAACCCGGACGGGCAGATCGTGACGGACAAGGTCTGGCACGAATTGGCGTTCGGCGCGGAAAGCCTCGGTCTGCCGAACGACGTGATCCGCCGTCGGGTCGCGGAAACGGCAAGCTATTTCGGGCTGGAAGCGCAGTTCCGGCAGGCGACGGACACGCTTTCGGGCGGGCAGAAGCAGTTGGTCAACCTCGCGTCCGCGACGGTCCTACAGCCGAAGTTGTTACTGCTCGACGAACCGACCGGTCAGCTCGACCCGATCGCCGCTTCGGAATTCCTTTCGACGCTTCGGAAGCTCAACCGGGAGCTCGGCATCACGGTCCTGCTCGCGGAGCACCGGCTGGAGGAAGCGTTCCCGCTGGCGGACAGGGTGCTGCTGCTCGAAGCGGGAAAATCGGTGCTGTTCGGTCCGCCCCGCGAGGTCGGCGACCCGTCTAAGCTGCCGGAAGGGTGCGTGCTTTCGGCGGGACTGCCGAGCGCAGTGCGTATTTTTCGGTCGCTCGGGCTTTCCGGGGACTGCCCGCTGACCGTCCGGGAAGGGCGGGAGGTCCTGGAAGCGCACTATGCGCCGTCCGAACCGTCCGAAACGCCGTTCGAATCCCCCGCACGCACGGGCGAACCTGCGGTCGAACTGCGGGAGGTCTACTTCCGCTACGCGAAGCAAAGCCCGGACGTCCTGCGCGGGACCTCCCTGCGGGTGGAAGCGGGGGAATGCTTCTTTCTGCTCGGCGGCAACGGCGCGGGCAAGACCACGGCGCTGCAGGTCATCGCCGGACTGGAAAAGCCCTATCGCGGGAAGGTCAGCGTCCTCGGCAAACCGGTCGGCTCCTACCGGGGCGGTTCGCTCTATCGGAACGGGCTTTCCCTCCTGCCGCAGAACCCGCAGACGGTGTTCCTGCAAAACACGGTCCGTGCGGACTTCCTCGACCTGCTGCAGGCGCTCGGCGTCCCGCGCGGCGAACGGGAAGCGCTCGCCGTATCCGCAGCCGAACGGCTGGGGGTGACGTCCCTGCTCGACCGGCACCCGTTCGACCTGAGCGGCGGGGAGCAGCAGAAGTGTGCGCTCGCGAAGCTGCTGCTGTCGAAGCCCCGTCTGCTGCTGCTCGACGAGCCGACCAAAGGGCTCGACGCGGTCTACAAGCGCTTCCTCGGGCGGTTCCTGCGGGAACTGCGGGACGGCGGGACGACGGTCCTGCTCGCGACGCACGACGTGGAATTCGCGGCGGAATACGCCGACCGCTGCGCCCTGCTGTTCGACGGCGAGGTGCTTTCCGCGGGCGACCCGCACGACTTTTTTGCCGGAAACAGCTTCTACACGACCGCCGCAAGCCGCATCGCACGGGGGCTTTTCCCGAACGCGATCACCTGCGAGGAGGTCGTGAACGTCTGCCGCCGTGCGGGGGGAAAGCCATGAACCGGCGAAAAGTCCTCTCCCGCGTCCTGCTTTGCGCCGTCCTGCCCGCCTGCGTCGTCGGCGGGACGCTGCTGTTCCGGGAGCAGGCAGCGGTGTGGGTCACGCTGTGCGCCGCGGTGCTGTCCGTCCTGCCGTTCTTCCTGACGTTCGAGCGGAAGGAGAAAAGCACCCGGACGCTGCTCCTGCTCGCCGCCCTGACCGCCCTGTCCGTCGCGGGACGGGTGCTGTTCGGCATGCTGCCGTTCTTCAAGCCGGTGACGGCGTTCGTCATCATCGCCGGCGTCGCGTTCGGCGGGGAGGCGGGATTCCTGACCGGGTCGCTGTCCGCCGTGCTTTCCAATTTCTATTTCGGGCAGGGTCCGTGGACCCCGTTTCAAATGCTCGCGTGGGGGATCATCGGGCTGCTCGCTGGGGTGTTCGCGAAGGGGCTGAAGAAGAGCCGGTTGCTGCTGTACGGGTTCGGGGCGCTCTCCGGCGTGCTGTTTTCCCTGCTCGTCGACGTCTGGACCGCCCTGTGGACCGGGATCTCCTACGTCGCGGCACTGCTTTCCGCTCTGCCGGTCACGGCGGTGTACGCGGTGTCGAACGTCGTGTTCCTGCTCGTCCTCGCCCGCCCGGTCGGGGAAATGCTGGAACGCGTCAAGACGAAGTACGGCTTATAAACGCCCCAACACGCCGATTTCGGGTCCGACCTGTGAAAACTGCATAAAAATTCACACATCGACAACACCATTTCCTTGATTTTTACATTTCCCCCGGGTAAAATGAAGAAAAAGCAAGGAGGGATTGCAGATGCAAGAGGATTTCCGTATCCCGTCGGAACAGCCGACGGAGGAAACAGAGGATTTCACCGAAGAAACCAACGAACTTTTCGAGGAGCAAGCGACGGAAACCGAACCGTTCGCGGAACAAACGACCGAATGGTCTGACGTTCAGCCGCCGCAGGAGCAGCCGACCCCTCCCCCGCCTCCGCAGAAGAAGCGCAAGGGCGTCCGCCCGACGACGATCCTCGCCGTCTGCATGGCGCTTTCGCTGCTGCTCGGTCTGGGCGGCGGATTGCTCGGCGGATACCTCGTCGGACGAAGCGCGTCGAACGGCGAAAATGCCGAAAACGGACAACCTGCACACGACACGGCGGTGCTGTACCGCTCGGTCGCCCTGCAGGATCAGAACGGCGACGCGGTAGACCGCACGATGACGGTCGGCGAAGCGGCGGAAGCGACGCGGGACAGCGTCGTGGAGATCACGACGGAAGCGGTCACGACCGGCAGCTTCATGATGCAGTACGTTTCGGAGGGAGCCGGAAGCGGCGTGATCCTGACCGAGGACGGGTACATCGTCACGAACCACCACGTCGTCGACGGCGCGACCTCGATCTCCGTCCGCACGACGAACGGGCAGACCTATCCGGCCGAACTCATCGGTTCGGACGACCGGGCGGACCTCGCGGTCATCAAGATTGACGCGTCCGGCCTGCAGCCCGCCGTGCTGGGCGACTTCACGAACTGCAAGGTCGGCGATTCGGTCATCGCGATCGGCAACCCGCTCGGACAGCTCGGCGGCACGGTGACCGTCGGCTACATCAGTGCGCTGGACCGCCAGATCACGATCGACGGCAACATCATGACCCTTTTGCAGACCGACGCGGCCATCAACCCGGGCAACTCCGGCGGCGGACTTTTCAACCGAAACGGCGAACTCATCGGTATCGTCAACGCGAAATCCTCCGGCGACGACGTCGAGGGGCTGGGCTTTGCGATCCCGATCAACCTCGCAGAGCCCGTCATTTCCGATCTGATCGAATACGGCTACGTGACGGGGCGGGTGGACACCGGCATCCAGGTCCTCGAGATCGCCGACTACCAGACCGCCATGTACTACCGCGTCAACACGCTCGGACTTTACGTCTACAGCGTGGAGGATGGGTCGAACGCGGCGAGGGCGGGCTTCCGCTCCGGCGACCTGATCCGTTCGATCGACGGGACCGAGATTGCGACGGAGGCGGATTACGACAGCGTCCTGCAATCCCATTCCATCGGCGACACGCTCTCGTTCACCGTGACCCGTTCCGGGCAGACGCTTACCTTTTCGCTGACGCTCGCCGAATACAAGCCGGTACAAACCTGATTCGTCCGTTTTTTATACGGTCGCCGCAAAGGGCGACCGCTTTTTTTGAAAAAATACAGAGAAAACCGCAACCGAAAGCGTCTTTTTACGAGTAGATACCTGAAAGAGCTCTTTCCAAACTACCGCAGAACGGAGGGGATTTCCTTTGCAAGACGAACAGATCGTCGAACTATACTGGTCGCGGGACGAGTCCGCCGTCGAAGAGACCGCGCGGAAGTACGGCGCATACTGCCATGCCATCGCCTACGGCGTCCTGCAGAACCGCGAGGACGCGGAGGAAGCCGTCAACGACGCCTACCTCGGCGCGTGGAACAGCATCCCGCCGCACCGCCCGACCGTCCTTTCCGCCTTCCTCGGCAAACTGACGCGGCGGGCCGCCGTCGACAAGTGGCGCGAACGAAACGCGGCGAAACGGGGAGGCGGCGAACTGCCCTGTGCGCTCGACGAGCTCGCAGAATGCGTTCCGGGCGGGGATTCCGCCGAATCGGCGTGGGAGCAGGAGGAGCTGAAACGCCTGATCAACGGGTTTGTCCGTTCCCTCCCCCAAGCCGAACGGCAGGTATTCCTGTGCCGCTACTGGGAACTGCTGTCGGTCAGCGACATCGGGGAGCGGTTCGGGTATTCGCAAAGCAAGGTCAAATCCATGCTCTACCGTTCGCGGGAAAAACTCAAAAAACAACTGACGAAAGAGGGATTTCTATGAAAAAAGCGGAACAATTGCTGGACGCGATCGGCGACGTGGACGAGGAACTGCTTTCTGACGGTTCGAGGCGGAAACGAAAAAAACGCCCGTGGCTCGGCGGCGTGATCGCCGCGTGCGCGGCGCTTGCGGTCGCGCTGCCGGTCGCACTTCTCGGCAGCGGTCGGAAAAGCAGTCCGCTTCCGGCGAACGGCGTCAATTCGCAGGAGGACCGGGTGAACGAGATCGGCGAAAGATGGGACATCGGGTATGCAGTTGAGAACGTCGAAGTCCGCATCTACGCCGTGAACGGCGGCAAAATCACGTTTACCGACATGGAGCTGCCCGGTTCCGCGGAAAGCGTGTTCGACGCGTGGAAAACGCAAAACGGCGTCGGCGAAGAGGTCAAACTGCTGCGCACCGAGCGAACCGACAACGGGGAAACGACGGTGTCCAACGGGCTCGCGACGTATACGGTCGGGGATCACTTCGTGACGCGCGTCGCGGTTTCCGAAAATTTGCGGGACTACTACACCGAGCCGGACGGCGGGCTGCTGCTGGATTCGCTCAAGCGGACGCTCGCGGAATTCACCCGCATCGGCGAGCCGGAGCAGAACGAATTCTACCTGACGCTCGAATGACGTAAAAAAGCGATCTTGACAGACGAAAGGGCTGCCGCACGAGCAAAAAAGCTGGTACGGCGGCCCTTTTATTCGGCTGTTTCGCGACGCTTTGCGCCGCGCACGGCGGCGACGAAGGCGGTCATTTTTTCCGGGTCCTTCCGGCCGTCCGTTTCAACGCCGGAGCTGACGTCGACCGCGTACGGGTGCAGGGACGCGACCGCTTCGGCGACGTTGTCCGGGTCTAAACCGCCGGCGAGGAAAAACGGACGCGGGAAGTCGCGCAGGGTGCTCCAGTCCAGCGGCACCCCGCTTCCGCCCGCGCCGGAATCCAGCAGGACCATATCCGCCGTGCTGTTTGCGGCATCCCGCAAGCGACGCTCGGTATCCGCGCGGAACGCCTGCAGGATGGGACGGTCGGTCAGCGAACGCAGGCGGGAAAGGTACCCTTCGTCCTCCCCGCCGTGAAGCTGGGGCAGGTCGATGACGCCTTCCCACAGAAGCGACGCGACATTTTCGGGCGGTTCGCGCAGGAACACCCCGACGGCGGCAATCCCCGGCGCAAGCAGACGGCGCAATTCCCGCGCACGCTCGACCGTCACGAACCGGCGGCTGCCCGGCACGAACACGAACCCGACGTATTCCGGCTTCAGCCGGTTGGCGGTCAGGACGTCCTCCTCCCGCGTCAGCCCGCACAGCTTGATCTTCGGCGTCATACGTCCCCCCGCAGTTCGGCGAGCTTGGCTTTTCGGTCCGGCGCACGCATCAGCGTTTCGCCGACCAGCGCCGCGTCCGCGCCGATTTCCCGCAGCATCCGCACGTCCTCCGCCGTCCGCACCCCGCTTTCGGAGACGAACAGCACGTCCGGCGGAAGCAGTTTCCGCAGGCGGCGGCTGTTTTCGGGGTCGACGGAAAAATCCTTCAGATTGCGGTTGTTCACGCCGACCACCCGCGCACCGGCGTCCAGCGCGAGGCAAACCTCCGCTTCGTCGTGCGCTTCGACCAGCGCGGAAAGCCCCAATCCGTCGCAGACCGCGAGCAGCTCACGCAGTTCCTCTCGCCCGAGCAGCGAGCAGATCAGCAGCACCGCCGACGCGCCGAGCAGCTTCGCCTCGTAGACCATATAGACGTCCACCGTGAAGTCCTTCCGCAGGCAGGGCAGCGAAACGGCGGAAGCGATCTCCCGCAAGTGCTCGTCCGCCCCGAGGAACCAGTTCGGCTCGGTCAGGACGGAGATCGCCGACGCGCCCGCCGAAGCGTAGTCCTTCGCGATCGACAGGTACGGGTAGTCCGGCGAGATCAGCCCCTTCGACGGGGACGCCTTTTTGCATTCGCAGATGAACGAAAGTTCCTCTCGCGCAAGCGCCTTTTCAAACGCGAAATCCCCCCGCGGAAGGGATTCTGCGGACGCGCGGAGCGCTTCGGTCGGGCGGTTCCGCCGTTTTTCCACCACGCGCTCCCGGGCGTGGGCGGCGATCGTGTCGAGGATCGTCATATCGTCGGCATAACGTTTCCGCCGCAGACCGGCAGGTACGCCCCGGTGATGTAGGACGCGAGGTCGGACGCGAGGAACAGCACGGCGTTCGCGACCTCCTGGTCCGTCCCACGGCGGCGCAGCGGGATGCGCACGTCGGTCGGCTGGACCTCGGTGTGGTTGGCGCGGTCGCGGTCGGAGATCGTGTAGCCCGGGGCGACCTGATTGACCGTAATGCCGTAGGGACCCACTTCCCGCGCCAGCACCCGCATCACGCCGTCCATGCCCCGCTTGCCCGCCGCGTAGGCGGACTGCGTTGCAAAGCACTGCATGGCGCACTCGGTGTTCGTGCCGATGACCCGTCCCCAGCCCTTTTCGATCATATCCGGCAGGAACGCCTTCGCCATATGCACGTTTTGCAGGACGCAGCTGCGGAACTGACTCTCGTAATCCTCGACCGGCTGTTCGAGCACGGACTTCCAGTCGTACTGCACCACGGCGTTATCGACGAGGATATCCGGCATCGGGAAACCGCTCGCCCGGATCCCGTCGCGCATACGCAGGACGCTTTGCAGGTCGCCGACGTCGGCGCTGACCGTCATGCAGCGCGTGCCGCGTCCGCGCAGCTCCTCGGCGAGGGACGCCGCCCTGTCGGGGTTGCGGTAGGAATGCAGGAGCAGATTCGCCCCCGCCTGCGCGAGGGTACGCGCCATCACGCGCCCGAGTTCGCCGGACGCGCCGGTCACGAGCGCGGTTTTTCCCGTAAGGTCAATGGAAATCATGTCAGGTTCTCCCTTGCTTGTCAATTCCGAATTTTTTAACGCCGTACCGTTCGCGGCGGCACTCCCTTTATTTTTTCAGCGAAAGCCCGTCGCGGAAGGCGTTGCCGACGACGTCGCCCAAACGGCGATAGGTGTTATGCACCGGGTCGAACGTGATCGGGTCCAGCTTTTCCGGGTCGATTTTGCCCGCTTCGTCGAGGATCGAGCTGTCGGCGGACACATTGACGATCTCGCCGACCAGACGGCAGGTCGCCGGGTCATAGCTGACGACGCGGCACTCCAGCGCCATCGGCAATTCCTCCAGCAACGGCGCGTCCACGAAATCGCTCTTGACCGCGTGGAACCCCGCGATCTCCAGTTTTTTCGGCTCGTCGTTCGCCGAAACGACGCCGAGATAGTCGCATTCGACGACGTGCTTCGCGTCCGCCATGCTGACCGTGAACGCTCCGCGCTCGCGAAGGTTGCGCACGGTCTTATGCCCGGCGCTCAGGCAAAGGGAGATCTGCGTATCGTCGCTGATGCCGCCCCACGCGGCGTTCATCGCGTCCGGCTCGCCGTTTTCGCCGTAGGTCGCGACGATGAATACCGGCTGGGGGTAGGTGTAGGGTTTCGGACCGAAATTCTTACGCATAGGTTGACACATTCCTTTCTTTTATCGGATAAAATTCGTGCTTTGCCGGACTTCCTTTTCCGGCAGTCCGTAGGCTTGTTTGCCGAGGGCGATGCTCTTGACGAGGAACGCGAAATTCCGCGCGAGCGTGCGGACCGACTGCAGTCCTTCCGCGTCCTGCGCCGCTTCGCCGGGTTTCTGCCCGTGGACGCTGTTCCAGTACTGCCCGGACGCGACGGGCATGCCGCTGATGGTGAAATACTTGTTGAGCTGGTCGAACGTCGCGGAAAGCCCGCCCCGACGGGCGGCGACCACGCACGCGCCGACCTTCATGGTCTTATCCGCGTGGCAGCTGTAGAACAGGCGGTCCAGGAAAGCCGTCAGCGTCGAATTCGCGGACGCGTAGTACACCGGGCTGCCGACGATCAGCCCGTCGCAGGCGGCGAACTTCGGCGCAAATTCGTTGACGGCGTCGTCGAACACGCACTTGCCGGTTTTCCCGCATCCGCCGCAGCCGATGCACCCGCGGATCGGCAGATGTCCGACCTGCGTCAGTTCCGTTTCGATCCCCTCCGCACGCAGGACGGTTTCCATTTCCCGCAGCGCCAGCGCCGTATTGCCGTTGGCACGCGGACTTCCGTTGACCAAAAGAATGTACATACAAATCCCTCCGAACGGTTATGATTCGCTTTCCAGCTTCCAGCCGAAATCGTTGTGATAGATCATCAGTTTCGTCATGCCGCCGTCGACGCAGATATTTTCCCCGGTGAGGAACGACGCTTTCTCCGAGCAAAGGTAAAGCACGAGGTTCGCGACGTCCGACGGCTTCCCCACGCGGCCCGCCGGGTGCTGAACCGCGTCCGCGCCGACGAACGTCCCGCCGGTCGTGTCGATCCAGCCGGGGGAAATCGAATTCACGCGGACCTTCCCGGCAAGGCTGACCGCCATGGCGTGGGTCAGGGCGCTGATGCCGCCCTTCGCCGCCGTGTAGCTCTCCGTGCCGGGCTGACTCATGCGGTCGCGGCTGGAGGAAATGTTGACGACGCACGCGCCAGACGCGAAATACGGGAGGAACAGCTTCGTCAGGTAGTACGGCGCGGTCACGCCGACGGCGAGCGAATTCGCGAAATCGTCATATCCGCCGTCCGGCAGACCGCGGCTTCGCGGGGCGGCGTTGTTGACGAGAAAGTCCACCTTTCCGTAGTCGTCGACCACCCGGCGGGCGAACCGTTCGAGCGTTTCGCGGTCGGAAAGATCGCCCTGAAAGTACGGGTTTTCCAGCAGGTCGATGACGCAGACCGACGCGCCCTGCGACGCGAACTGCTCGCAGATGCACTTCCCGATCCCACGTGCCCCGCCGGTCACGACCGCGACCTTCCCGGCGAATTCGCCGGATGCTTTACGGGCTGACATAGGTGTCCCCCACGGAGAGCGCGAAGTGCAGGCAGGCGTTCCCGGTCCCGGTGTAGCCGCTCTTGCCGACCGTGCCGACGGTCGCCGAACGGGTCACCTCCGTGCCGACCGTGACGTTGCTGGCTTCGAGGTGGTAGTAATAGCTGAAGATCCCGCAGCCGTGATCGATCACGACGGCGTTGCCGAACGCGCCGAGCGCACCCGAAAACACGCACACACCGCTCTGCACGGCGTGGACGTCCGCCCCGGCCGGGGATTTATACAGGGTGCCCTCGAGGGTCTTCATGCCGGTTCCTTCGACCGCACTGTTGCCGAGGATGACCGTGCTGCCGAACGCGAGGTCGACTTCCCCGCTGACCGGCGAACCGAACGCGAGGTCGGCGCTCAAATGCGGCGTGCCGTCCGACGCGAGCCGGAGCTGCCGGAGGGTCCCGGCAAGCGTTTCAAGCTCCGCCGGGGCGAGGTAGGCGGTGTAGTCCGCGTCGGAAATCGTATAGGTAAGGGTCTGCGGTTCGGGGGCGTCCGTCACGCGGACGTCGACGGTGCGGTGGGTCTCGCCGGAGGTCACGGTGATCGTGTAGGCGCCCGGTTCGGTATCCGCCGGGATCGGCAGGGCCGCGTAGCTGCTTCGCGCCGTGCTGTCGTAATGGAATACGGCGGGCTCGACGGGCAGGTCCGTCGTCATCGTAAGGTCCTCGTTTTGGTTCGTGTAGAGCGCTTTCAGCAGCACGTATCCGCCCGCGACGACCGATTTTTCGCCGTTCTCCGACGCGCCGACCGCTTCGACCTGTGCCGGGACGTCGTAGAGCACCCGGAAGCTATATTTTGCGTCGCCGTAGCGCTCGGCGTTGCTCGCCTGGCTCCAGCTGGCGTTGACCTCCACTTCAAGCAGGGTATCCTGCGAGAACTGCAGTCCGGCGAAGGAGGTGATGTTGTCGAGCTCGTAGCGCGTGCCGCCGTCGGAAATGCCGTAGACGGTCAGCCCGTAATTGCTGGGCTTGGTCGAAAAGGACAGGTCGTTGCTGAAGTCCGCGAACAGGTTGCAGGTGACGGTTTCGTCGGAGGTCTGCGTCAGACCGTCCTGGTAGTACGCCCCGTCCGCCTTGCGGTAGTTCCAGGTGTAGGAATCCGGCGAAACGGGATACTGCCGCTCGCCGGAGCAGACCGTCAGCGTCGGAAGCAGATAGGACGCGTAGACGTACTCCATCTCCGGGCGGACCAGAAGCGCCGTAGCGTCCTCCGGCGCGAGCAGGCGGAAACGGTCGTCCGCAAACTGCGCCATGCAGCCGGACGGACTCAGCGACGGATAGAGGCGGTACGCCGTCCCGTCGAGGGACAGCGTGACCGGGGTCTCCCCCTCGACGTCCCGCACCGGCTGGTCGACGACCGACGCGTGCTCCAGCAGGGAGGTATAGAATGCCACGTCCGCTTCCTCCGTCCAGCGCTTCTCCGTCCCGTCCGGCAGGGTCGCGCAAACTTCCGTGATCCCCTTGAAAGCGGACGCGCCGGTCAGGATCTGCGCGACGTACCACGCGATGAACACCAGCGGCAAAAGCAGTAAAACGGCGACGGCGACCGTGATCCTTCTGTGTTTTCCAAGTTCAAACATATGTAACGTCCTCCCCTTCCGTCCGTACCCCTTCTATTATATTCGATTTTCCGTCCCCCGTCAAGCCTTTTTTTGCGTTTGGCCGTTTTTTTCGGTTGAACCGCCGACGGACGGGCGATACTCGAAACGGAAGGAAACGCAAAAAGGAGGAGCGAAGATGCTGACGACCGGGTACGACGAAACGGTATCCGCCCTGCAGGCGGAATTCGCCGACTGCGCCGACCTGACCCTGCGGCAAATGCAGGTCGGGTCGTTCCGCCTGACCATCGCCTGCTTCAAGGGCATGAGCGAGCGGGGGGCGCTGGGCGAGCTGGTGCTGCGACCGCTGCTGACCGTGCTGCGGCAGGGGGATTTCGGCGGCAACTACGGGGAGGTCCTGCGGTGCGGGGCGATTCGGACGCCGCAAAGCCTGACGGAGGTCTATGACGCGATGCTTCGAGGGGACGTGTTCCTCGCGGCAGACGGCGGGCAGGGCGCGTCCTACTGCCTCGCGAACGTACAGGCGGGGCTTTCGCGGAGCGTTGAGGAGCCGGACAGCGACGTGACCGTGCGCGGCCCCCGGCTGGGATTTCTGGAGGACATGGAAAAGAACATGACCCTGCTGCGGCAATTCCTGCGGACCGGGAAGCTGAAATTCGTTTCGCTGACCGTCGGCAAGCTCTCCCGCACCCGCGTCACGCTCGCCTACCTCGAAGGGCGGGCGGACCCGGCGCTCGTCGACGCCCTCTCCCGCCGCATCGCTTCCCTGCGTGCGGAGGCGGTCATGGATTCCGGCAACCTCGAAATGCTCCTGCAGGGGCGGCATTCGCCGCTCTTCCCGAAGATGGGAAGCACCGAAAAGGTGGACAAAGCCGCCTCCAAACTGCTCGCCGGACGGGTCGGCGTCATCGTGGACGGTTCGCCGTTCGTGCTGACCGCCCCGTATGTGTTCGCCGAAAGCATCCAATCGGCGGAGGACTACCTGCGGACCCCGTACTACGCCACCGCCGTGCGCTTTCTGCGCTTCTTTTCCATGCTGCTGTCCCTGCTGCTGCCCGCCGTCGTCGTCGCCGTCGGGGAATTCCACCCGGACCTGATGCCCGGCGGACTGCGGGAACAGCTGCTCGAAGGGCGGAAGGACCTGCCGCTGAACCTGTTCTGGGAGTGCGTGGCGTGTCTCGCCGTGTTTGAACTGGTGCGGGAGGTCGGCGTGCGCATGCCGCGCACGGTCGGCGACGCGGTGGGTATCGTCGCGTCCATCATCCTCGGCGACGCCGCCGTCGGGGCGGGGCTCGCGTCCTCGCTGGTCATCATGACCGTCGCGCTGTCCGCCGTCTGCGCCTTCATCGTGCCGGTCTATATGTATGCGACCGTGCTGCTGCGGTTCCTGTTCCTGTTCGCCGCCGAACTGTTCGGGTTCCCGGGCATCGCGCTCGGGCTGGTGCTGCTGATTGCCCTGACCGCGCAGATGGACAGCTTCGGCGCCCCCTACCTCTCCCCGCTTTCGCCGCTCCACCCGCGGGGGCTGGAGGATTTCCTGCTCGCGATCCCGAAAAAGACGCTCGGAAGGAGGGAGGAGCTTTGAGTGTGACGCAGAAAAATATGTCCGGCGTCAGCGCCTTCCTGCTGACCTACTCCTCCCTGCTATGCGCCTCGTTCGGCGGGGTGTACGCCTACGCCTGCTGCGCCCTGCTGTGCCTGTTCCTGTGCTTCCCGGTCCCGCTGTACCCGAAAACCCTCCCCCGCTGGCTCGGCTTCCTGCCTGCGCTCTCGCTGGTCCTCCGGCTTTCTCCGCTCCTGCAGACCCTGCTGCCGGAACTCGGACCCTACCGCACGCCCGGATTTTTCGGACTTCTCGTCGCCGTGCTGGTCTGCCTGTCGCTCGGGAAGAATCAGCTGCTCCCCCGCGCTTCCCTGCCGCTCGCGTTCCTCGCGGTCGGGTGCGGGGCGCTCTGCCTGTTCGGGACGTTCGCGCCGGTGCTTTCGCCGTCGCGGACGCTTGCGGGACGGCTCTTTCCGCTCTGCGCGGCGCTTCTCTGCCCGCTTTCGGGCGCTCTGCTGTTTCCGTCGGTCGGAATGCCCGGAAAGGACGGGACGGTCGAACCCCCGCGCCTGCGCACCCTGCTGTTCGCCGTCGTCGCGGCGGCGGTCTGCGCCCTGCCGGTACTGCTGTTCGACGGGCGGTTCTGGGCGGGCGGTGCTCTGCTGTTCGCGTGTCCGCTCTGCGCCGCGGCGGAAGCGCGCGCCCTGTTCGGGAAGCATGTCTGACGCATAAATCCCTTCCTGTCCCGCATAGGAATAGCTTCGGAAAGGAAGGGTGCCTCCATGCTTACAGAACAAACCGAACTGCTGACCGGCAAAACCATTCGCGAAACGCTCAAAAGCGACGACGGACGGGCGCTGGTCGTCCTGAACATCGCCTACCCCGCCTGCGCGGAGCAGAAACCGTCCCGCCCCCGCCTGCTTTCCGGCAAACGCAAAAAGAGCGTCCCGTTACAGGAGACGCTCGACCCGTTCTACGAGCGGGCAGCCGCCGGATTCGCCGCGTTCGCCCGGGGGAAACTGCTCGACAAGTCCAAGGCAAACCCGAACGGCACGCCGCCCTGCGGCGCGGTGCTGCAATGGAAGGTCGCGGAAGAAACGGACGACCTGCTGACCGTCCGGCTCGAGGGCAGCGTATTCGACGGTCGGGACGCCTACCCGATCCCGCCGGACGTGCGCGTGTGGGACAAGAAAACCGGCTCCCTGCGCGAAAAGAACGCGTAACGGGCGAAAGAAATGCTGTCCCCGGCGACACGCCAAACCTTTCACAATTCCTTTGAAAAACGCCCCTTGAATGCCCCGAAACAATTTCCGTTTTGGGCAAAAAGGGCGTAAATTCTTCCGTATGCTACTACGCAATCCAGAGGTAGGAACCCGCATAACGAAACCCAACAGCTTTCGCCGTCGCGGCGGACGCCGCATTTGAAGCGACGCAGCTATAGCAGAAAACGCCCTCCGTCCGCGTTGCGCAAAACGCCGAAAGCAATCGCTTTGCATACCCCTTTCGACGGTACAGCCGGTTGACATAGAGGTCGCAGGTCGTCATCTCCAATTCCGTATAGAACTCCCCCTGTACATACCCGACAAGTTTTCCTCCGTCAAACAGACCCAAAGCAAGCATGTTCTCCGCACTATCGGTAAACCTGCGGAGAAAATCCGACGCCATCTCCCGCCCGATGCGATTGTCGGCGGGGTCGTCGGCGCAGCAGAATGCCACCTGCTCCCTGTCCGCTGGCGTCAGCTTGCGAATATCCGGGTCGAAATACGAAAAGCCCTTGCGAAAAAACTTATGGGAGCCGATCCGACCGTTCAATTCTCCGGGCGGCGCACCGTAAGAGAACGCGAACACCCGATCCGTATCGGTTCGCACCGCCTGCACATGCCCCGCGGCGGAAACGAGGTCGGACTTCTCGGATAGGGCGTGTATAAACCATTCCGACTCTTTTTTCACGACCAGACATTCGTCGCAGAGGTAGGTATCCAATTCAAAACACCCGGAAAAAAGGTCGTAAAAAATATACGACTGCTCCTGCGAGATATATTTAGCGTCGCTTTGCAGGAAGATTTCACGTGCCTGTTCCTGCGAAATGGGTTTCACGCCGATTCACCCCTTTACAATTGCACACATTCAATTTCAAGGTGCACCCACTTCTGACCTTTGGAGCACGGTATTCCTCTCATTCCTCGACGAAAACCGCCTACGGTCATATTTTGAGCGAGGGCACTTTTGCGGCGACGCGCGTCCGATCGACGGAAAGATGCAAAACCGCACGGGAACCCCGTGCGGTTTTTGTGTTTTTGCGTTCGCGTCACGAACGGCGACCGCGATTGAGCATATCGATGATGTCCTTGATGTCCGCGTCCTCGGCGGATTCCTCCGGTGCCGAGCCGGACGGCGCTTTCGCGCTTTCCGCAGCGGCCATCGTGCGGCGGCGGTCGGCAGACTTCTTGTCCGCTTCAAAGCCGGTCGCGACCAGCGTGATCTTCATTTCGTCCTCCAGCGTCGTATCGAACGCGGCACCGAAGATGATGTTCGCATCCGGCTGGGCTTCGCTGGTGATCATCGCGACGGCGTCGTTGATCTCGTCCAGACCGATATCCGGGGACGCCGTGATGTTGATCACGATGCCCTTCGCGCCGCTGATGTTGGTTTCCAGCAGCGGAGAGGACATCGCCATCTTCGCCGCCATTTCGGCCTTGTCCTTGCCCTTCGCGTTGCCGACGCCCATATGCGCAAGTCCGGCGTTCGCCATGACCGTGCAGATGTCCGCAAAGTCGAGGTTGATGAACCCGTCGACGGTGATCAGCTCGACGATGCTCCGAACGCCCTTGAGCAGGATATCGTCGGCTTCCGCAAACGCGTTGAGGAAGGTGATCTTTTTATCCGTAAGCAGTTTGAGCCGCTCGTTCGGGATCACGATAAGGCTGTCGACGATGTCGGTGAGCTTGGCGATCCCGCTCTCCGCCTGCGACATGCGCTTCGCGCCCTCGAACAGGAAGGGCTTGGTGACGACCGCAACGGTGAGGATCCCCATTTCCTTCGCGAGCCGCGCGACGATCGGCGCCGCGCCGGTGCCCGTGCCGCCGCCCATACCGGCGGTGATGAACACCATATCCGCGCCCTTCAGCGAGTCCTTGATCTGGTCGCTGGATTCCTCCGCCGCCTTTTCGCCGACTTCGGGATTGCTGCCGGCGCCTTTTCCTTTGGTAATTTTTTCGCCGATCTCGATCTTCGTCGGAGCGCTGGACTTCAGAAGCACCTGCGCGTCCGTATTGATGTTGATGAATTCAACATCCGAAGAATCAAAAGAGGCGATCATTCGGTTGACGGCGTTTCCGCCGCCGCCGCCCACGCCGACGACTTTGATCACAACGGCATTGGGGATTGGATTCGTACTGGACATAATTTGACCCTCCGCACACTTTCGTGTCTTTTTTTCCACTTACTATAATACCTTGTTTTTTTCAAGAATGCAAGAGTTTTTTTGATTTTTCTTGCAAAAAGTCCTCTTTTTTTCACATTTTACCCGGCAGAGGGCGTATTTTCCAGCCGAACGGCTGCCCTGCGGTAGCCGGTCAGCTCGATTTTGCCCCGGTCGGTCGGCGAGAGCCGTTCCAAAATGCGTCCGAGGAAACGGATCTTGATATCCATGTTTTCGATGTCCGCGAGGTACACCGAGAAGCGCCCGTCGTATTCGACCGTGATGTCGAACCGGCTGGACATATCGATGGCGTCGACCCGGTCGAACAGCCCGCATTCGGTCAGACAGCGGCAAAGCTCCTCGAGGTCCGCAGCGGTCCGCTGATCCTGAAAGCTGACCTTTTCGCCGACGATGCACCGCTCGACCGCGCCGGTCTGCAGGCGCGACACGCCGTCCGTGATGTCCCCCCCGCCGATCCGTCCGAGCACCTGCAGGTCGCGCGAAAGCAGGTACGCCTCGTCCCCGACCGTCAGGGAAAGCTCCATGTGCCGTTCGCTGACCTCGACGACGACCGTCGACGGCAGGGAGCGCTCGATCTTCACTTCGCCAATAAACGGAAGCGCCTTGCGCAGATCCCCCTCGACGGTTTCGGCGCGGAAGGAAAACAGGTTGTCCCCGACGGAAAACGGCAGTTCGGCGAGGATCTGCTCCTCGGAATAGATCTCGTTCCCGACCAGTTGGATCTCCGAAACGCGGAAGAACAGGAAGAAGCACACCGAAAGGAACACGACCGTCGCCCCGAGCAGCAGCAGGACGTAAAACACGACGCGGCGGTGCCGCTTCTGGTCCTGTCTGCTCCGCAGCTCCTCCATGGACACGTTGCTTCGCACACGGGTAAAGCGCTGCGACACGCGGGATGCGTCCTCCGTTTGCCCGTCCGTCCGCCTGCGGTCCGCCATCGGCGACCCCTCCTTTTCGACTTCCTTTTGCGCCTTTACGGCGCCGCCGTCCCCTGTTCGGCCAACTGGACCACCTCTGCGGCGATCCGATCGGCGGAATCCGGCATGGCGAATTTCTTGATGCTTTCCTCGATGCGTCTGCGCTTGTTCGGGTTGAGCAAAAGCTCCTCGACCGTGTCGCACAGAAGTTCGGGGGTCAGTTCCTCCTCCCGGAAGACCATTCCCGCCCCCGCGTCCGCGAGCAGGCGGGCGTTCTTGTACTGGTGGTCCTCGGCGACGTGCGGGCTGGGGATAAAGATCGCCGCTTTGCCCCGCACGGACAGTTCCGCGAGCGTCATCGCGCCGGCGCGGCAGATGATCACGTCCGCCGCCGCCTGGCGGTAGGGCATATCGTAGAAATACTCCGCAAGCTGGAGATTCGCCTTTTTATCCAACCCGTTCTGCCGCGCAAGGGCGGAAAACGCCGAAAACTCCACCCGACCGATCGCGTGGTCGTGCCGGATCCCGCGCGGAACGCTGAAGCGCTCCATCAGGTCGAAGCACAGCTCGTTGACCCGCTTCGCGCCCATACTGCCGCCGAAGGAGAGCAGATACGGCTCCTCCTCGCTCAGTCCGAGCCTCCGGCGGGCCTCCTCACGCGTGATGCGGTCGACGTGGATCGGGTTGCCGGTCAGGATCAGCTTGCGCTGTTCGGCAGGGGTAAAATAGGTCTCGCTCCCCTCGAAGCTGGTGCAGATGACCGACGCTTCCTTCGCAAGCCGGCGGGTGGTCACGCCGGGATAGGTGTTCTGCTCGTGGATCAGGCAGGGAATGCCAAGCTTTGCCGCCGCACGGACGGTCGGCCAGCTGACGTATCCGCCGGTCCCTACGACCGCGTCCGGCTTCCGTTCCCGCAGGATCTTCTTTGCCGCGTGGACCGATTCGACCGCGTAGTACGCCGCACGGCAGTTCTGCCGGATCGCCTTGAAGCTGAAGCTGCGGCGAAAGCCCTGCACCTCGACGAAGTCGATCGCGTACCCCGCTTTCGGGACCAGCGTGCTTTCGATGCCCCGCTTGGTGCCGATAAAGGAGATCTCCGCGTCCGGGCGGATCTCCCGAACCGCCGACGCGATATTCAAGGCGGGGTTGACGTGACCGCCCGTGCCGCCGCCGGTGAAAACGATTCTCATGCCGTATGTTACCCCTTCTCCGTATACGAATACCGCGAAACCGCGAGGATCAGACCCATCTCGCACAGCAGAATGATCAGCGACGTGCCGCCGTAGCTGAAGAACGGCAGGCTGATGCCGGTGCTTGGGATGGTGTTCGTCACGACGGCGATGTTCAGCACGACCTGAATGATGACGTGGGCGACGATGCCCATCACCAGCAGCGACGAAAACTGGTCCTGCGACCGATTCGCGATGTGGAATCCGCGCCACGCGAGCGCAATGAACAGCCCGATGACGAGGACGGCGCCGAAAAAGCCCGTTTCCTCGCAGATGATGGCGAAAATGTAATCGTTATACGGTTCCGGCAGGTATCCGTGCTTCTGGTTGCTCCGACCGAGCCCAAGTCCCCAGAATCCGCCGGAGCTGATGGCGTAGAGCGACTGCGCCGGCTGCCAGCCCTTGCCGCCGGTGTCGGCGGACATGAAGGAAAACGGGTCGTCCCAGACCTTGAGCCGGTCGAGCGCATGCGGGACGACGGCTTCGATGAGCTGCTTCCCGACGGTCATGACGAACGCCGCGAGGGCGGCGATTAATCCGCCGATGACGCCGAGCAGCTTCGCACCGATCCCGCCGAACCACATCATGACGTAGACGATCAGACAGTTGATGATCGACGCGGACAGGTGCTTCTGCAGAAGCGTCGTCGCGACGGCGAGCAGTCCGTAAATCGCGAACGGCAGAAAGCCGTGGCGGAACGTATGCAGGCGGTCGCGGTTGCGCACGATATGCCGCACGCAGATCAGCACGAGGGCGAATTTGAGGAATTCCGACGGCTGGAACTGGATGCCGAGGATGGAGAACCAGCGGGTCGCACCGTTGTAGTTATCCCCGATGATCGGCGTCAGGGCGTTCATGCCGAGCGCGATGATATAGATGATCGGGGCGCCCTGGTTGAGCACGCCGAGCACCAGCGGACCGAACACCGCGATCGCGCCCATCGCCGCCATGCCGAGCAATACGTAGAGCAGCTGCGGACGGGCGAGTGCGTAGGGGTCGCCGTAGCGGGTCGCCGCGTGCGCATAGGACGAGGAAAAGACGGCGATCGAGCCGATGCAGACCAGCAGCACGACGATGAGCAGGAACGGGCGGTCCACCTCGCCGAGGAAGCGGGTGATGGTATTCGGTTGTACCCTCGGTTTCGGCTTTGCGCGGGCTTCTCCCGCCGCTTTGGACGCAGCCACGTTTCTCCCCCCCTTTTTCGTGCAGTCGGCACTATCGAACCATGATCCAGTAGGAAAGCGCACAGAACAGTGCGCTGATGAACGAAAAGACGAACACCACTCGCACCTCGCTCCAGCCGCAAAGCTCAAAATGGTGATGGATCGGCGCCATTTTGAACAGGCGCTTCCCGGTCACGCGGAACCAGAACACCTGCAGGACGTCCGAAATGCCCTCGCAGAACCAGACGAAGCAGATCGGCAGCAGCAGCAGCTCCGCGTCCAGCGCGAACACCACGGCGGTCACGAACCCGCCGAGGAACAGCGAGCCCGTGTCCCCCATGAAGATCTTCGCCGGGTGGAAATTGAACACAAGGAAACCGAGCAGACCGCCCGCGAGAGAGGCGCAGAGCGCATTGAGCTCCGTATCGCCGAGGAGCACCCCGACGCAGAGGAAGAACACGCACTGGATGGTCGCCACGCTGCCCGCCAGACCGTCGATGCCGTCGGTCAGGTTGGCGCAGTTGATGACGTAGACGATGACGAAGAGCATCAGCAGGTAGTAGAACCAATGCAGTTCCACCCGCTCCTGCCCGAACAGCCCGAACAGGCGTACCGAGGTCTCCCCGCCGCAGAAATAGGCGCGGACGGCGAGAAAGACCGCCGCAATGAAGAATTGCAGAAGCAGCTTCTGGTTGGCGGTCAGACCCTTGTTGCGCTTCTTGAAGAGCTTGATATAATCGTCGATGAACCCGACAAGCCCGGAAAGCAGGGCGAGCACGGCGATGGGGAGCAGCCGCACGTCCGGCATACGCCCGGAAAGCAGCGCCCAGACGCCGAACGCGACGAGCGTCGAAAGCAGGAAGAACAGCCCGCCGAGGACCGGCGTCCCCTCCTTGCAGCGGTGCCACGAAGGGCCGATCTCGAGGATCTTCTGCCCGAGTTTCACCTTCCGCAGGACCGGAATGAACAGCTTCAGCAGCAGTGCGCTGAGGAGGAACGACCCCGCCATCGGCAGGACGATTGTCTGCAGATACTCCACTTTGCTCTTTCTTCCTTACAACAGGTTTTTTAGTCGTTGAGCGACTGGTAGCGGCAGGTGACGGTGATGACCGTCCCCGGCTCGACCGTTTCGCCCGCTTCGATGGATTGCCGGTCCGCGTAACAGTTTTCGGTGTTCTCGTTGTAGATGCCGTCCAGCCGGACGTTCAGTCCGCGCTGCTGCAGGACCCGCAGCGCCGTTTCCGGCGACTGACCGTGCACATCCGGCACCGTGACCGTCGCTTCCGGCGTCGCGTCGCCGGTATACAGGATGACGCGTCCGCCCACGGCGACGCTGACGTCGTTCCGCGGCATCTGGCTGTTGACCGTTTCACCCTCTCCGCGCACGACGCATTCCAGCCCGAGCGCTTCGATGGCGTGCTTCGCCTCGTCCACCGGCGTCCCGCGGTAATCCGAAACCGTACGCATCTCGACGGCGCCTTCCGTTTCGCTCGGAGAGATGCCGAGGTGCTTGAGGATATCCTTGAGGATACTGCTGACGGCGGGCGCCGCCACCTGCGAACCGTAGTAGCCGTAGGCGTTGTTCGGCGTGTCGACCGTAACGAGGACGGCGACGCGGGGGTCCTCCGCCGGGGCGAAGGTCACGCAGGAGGAAATATAGTCGTCCTCGCGGACGGTATCCCGCTTTTCGGACGTCCCGGTCTTGGAAACGACGTGGTAACCGGTAACATTGGCGTTCGCCGTGGAATCGACGAGGTAGGACATGATCTCCTTGCACACCGACTCGGAAACCACCTGCCGGACGCTGCCGTTCGGGAAGGTCTTGACGACCTTGCCGTTCTGGTCGGTCAGGTACTTGCCGACGTGCGGGGTGACGAGATGCCCCCCGTTCGCGACAGCGGAAAGCGCAGCGATGTGCTGGAGCATGGTGATCTTGAAGGTCTGCCCGAAGGAGTAGACCGCGAGCTCGAGGTCGCCGAACTGGGTGCCGGTGGTCTCGTAGTAGATCGAGGACGCTTCGCCGACCAGATCCGCCCCAGTCGGTGCGGTGTAGCCGAATTCCTCGAAGTATTTGGCGAAATTCTCCTGTCCGACGGCCAAGCCAACCTTCGCGAGCGCCGGGTTGCAGGAATTGACGAGCGCTTTGGCGATGGTCTGCGTACCGTGGTTGACGCGGGACCAGCAGTGGATCGGGTAGCCGGAAATGTTGAGCACCAGCCCGCAGTCGAACCCCTGCGTCGTCGTGATCGACCCGGTTTCCAGCGCCATGGCGGCCGTGATGACCTTGAAGGTCGAGCCGGGCTCGTAGGTCTGGGAGGCGATGGTGTTGTTCCACATCTCGTTGCGCAGGGTCGCGAGATACGCGTCCTTATCCTCGCCCTCGTAGGCGTCGAGCTTGTTTTGGTATTCGGTCGAAAGGGTCGCGTAGTTGTTCAGGTCGAACGATGGATAGATCGCCAAAGCGAGGATCTCGCCGGTATCGACGTCCATGACGATGCAGGACACCCGTCCCTCCGGCTCGTGCTGGTAATAGGTTTCCCGGAGATACTTTTCAACGGTCGATTGGACCGTCCAGTCGATGGTCGTGACGAGATTCAGCCCGTCCTGTGCGGCGATGTAGCTTTCGTAGTTGTACGCGAGCTGGTTGCCCCTGGCGTCCTGCGCCTGCACGGCGCGGCCGTCGACGCCGCCGAGTTCCTCGTTGTAGGTGTATTCCAGCCCGGTCAGCCCGTCGTTGTCCGAGCCGACAAAGCCGAGAAGCTGGGACGCGAGGGTGCTGTACGGGTAGTAGCGCTTGGTGCCTTCCTCCAGCGCGATTTGCAGTTCAAGACCGTTGTCGGAAATGAACTTGCGGACCTTCGCCTCCTCCTCTTCGCCGATGTCCTTCTTGACGATGAGGTATTTGACCTTCGTTTTGCGCTCGCCGAGGTTGTTGTATTTGTCGATGAGCGTTTGCGCGTCGTAATCGTCGAGGCAGGCGGCAAGCCCTTGCGCAATCATGCGGATATGCGCTTCTTCGCCCGGCGGGGTAATCCCGGACGCCTCCTGTTCCGCCGTGACTTCGGTGCCTGCCTTCAGGACGTCGGCGGGCGAGATGAACACGGTTTGCGTCGTCGCGCTGACGGCGAGTTTCGTGGTCCCGTCGGACGCGAAGATGGTTCCCCGCTTGGCTTCGAGTTTGGTTTCGAACGTATACTGCTCCACCGCCTTTTCGGCGTAGTGGTACGGGTCGAGCAGTTGCAGGAACGCGAGCCGCCCGCAAAGCGCGACGAGCAGGACCAGCATCACCACCAGCGCCGCCTTGCCGCGGCGGACGATGATACGGTGCGTCAGGGAGCGGCGCTTCCCGCGCTTTCCGCGACGGTCGGAGCGCCCGGGCTTCGACGGTTCTGCAGGCAGATTCGGTTGGGACGTGTTCTTTCCCTGCTCCATGTCGGTTTCCTTTCGTGTTTTTCGCAAGACGCGTCTGTGCGTTTCCGTTCCTTACTATATGCGCCGGACGGCGCAATCATGACGCGATCATTTCCCTTGCGGCAGGAATCCCCGCAGGACCTCCGCGATCCCGGAAAGCAGGTAGCCGACCCCGCCTTCCTCCTCGACGGACCCGGTCTGCTCGGCGATCTCGGTCCGATCCTCGAAATCGGGGAGGATGATCTGGTCCGGCTCGTTCGTATCCTTGATCATGCCGAGATTCTCTTCGGCGAACGCGCGGTACGCGTCAAAGTTGTCCCGCCCGTCCAGCCGGTTGTTGAGCTTGGTCTGTTCGGTTTTCAGTTCCGCGAGCTGGTTGTTGAGGTCGCGGATCTCGCCGTTGTACCGATCGATCTCCGCGTAGTTCATCATCATAAAAAGAAGCAGGACCGTGATAAGCCCGAGGATACAAATCATCCCGAGCGGGAACGGCTTGCGGTCCTCCCGGCGCTTGCGCAACGTTTTGAACGACACCCAACGGACGGCGCGACGACGCGAACCCTTCTGACCCTTACGGACGGCGGGGGGTGTTTTGCCGTTTCCGCGTCCGGCGGGAGCAGCCCTCCGTGCGCCGGACGAAGCGTTTTGCCGAACGGTCGTCCCCTGCGGGGGATTTTTCACGGGCGTTGCCATGATGTTCCACTTCCTTTTTTTATAGTAAACAGAAAATTTTCAAAGTTTTTCGCAGCACCGCAGTTTGGCGCTGTGCGCACGGTGATTGGCCTGCAGTTCCGCTTCGCCCGGCAGGATCGGCTTGCGGGTCAGCACCCGGACGACCGGCTTCTTCCCGCAGACGCAGACCGGGAAGTCCTTCGGGCAGGTGCAGGGGTTCTCCCAGCGGGCGAAGGCGGTTTTGACCAGCCTGTCCTCCAGCGAATGGAAGCTGATGACCCCCATCCGTCCGCCGCTCTTCAGGCACGGCACCCCGTCCGAAAGCAGGCTCTCCACCCCGGACAGCTCCCCGTTGACCTCGATGCGGATCGCTTGGAAGGTCCGCTTGCAGGGGTGCCCTTCGGACTTGTTCTGCTTCGGCAGGGCCGCGGAAACGACGGCCGCAAGCTCCTTCGTCGTGCGGAGCGGGGCTTGTTCGCGGGCGCGGACGATGCGGTCGGCGACCCGTCCGGCGAAGCGCTCCTCGCCGTAATCGCGCAGGATGCGGACCAGTTCCTCCTTCGGGTAGGTGTTGACCACGTCGCAGGCGGTCAGCGGTTGGGAACGGTCCATGCGCATATCCAAGAACGCGTCCGCGCCGTAGGAGAAGCCGCGTTCGGCGTCGTCAAGCTGCTGCCCCGAAACCCCGAGGTCCGCGAGGATCCCGGTCACGCCGTCCGGCGCGAATTCCCGCGCGATCTCCGCGATTTGCGCGTAGTTGCGCTTGCAGAGCAGCAAGCGGTCGTCGCGAACGGTTTCACGCACATGCTGCAGGGCGTCGCCGTCGCGGTCCACCCCGACGACCCGCCCCCGTTCGGAAAGGCGGGAGAGTAGCAGCGACGTGTGTCCGCCGCCGCCGAGCGTGCAGTCGATGTAGACCCCGTCCGGGTCGGTGAACACCGCGTCCACCAGTTCGTGCAGCAGCACGGTCGTATGTCGGTACGCCATCAGAAGCCCAGCTCCTCGAGCATCGGCAGGACGTCGTCGTAGTTGGAGCGGTCGAGGCGATCCCAGCTGTCCTCGTCCCAGATCTCCAAACGGGTGTTGTCCCCGACGAGCACGACGTTCTTGGTCAGCCCCGCGAACCGCCGGCAGTCGGCGGGCAGCGTGATGCGCCCCTGCGCGTCCGGGGAGGTTTCAAAGGTGTTCGCGTAGAAGTAATGGCGGATGTCCCGCGCCTTGGATTCCGGCAGGGCGGCGATCTTGGCGGCGAATACTTCCCATTCCCGCATCGGGTACAGGCGCAGGCAGTTCTGCAGCCCGCGCGTCAGCATGAACGACTCGCCGAGCTCCTCGCGCAGCTTCGTCGGGATCATCAGCCGTCCCTTCGCGTCGAGCGAATGTCGATAGGTCCCTGTAAACATCGGAAGCATCCTCCTTTCCGCCAAAATTCCCCCAAATCATGGGTTTTCCTGGAAAAATTTGCCTTTTTCTACCACTTTTTCCCACCAAGAAGGCAAAAGAATATAAGTTAATTTTATTATACTGCATTCCCCGCACCCTGTCAAGAGCGATAACAAAAATTTCTTTTCGGGTCCTGCCGAACCGTGTGCATTCCTGTCGAACAAATTTTCTCCTTGCGAAATAACGGTTTTCCTGCCGAAAATGCCGTTTTGTCGTCGATTCTCCTGGTTTTCCCGGGAAATGTTTATCAGGTTTTTACAAAACAGGCGTTCTGCCTGCTTCGGCAAATCCGGCTGCGCGTTCCCGAAAAAACCTTGCGGAAACGCTTGACAAACGGCGCAGAATGCGGTATAATGGGACGAAAAAAGCGAAAAGGAGCGAACATACCAATGAAACGTATTCAGACCATCGAGACGCGTGACCTGCAGCAGAGCCTGAAGGACGGCGGCTGCGGCGAATGCCAGACCTCCTGCCAGTCCGCCTGCAAGACCTCCTGCGGCGTCGCCAACCAGCCCTGCGAACACGCGAACGAGCAGAAGGACTGACGTCCCCGGCGGGGTCCGTGGGGCGTTTGCCCCGTTCCAAGCGATTTTTGCCTGCGCTCTACCCGCTGCTCCGCAGCGGGTAGTTCTCTGCATTGGAGTGTGATTTTTTGATCCATCAATTTAAGCTGCACGGCTATTCCGTCGTGCTGGACGTCTTTTCCGGCTCGGTCCACCTCGTCGATGACCTCGCCTACGACGTCATTTCCCTTTTCGAAACCACCGACCGGGCGGAACTGACCCGCCGCATGCTCGAAAAATACCGGGACGACCCGGGAGTGACGGTTTCGTCGCTCGAAGAGCTGTACGCGGACGTCGAATCCCTGCGTGCGCAGAAGAAGCTGTTCACCGAGGACACCTACGAAAACGTCGCCGTCGATTGGAAGGCCCGCAAGACCGAAGTCAAGGCGCTCTGCCTGCACGTCGCCCACACCTGCAACCTCAACTGTTCCTACTGCTTCGCGTCGCAAGGGCGGTACCACGGTCCGCGTGCGCTGATGTCCTACGAAACCGGGAAGCAGGCGCTGGATTTCCTCATCGCACATTCCGGCAAGCGGCGGAACCTCGAAGTGGATTTCTTCGGCGGGGAGCCGCTGCTGAACTGGGACGTCTGCAAGCGCCTGGTCGCCTATGCCCGTTCCCGCGAGGAGGAGACCGGCAAGCGCTTCCGCTTCACGCTGACCACCAACGGGGTCCTGCTCGACGACGAGGTGACGGAATTCGCCAACCGCGAGATGCACAACGTCGTACTCAGCCTCGACGGGCGGAAGGAAACGCACGACGCGCTGCGCAAGACCCCGTCCGGGGAGGGCAGTTACGACGTCATCGTCCCGAAGTTCCAGCGTTTCGTCGAAAAGCGGGGCGGGCGGAACTACTACGTCCGCGGCACGTTCACCCACCGCAACGCGGCGTTCCTGCCGGACCTGCTGCATATGGCGGACCTCGGCTTTACCGAGCTGTCCATGGAGCCGGTCGTCTGTGCGCCCGGGGATCCCGCCGCCCTGACGGAGGAGGACTTCCCGATCGTCTGCGAGCAGTACGAGCTTCTCGCCGCCGAGATGCTGCGCCGGGAACGCGCCGGAAAGGGGTTCCATTTCTACCATTACAACCTCGACCTGACCGGCGGGCCCTGCCTGTATAAGCGGCTCGCCGGGTGCGGAAGCGGAACGGAATACCTCGCGGTCACGCCGACCGGCGAGCTTTACCCCTGCCACCAGTTCGTCGGCGAGCCGGCCTACCGAATGGGGGACGTCTGGCAGGGCGTGACGAATACGGCCCTGCGGGACGAGTTCAAGGGGTGCAGCGTGTACGCACGGGAGGAATGCAAGGACTGCTGGGCGAAGCTGTACTGTTCCGGCGGATGTGCGGCGAACGCCATACACGCGTCCGGGAGCATCCGGGGCGTGTACGAGTACGGGTGCAGGCTGTTCCGCAAGCGCATCGAATGCGCATTGATGCTGCAGGTCGCGCTGCGGCAGCCGCGGGAAGAAGAGGTCAAGGAGCCAGTATGAACGGAGCAAGAAAGCCGAGAGCCGTCGTATTCGACATGGACGGCGTGCTGTTCGACACGGAACGCGTCTACTACGAGGCGTGGGACATCGTCGGCGAGGAGATGGGCATCGACATTCGGGAGATTCGCGACCGCTGTGCCGGTCATAACGGAGCGGACACGGAAAAGATCTTCGACGCGTGGTTCGGCGGAAAAGTCGCCTATGCGGATTTCGGTCCCCGCAAGACCGCCTGCTTCCGCCGCCTGATCGACGAACGCGGTCTGCCGCTCAAGCCCGGACTGCACGAAACGCTTTCCGCCCTGCACGAAAACGGTTTCCGCATCGCCCTGGCGACCTCGACCCGGCGGGAGGGCGCGATCGCGAACCTCGAACAGGCGAACATCCGCGCCTACTTCAACGTCCTGACGACCGGGGATATGTTCCTGCACGGCAAGCCGGACCCGGAGATCTACCTGACCGCCTGCCGCCTGCTGGACGTATCGCCTGCGGACGCCTACGCGGTCGAGGACAGCTATGCGGGGTTGGAATCCGCCCGTCGGGCGGGGACGCGGGTGGTCATGATCCCCGACCTGTTCCCGCCGACCGACGAGATCCGCGCCTATGCCGCGGTCTACCCGTCGCTGAATGCGTTCTGCAGGGAGATTTTATAACTTTCTTTCGGGGGGCAAACGCAATCGCGGCGTCGCCGCTATGCGTCGCCTTGCTCTGCGTTTTCCCCCCAAATACTCCCCTTTCGTCGAAAAATGGCTCGGCTTGCGCCAATTCTGACGCCGCCTTCGCCGTTTTTCTCTTAAGGAGTTCCTCCGGCGGCACATGTCCGCCTCCGGAACAAATTTTATTGTATTTTTATTTTCGTTGGTTTTTTTCGGCGGAAGGCGTTTTTCCTGTGCGATAACGCTTGCATTTTCCCCGCAAATCGGTTATACTGTGAAAAAAGGACGTCCCACGACGGAAAGAGGTCGGTTTACGCATGCGGAAAGGCTTATTCGGCAGTCAGCTCGGCACGGTTTTCACCCTGCTGCTGCCCATCATCTACATCGTCATCGCGGTCCTGCTGCTGTTCACGGGGATCGACACCGCCATCTTCGCGAAGCTGCTCGGCGGACTTGCGATCATCCTCGGCGCCGCGATGATCATTCAGTACTTCCTCACCCACGCCTACCTGGATACCGCCGCCTACGGTTTTTCCATCGGGGCCCTGGCGATCGTCCTCGGCGTGTGCATCCTCATCAAGAGCGAGGACGTCGCGAACAGCCTGTCCGTCCTGCTCAATATCTGCATCATGCTCACCGCCATCGTCAAGCTGCAAAACGCCATTCAGCTCAAATTCCAGCATTCCGTCTGGTGGATCCCGGTGCTTTGCGTGTCGCTCGCGTTCCTCGTCTGCACGGTGCTCATCACGATCGACCCGTTTACCAAGGACGACGGGAACACGTCCGTGCGGGATACGTTTACCTATATCGTCCTGCTCTGCGACGGGGTGGTCAGCTTCGCGAACGCGCTCCTGCTCCGGTTCGTCATGCGGCGTGCCGCAAGATTTCCGATGCCGGAAAACGGGCAGGGCTGACGATGCCGGACTCGGAAGAACAGGTTCTGCTTCGTCGGTTCGGCGAACTGGCGGAACGGGCGTATGCGAGCGGACGGTACGCGTTTACGGATTTTCTGGGGCTTGCGGAACGCAGTCTGCTCCTGCAGAACCGTTCGGCGTTTTCCTACGCCGGGCTGACGCTGTTCGGCGGGGCGGAGGGCTGCGAGCGAGTCATGGCGCGTTTCGGGTGCGAGGAGGTCTGCCCGCACGCCGACGGGGACTTCCCCATCGTCTGCGTCCGGGCGGAGCCGGTGCAGCAGAAGTTCGCCGACGCCCTCTCTCACCGGGACCTGCTGGGTGCGCTGATGAACCTCTCGATCGCCCGCGAAAAGCTGGGCGACATCGCGCTGCGGGACAACGTGGCGTACCTGTTCTGCGCGAAGAGCGTCCTGCCGGTCATTCTCGACGAATTGGTGCAGGCGAAGCACACGCGTCTGCGCTGCACGGTCGAGGAACGCCCGCCGGAGGGGCTTTGCAGTCGGACGGAGGAGCGGTTTCTGCAGGTCGCGTCGGAACGGCTGGACGTGCTGGTCGCGGCGGTGTTTCGGCTCTCGCGGGAGGAAAGTTTGGCGCTTTTCCGCGAAAAACGGGTCTACGCGGACGGGAAACTGACCGAAAACAACAGCGGAAGCGCGAAGGAAGGCGCTGTGCTTTCCGTGCGGGGATACGGGCGATTCCGATACCTCGGCGTGCTTTCGACCAGCAAAAAAGGCAAGCTGAACGTTCGCGTGGAAGTGTTCGTGTAAAAAAGACGCAAAAGGAAACGCGATTCCGGCGCGGAACCGCGTTTTTTCTGTCCCAAAACCCGAACTTGAACAGGAGGTTGCATGATGAAACGATCGACCGAACGGTTTTCCTGCAAGATCGCGTCCTTCGAGGAAATGAACGAAAAATGGGCGTACGAAATCGCGCACAGCGGAAAGGACCGGGCAAACTGGCTGGTTTGGCGGGAACAGCACTTTGCAAACTACCGGCGGGGGTATCTTCTGCCATACTACGGGATCCTGAACGGGACCACAATTTGCGAGGCGACGGCGATGCTCCGATCAGAAATCGTGCAGAACAGCGACGGTTTGGTAGACGAACATACGGTGTATTTGTCCGCGTTCCGAACGGTCGAAGAATTTCAAGGGAAAGGGTATTTTTCCAAACTGTTCCGCTTCCTGCTGGACGATCTGCGGCAAAAAGGATATACAAAAGCGACGCTCGGCGTGGAGCCGAGCGAAAAGAGGAACAAGGAAATCTACGCCCATTACGGCTTTACCGAATTCCTGAAATCCGGCAAAGAACGGTATCCCGACGGAACCGAGATCGAGGTGGAATACTACGGAAAAACGCTGGAATGAATCGCATGAAACTGCCCGTTTTGCAAGGTGAAACGGGCTTTTTTCAAAGAAGCCGCAACAGCTTGCACTGCTCCAGCCCGGCGCTCCAGAACTGACCGACCGGGACGCCCCTGACTTGGCAGACGATGCTCGCGTTCATCGCCCCGTGCCCGACGAGCAGGACGTCCTTCCCCTGCTCCAGCAGCGGGAAAACCGCCTGCCGCAGGAATTCCCCGGTCCGCTCGTACAGCGCCGAAAGGCTTTCCGCCCCGCCGTCCGGCCGGTAGTTTTCCGGGTCGCGGAACAACGTGCGGACCGGGCAGTCGGGGGGCATGGTGCCGTTTTCCATGCCTTCGTAGACACCGAACCCCATTTCGGTCAGCCTGTCGTCCGTCAGGAGCGGGACGTCCCTGCCCCGCAAAAGGATCTCCGCCGTTTCCTTCGCACGGCGAAGCGGTGAGCAAAAGCAGACGTCGAAATGCGTTTCCGCGCAGGCTTTCGCCGCCTGTTCCGCCATGGCGCGTCCGTCCGCGTTGAGCGGGACGTCGGTCCGCCCCTGCAGTTTTCCCTTGTCGTTCCAGTCCGTCCGACCGTGCCGCATGATGTAGAGCATACTTCCTCCCGAAAATTCCCGTTCAGTCCGGCCCGAGGATCTCCTGCGCCACTTCGCGCCTGGTCAGACAGCGGTCCATGGCCTGCTTTTCGATGTAGCGGTGCGCGTCCGCTTCGGTCATACCGTACCGTGCGGAAAGCGCCGCCTTCGCGCGGCTGACCAGCCGCACCTCCTCCATCTTCTTCTCCAGCGCTTCGTTGCGTTCCTGTGCTACGCGCAGCCGTTCCCGGGTCGCGCAAAGCAGGCGAAGCGCCTGGGAGACCGCGTGCGGGGACGCGGGCTTCGCGAGGGTGAGGACGCCGAACCGCAGAAGCGACAGCGAAATTTCGTCGTACTGCTCCGCCTTGACGAACAGCAGCACCCCCGTTTCGCCGTCCAAGGAAACCGATTGCGCGAAGCGGTCGCCGAATTCGTCCGGCAGAGGGGCATTGACGAGCAGCAGGTCGAAGCGGCGCCCGAGCAGCAGACGGCGCGCCGTACCGACGTCCGTCGCCGTCACGACCGTGACGAACGTCTCTTCCGGCAGCAGCGCACGCAGGGAACGATTGAATTTTTCCGACGCCGAAACCAGGAGAACGCTGTAGACGCACTCCTGCGGCATTCGCGGGATCGCCATTCCTCTCGCCTCCCCTTTCGGTCGGTTTTCCGTCAACCGCAGTACGCGCGGACGACCGCCTCCGGCAGATGCGCACGGATAAACGCCGACTCCCGTGCGAGCGCACGGGCGTCCGAAAGGCTGTCCGGCAGGCGACCGAGGGCATCCAGCAGGTTGGCGGGGGCGGTGCGCAGGTCGCGTTCGACCGCGTCCGGCAGGGAAAGCGACGCGGCGACCCCTTCCAGTCCCGCCCGGATCAGCAGGGCGAAAACCAGGTAGGGATTCGCCGTCGGGTCCGGCGAGCGCAGTTCCGCCCAGCGTTCGCCGAACGACGGGACGCGCAGAAGCTGGCTGCGGTTCCGGGGCGACCAAGTGACGTAGCGCGGGGCGCGGTGGTCGCCGAGGCGGGCGTAGGAAGCCTCCTCCGGGTTCAGGAAAGCGGTCATCTCGCAGGCACGGCGCAGGACCCCGGCGGACGCGGCGGGAAGCGGGTCCTCCCCGTCGGCGCGGCGGGCGGAAAAGCGGACGTGGAACCCGTTCCCCGGCTGTCCCGCGAGGGGTTTGGGGGAAAAACTGGCGTACAGCCCGCTGCGGGACGCGACGGTCCGCACGACGGCGCGGAAGGTCATCGCGTAGTCCGCCGCGGCGAGCGGGTCGGCGTGGCGGAAGTCGATCTCGTTCTGCCCGGGACCCTCCTCGTGGTGGGAGCTTTCCGGCGGGATCCCCATGCGTTCGAGCGTCAGGCAGATCTCCCGGCGGACGTTTTCGCCCTTGTCCTCCGGGGCGATGTCCATGTACCCGGCACGGTCGAACGGGCGGACCGTCGGTTCGCCGTTTTCGTCGGTCTCAAACAGGTAGAATTCCATGCGGGAGCCGAACGTGAAGGTCACGCCAAACTTCTCCGCGTCGGCTGCCGCTTCCCGCAGCAGCGAACGCGTGTCCGCGTCCGAGACCGTCCCGTCTGCACGGCGAAGCGCACAGAACATGCGCACCACCCGCCCGTGCTCCGGGCGCCACGGCAGGACCGAAATGGTGGACGGGTCCGGGCAGAGGAACAGCTCCTCGCACGCTTCCCCGCCGAACCCCCGCACCGGGGCGGGGTTGAACGGGATGCCGCCCGCGAACGCGCGGGACAGCTCGCCCGGCTGCACGGACAGGTTCTTCATCCGTCCGAACACGTCGCAGAACGCGAGCCGAATGAATTTCACGTCCTCCTCCCGGACGTACTGCATGATCTCCTCCGCCGAAGTGTCCATATGGTTCTTCCTTTCGTTTCAGTTCGCCACGTACATCTGGCGATAGGGGTTTTTGCTGTCCGGGGTGACGACCGTGTAGTCCGCGTCGAGCAGGGTTTCGAGCGAGTACCCGAACGCCTCGCAGAAGGGGGTCAGATAGGTTTGCAGCTCCTGCTTTTCCGCGTCCGACGCGAGATGGGTATGGACCTGCTTCGGGAAGCGGATCCTCTCGCAGCGGGACCGCAGGAAGAGCCTGCCGCCGTGCATACCCGTGCAGGGGAAGTTGCCGACGATGTCCTTTCCGTCGTCGTGCAGACCCAGCACGACGATGACGCCGCCCGCCTGGTATTCGCCTAAGAAGCTGCCCGTGCGCCCGCCGATGACCATGACCGGCAGTTTTTCCCGGTACGCCTTCATGTGGATTCCCGCGCGGTAGCCGGCGCTCCCACGAACCAGGATCATGCCGCCGCGCATGGCGTATCCGGCGGCGTCGCCGATGCTGCCGTTGACGACGATGCGTCCGGCGTTCATCGTGTCGCCGACCGCGTCCTGCGCGTTGCCCTCCGTGTAAATCTCCGCACCGTTGAGGTACGCGCCGAGCGCGTTGCCCGGCACCCCGCGAACCGTCAGGCGGAAGTTCTCTCCGGCGCCTGCGGCGATGAACCGCTGTCCGAGACAGCCCCGGATCTCACAGACCCCGTCCGACTGCCGGACCGCCTCGTTGATCTCCCGGCAGTCCAGCCCGTTTGCCTCTATGATCTTCAATTATACCACACCTCCGAAGAAATGTCCACGTTTTTCTTTGCCAAAAGCGAGAAACGTCGGACTTTTTTTCAAAAGTTCAAAATCCAGCTCCGCGAGCGGCTGCTTTTTGCGGATCAGGGACGTGTAAATGCCCGCCCGTTCCACGTCGCCGATCAGGATAAACCCGGTCAGCAGACCGTCCTTCGTGAACAGGCGGCGGATCTTGCCGTCCCCGCGTTCCTCGTAGACCTCCCCGCCCTGCTCCGGCGTGTAGTAACTGCCGGCGGTCAGGGCGTGCAGTCCGAAGAAGCCGATGGCGTTCATCGGGATCGCGTCGGTCAGCTCGTCCGATCCGCCCGCCATGTTCTTCCCCGCCGTGCGTCCCTGCGCGTAAGCGTTCGGCAGAATGGCGAGCACCCGCCGCGTCCCGCAGGAGCTGTCAAGCCCCTCGGCGCAGTCCCCGGCGGCATACACGTCCGGCAGGGTCGTGCGCATCCGCGTATCCACGGCGACGCCGCGCCCGGTCTCCCCGCCGGCGTCCTTGACGAGCGCGAGGTTCGCGCGAACGCCGACCGCCAGCACCAGCACGTCGAACGCCTCGGTTTTCCCGGAACGGAAGTGCGCGACGTTCCCGTCGAACCGTTCCACGCTGTCCCCGAGCAGGAAGCGCAGTCCGTTCCTTTCGAGGTGCTCCTGCATGATCTTCGCGCAGTCCGCGTCGAGGATGCTCGAAAGCACCCGGTCCGCAAGGTCGCACACGGCGATGTCCGCGACGCGGTCCCGTAACCCCTCGGCGCACTTCAGCCCGATCAGCCCCGCGCCGATGATCAGCACCTTCGCGTCCGGCGTCAGGAAGGTTTCGAGCGTTTTCATGTCGTCGAGCGTCAGGAAGGTGCACTTCTTTTCGACGCCGTCCAGCCCTTCCATCGGCGGGACGAACGGGCTTGACCCCGTGCAGACGCACAGCGCGTCGTAGGGCAGGACTTCCCCGCCGTCCAGCGAAACGGTATGCCCCGCCGGGTCGAGGGAGAGCGCCTTTTCGCCGTATCGCACGGCGCAGCCGTTGGTTTCGTAGAAATCCGCCGGGCGGTAGTTCATCCGCTCGGGGGACGCCTTGCCTTCGAGGCAATAGGAAATCAGCGGACGGCAGTAGACCGGGTACGGCTCCGCCGAAACCACCGTGATGGGTCCGTCCGGGTCGACCGAGCGGATCCCCTCGATGCAGCCGGCCGCGGCGACGCCGTTGCCGACGATGACGTAACGCTTCTGCTTGCTCATTCGGCTTCCCCCCGTTCCTCATAGACGATCGCCCGGTTCGGGCAGCCCTGCACGCAGGCGGGCGCACCGAAGCTGTTTTGCAGGCACAGTTCGCACTTCTGGACCACGCCGTCCCCGTTCTGCGACACCGCGCCGTACGGGCAGACCAGCACGCAGGTCAGACACCCGACGCACCGCTCGCGGTCGATGCACACCGCACCGTCCTTCACCGAAAGGGCGCCGGAGATGCAGCTTCGCACGCAGATCGGGTCCTCGCAATGGCGGCAGGACACCGCGTAGGAGATCTTCCCGTCCTCCTCGACGCGGATGCGGGGGAAGATCGGCTTGTTTTTCAGCGCCTTCGCCATGTCCGAAACGCCGGAATTGGCGAATGCGCAGTTGTATTCGCACAGGTGACAGCCGAGACACCAGTCCTCGTTGACATACACTCGTTTCATTGTCCCGCGTGGGAGACCCCGAGGATCTCCAGCTCCTTTCCGTTGAGTCCGACGCCCCGCAGCATCAGGCGGTTGCCCCGCAGGGCTTCGATGGAATTGATGCCCATTCCGCCCATGATCTCCATGATCTCGTGCCGCCAAGCGGTCATCAGGTTGACCAGTCGCTCGCTGCCGACGGCGGGATTGAGCCGTTTGACCAGTTCCGGGCGCTGGGTCGCGATCCCCCAGTTGCACTTGCCGGTCTGGCAGGTGCGGCAGAGGTGACAGCCGAGCGCGAGCAGCGCCGCCGTCGCGATATAGCAGGCGTCCGCGCCGAGCGCCACCGCTTTGACGACGTCCGCCGCACTGCGGATACTTCCGCCGACGACCAAGGACACCTGGTCGCGAATGCCCTCGTCGCGCAGACGTTGGTCCACGCTGGCGAGCGCAAGTTCGATCGGAATGCCGACGTTGTCGCGGATGCGGGTCGGCGCCGCGCCGGTGCCGCCGCGGAAGCCGTCGATGGCGATGATGTCCGCGCCGCTGCGGGCGATGCCGCTGGCGATGGCGGCGATATTATGCACGGCGGCGACCTTGACGATGACCGGCTTGCGGTAGCAGGTCGCTTCCTTGAGCGAATAGACCAATTGCCGCAGATCCTCGATGGAGTAAATGTCGTGGTGCGGGGCGGGCGAGATCGCGTCGGACCCCTCCGGGATCATGCGGGTGCGGGAGACGTCGCCGACGATCTTCGCGCCGGGCAGGTGTCCGCCGATGCCGGGCTTCGCGCCCTGCCCCATCTTGATCTCGATCGCAGCGCCCGCATTCAGGTACGCCTCGTGCACGCCGAACCGCCCGGACGCGACCTGCACGATCGTGTTCGGACCGTAGCGGTAGAAATCCTCGTGCAGACCGCCCTCGCCGGTGTTGTAGCAGATGCCGAGCTCCGTCGCCGCCCGGGCGAGGCTCTCGTGGGCGTTGTAGCTGATCGAGCCGTAGCTCATCGCCGAAAACAGGACCGGCATGGAAAGCGTCAGCTGGGGCGGGAGATCGGTTTTCAGCTTCCCGTTTTCGTCGCGGACGCAGTCGGTCGGCTTCTTGCCGAGAAACACCCGCGTTTCCATCGGCTCGCGCAGCGGGTCGATCGGCGGGTTCGTCACCTGCGAAGCGTTCAGCAGCAGCTTATCCCAATAGATCGGGAACGGCTTCGGGTTACCCATCGAGGACAGCAGGACGCCCCCGCTGGACGCCTGCTTATAGATCTCGCGAATCGTGTCCGCCTGCCAGTTGGCGTTTTCGCGAAAGACCTGCTCGTTTCGGACGATCTTCAACGCGTGCGTCGGGCAGAGCGAAACGCACCGCTGGCAGTCCACGCACTTGCTTTCGTCGCAGTGCATCTTCCCGTCGTCGGGGTCGTAGAAATGCACCTCGTTGGCGCACTGCCGTTCGCAGACGCGACAGGCGATACAGCGGTCCGGGTTGCGAAGGACCTCAAATTCCGGGGTCAGGTATTCGATTCCCATCAGAACGCACCTTCTTTCACTTGCACGATGACCGGCTCCCCGCCAGCCGGCGCCCAGATGTTCTCCGCTTCCGGCTCCATGGCGCGTATGGCGGCTTCCTCGCTGGCGATGTACACCTTTTCGCCCTTTTCGCCGACGACCATGCTGCGCAGTTTGAGCCGGTCGTTGAGCGCCATAAGTCCGCCGGTATAGCCGAGCACGATGGAGAACGGTCCGGTGATCAGCAGGCTGGAAAAGACCGTCCGAAGCCAGGTCAGCTTCTCCCGCTCCTCCGGCTCCTTCCGCTCGATCGTGGACCAGAACGGCGCGGCGACGACCGACGCCGTTTCCGAAGCGGACAACCCCTTCCGGCGCATCAGATAGTCCGCGATGTAGGTGATGACCTCGGTGTCCGTCTGCAGGGTGCATTGGTAGCCGAACATCTCGATGAACCGCCGGTTCGCGTCGTAGGACGAGATCTCGCCGTTATGCACGACCGAGCGGTCGAGCAGGGTGAACGGGTGCGCCCCGCCCCACCAGCCGGGGGTGTTGGTCGGGTAGCGCCCGTGCGCCGTCCAGGAGTACCCTTCGTATTCTTCCAATCGGTAGAACACCCCGACGTCCTCCGGGAAGCCGACCGCCTTGAAGGTCCCCATGTTCTTCCCGCTGGAAAAGACGTACGCGCCGTCGAGCGTCGTATTGATGCGCATGACCGTGCGGACGACGAACTCCTCCTCGTCCAGCTGCAGGCGTGACAAAAGCGACTGCAGCGGGGCGACGAAATACCGCTTGATGATCGGGATATCCGTGATCGCGGGGATCTTGCGGATCGGAATGTCCTCCGCCTGCACGACCTCGAACGATTCCCGCAGCAGTTCTTCCCCCTGCCTGCGGCTCTCGCGGTCCTGATAGAAAAGATGCAACGCGTACAGGTCGCGGTACTCCGGGTAGATGCCGTATCCCGCGAATCCGCCGCCCAACCCGTTGGAGCGCTCGTGCATGGGCTTCATGCTTTCGATGACGGTCCTTCCCGACATCCGTGCCCCGTCCTTGGCGATCACCGCGGAAATGGCGCAGCCGGACGGGATACGGACCTGTCCTTCCAATGGTTTCATAAGTGGTTTCCTTTCTGTCCTCTTCGGAAAAAAGCGTCCACGGGCGGGACGGGACTGCCGATGCACTTCCCCGCCCTGCGCCGTGAACGCCGTTGCTCACGTTCCACAGTATAGCACGCGCACAGACGCTTTGTCAAGCGGTTTTGCAAAAAAAGTTCCCCAAAAATGAAATTTTTCGACGCACGTCCTTTCATAAATTTGCCAAAAAACAGAAAAAAGAAAAATTTTTCCGAGAAAAATGAAATTTGCTATTGACAAACCGTCAAAAAGGGTGTATACTGCCAGCAGAGAGGCAAGGACGTCTCGCGAAACGTACCGCATCGCTTGCGGCGCTTTCGGGGCGTCCCTGCTTTTTTCGATTTCGGGCAACAGAAGAAAGGAATGGACACTATGGAAAAAGAACGGGAAGCGGTCACGGAGCTGTTCGGCAGCAAAGTCTTTGACGAACGCATCATGAAGGCACGGCTGTCGGCGCAGACCTACCGCTCGCTGAAAAAGACCATCGACGAGGGCGCGACGCTGGACCTTTCGGTCGCAAACGCGGTCGCCGAAGCGATGAAGGACTGGGCGGTGGAGCAGGGCGCGACCCACTACACCCACTGGTTCCAGCCGATGACCGGCGTGACCGCCGAAAAACACGACAGCTTCATCTCCCCTGCGCCGGACGGGCGGGTCATCATGGAGTTTTCCGGCAAGGAGCTCATCAAAGGCGAGCCGGACGCTTCGTCTTTCCCGTCGGGCGGTCTGCGCGCGACGTTTGAAGCGCGGGGCTACACCGCGTGGGACCCGACCTCCTTCGCGTTCATCAAGGACAGGACGCTCTGCATTCCGACCGCGTTCTGCTCCTACGGCGGACACGCGCTGGACAAGAAGACCCCGCTGCTGCGTTCGATGGAAGCGCTCAACCGGCAGGCGATGCGGATTTTGAAGCTGTTCGGCAACGACAGCGTCAAGTGCGTGCGGACGTCGGTCGGCCCGGAGCAGGAATACTTCCTCGTGGACCGGGAGATGTACAATAAAAGGAAGGACCTCATCTACACCGGGCGGACGCTGTTCGGCGCCAAACCGCCCAAGGGACAGGAGCTCGACGACCACTACTTCGGCACGATCAAGCCCCGCGTCGCCGCCTATATGGAGGACCTGAACCGGGAACTCTGGCAATTGGGCATCCTCGCCAAGACCGAGCACAACGAGGTCGCGCCCGCGCAGCACGAGCTCGCGCCCATCTACACGACCACCAACATCGCCACCGACCACAACCAGCTGACCATGGAGATCATGCAGAAGGTCGCTTCCCGGCACGGGCTGGTCTGCCTGCTGCATGAAAAGCCGTTCGCCGGCGTCAACGGCTCCGGCAAGCACAACAACTGGTCGATCGCGACGGACACCGGGGTCAACCTGCTGACGCCCGGCGAAACGCCCTACGAGAACGCGCAGTTCCTGCTGTTCCTCTGCGCGGTCCTCAAGGCGGTGGACGACTACCAGGACCTGCTGCGGCTTTCGGTCGCGACGGCGGGCAACGACCACCGGCTCGGCGCGAACGAGGCGCCTCCTGCGGTCATTTCGGTCTTTCTCGGCGACGAACTGACCGCCGTGCTGGACGCGATCGAGAACGACAGGCCCTACAGCGGTGCGGAAAAGACCCAGATGAAGTTAGGCGTCCACGTCCTGCCGCGCTTCACGCGGGACACGACCGACCGCAACCGCACGTCCCCCTTCGCGTTCACCGGCAACAAGTTCGAGTTCCGCATGGTCGGTTCGTCCAACAGCATCGCCTGCGCGAACATCATGCTCAACAGTGCCGTCGCCGAATCGCTCAAGCAGTTCGCCGACCGGCTGGAAGGCAGCGCGGACTTCAACGCGTCCCTGCACACGCTCATTCAGGAGACCGTCCGCGACCACAAGCGCATCATCTTCAACGGCAACGGGTACGACGACGCGTGGATCAAGGAAGCCACCGAGGTTCGCGGTCTGCTCAACCTCCGCACCACGCCGGACAGCATTCCGCACCTGCTGGACGCCAAAAACGTCGCGATGCTGACCGCGCACAAGGTGTACACCGAGGACGAGATGAAGAGCCGGTGCGAGATCATGATGGAGAACTACTGCAAGACCGTCCGCATCGAGGCACGCACGATGGTCGACATGGCCAAGCGCGAGATCCTGCCCGCCGTCGGGCGCTACGCCGCCTCCGTCGCGTCCGCCGCGTCGGCGAAAAAGGCGTTCGACGAAACGCTGGACTGCACAGGCGAAAAATCGCTTCTGCACAAACTGTCCGCGCTGACCGCGCAGATCGCCGAACGCGCCGAGGCGCTTTCGCAGGTCGAACAATCGCTTTCCTCGTCCGCCGACGTCGACGCCGAAGCGTTCGCGATCCGCGACGAACTGCTCCCCGCCATGGACGTCCTCCGCGCCGCCGCGGACGAAGCGGAAACGCTCACCGCCGCCGACGTTTGGCCGTTCCCGACCTACGGGGATCTGCTGTTCGGGGTACGGTAATAATTTTACGCAAAAAAGCACGGGGACGCGAAAATCGCGTCCCCGGCTTTATTCCTGCCGTGCAAAACGGGATCACTGCGGTCTGCGCTTGCAGTTCGCGTCGGCATATTTTGCAAGGACGCCCGCGTACTCCGGGTTTTCCAGAAGTTCGGCGCGTCTGCCCTCTTTTGTGCCTTTCAGAGACGCCGCCAAATAGCCCGCAAGGGTTCCGTTTGCACCTGCCCAAAACGGATTCCCCGAGAAAACGGCGTCCTTTATCACGCTGTTTTTGGGGATACACGCGTCAAGAAGCGCAAGGGTTTGCAGATGTTTGTCCATGACCTCAGCGACTTCGCCGTCCGTGCCGCCCCGGTAGCAGAGGTCGTTTTCGACGCGTCCCAGAAACCCGTTCGCGACGACAAGAAAAGCATCTTCGCCCGTCTTTTCATACGCTTCGGTCAGCAATTCGCCGTACAGCAGCGCCTTTTCAACCTTTTCCGCACTCGTCAGCCCCTTGTCAAAGAAAACGGTGCGCCCGAGCTTATCGGCGGCAAAATTGAACAACTCATACAGATTCTTCCGAACCCAAAAAGCATATTCGTCCGTGCCTTTCGCAAAGAGCTGTTCGCTTTTCTGGCCGCACGTCTGGTACCAATCCGTGAATTCCCTGCGGTAGATCGCAAGCGCTTCGTCCGTGCGTCCCTCCGCCTGCAAAATTTTCGCACGCATATTCCACGCGTCGAGGCGGAGCCTGTCGTCGTTGCACCCGTCGAGGATTTTCGCGCAGATCGACAGGAATTCGTCCCTGTGTGCAAGCAATACCTTAGGATCGTTGTCCGCCGAGCCCCCGGCGATAAACCACATATAGCAGGCCATGACGCGATAGTCGCCCGGATAGGCGCGGTAGGCGCTGGTAATGATGTCCCGCGCCGCCTCGTACCCCTCTTTCGTGGCCTTCCGATACTGCTTCCAATATTCGCCGAGCGTATCGTCGATCTGCGCTTTCACGCGCTCGCTGTCATAACCCATCAGTTCGTCGATGGTTATGCCAAAATAGTACGCGAGCGGCTGAAGGAGCGTTATATCGGGAAACGTCTCTCCACGTTCCCACTTCGACACCGCCGCGCAGGTGACGTTCATCACCTCCGCGAGCTGTTCCTGCGTCACGCCTTTTTCGCCGCGCAGGCGTTTGATGTTTTTTCCGATGTTCAGTTTCATGGAAACTACCTCCGTTTTTGTTTTGTGGATACCGACGTCCGTATCTGCTTCTATGATAGCAGAATTCGCCGAGAATGCAAGGGAACAGTGGGAAACTGCCATTTAACCGTGCGTTCAAAAAATATCGCGATGCTGGCAGAATCATCCTTTTGCGAATTCGCGAGATCCTATACGTCCCTTTTCCAAAAATTTGCAAAATATTCACAAAATATGCCGAAACTGCACATTTCGTTCATTTATACTGAGGAAAAGAATGGAACGGAGTGATTTTTCATGCCCGGAACCAACGGCAATTCCCGTGCCGGTCGTTTTTTCAATGAAGAAAGCAACGCCGGAGCCGGATCCGTCGCCGTCCTGCTCGTCATTTTGCTGACGCTCGCCCTGCTCGCCGCCTTCCCGCTCTACGCCGTGTCGTCGGCATTCGAGCAAGGCGGACTGCGGAAATCCGTGAAGGTCTTCCTGCAGGAGGACGACACGCGGGAACAGATCGCCGGCACCCTGCGGGACGCCCTCCCGGAAGAAGTGATCTCCGACCGGCAGATCGACACCCTGCTGAGCGACGACACGATCCTCGAAGCCGCCGGACAGTTCCTGTACGACACCATTCAGTCCGAACCGACGGACAGCGTGGAGCTCGTCGGCAATATGCTGGAAACGCTGGACGACCCGGCGAACGCGGCGCTCTACGGCGAAGCGCTGGATCGGCTCACCGAAACGCTCGAGATCGACGACGAAACCTACCGCAAAGCGGTCGAAGCGATCGCGGAAGAGCAGGATATCCGGCTCCCGGCGGACAAAAGCGACAAGCTGGCCCTCGCGTCCGCAGTGCTGGAGAACGCCTACGAGGAGATGCGGGAGGAATCCGCGTCCTCCGAAACGCCCCCGACGGCGACGCCGAACCGGGATCGCGAAGAATTGGCGATCCTTGCGACGGCGCAGAAGGTTCTCGCCCGGTTGCGGACGCCGTACTTTTTGCTTTACAATCTGCTGACGGTCGCGGTGCTGTACGGGCTGTTCCTGCTGCTCAAGAGAAGTTACCGAAAGCCGTTCCTGCATTGTGCGATCCCCTACGCGATCGCGGGTGCGTTCCTGCTGACGCTGCGGCTGCTCGTCCGCCCGGTCATGCGCTTGGCGGCGGGCGACATCCCGTTCGCGGAAACGCTTGCGCAGAGCGCGGAAAACGCGCTGACGCGGAGTATGCTGTTCGCGTTCCTGTTCGCGCTGCCGCTGCTCGCCGCTTACATCGTGCTGACCGTGATCCGCCGAAAGAATTTTAACTACTACCCCGGCGGGGAATCGGATCCCACGCCGCAGGACGCAGACGCTTCGCCGGTGGAACCGCAAGAGCCGATCGCCCCGTGACGGCGTATTCCGTATTCATTGGGGGCTTTGCCCCCTACCCCCCATTTAAGGGACTTTTTGAAAAAGGTCCCTTAAAAATCCTCAAAACTTTTCCTTTCAAAAATCGCCGCCCGGAACCCGGACGGCGATTTTTGTCTGTTAAAGAATTCGACAGAGACGAATATATCGTCCCATAAGCGGACATGCGCCGTTTTCTGATGCGCACCCAAACGCTGCGGGAACCTTCCCCGCACAGAAATGACGTCAAATCTGCGGACATGCGCCGCAGATTTGACACATCTAAAGAAAAATGGCGACGGCGGCGTCAGAATTGGCGCAAGCCGAGCCATTTTTCGATCAAAGGGGGGTAATTGGGGGGGAAAACATAGAGCGAGACAGCGCGAAGCGATGGCAATGCGATTATGTTTGCCCCTCGAAAGTTTTTTACGCTTTCCCGCTGCAGCCGAGAACGTCGCGCAGCTTGTGGCGAACCAGTTCCTTGATGTTCGCTCTCGCCGGCTTGAGGTACTCTCTCGGGTCGAACTTATCCGGGTGCTCGTTGAAGAACTTCCGAATCGTGCCGGTCATTGCCAGACGCAGGTCGGAGTCGATGTTGATCTTGCAGACCGCAGAACGCGCCGCCTCGCGGAGCTGTTCCTCCGGGACGCCGATCGCACCGGGCATCGCGCCGCCGTTTTCGTTGATCATCTCGACATATTCCTGCGGGACCGAGGACGAGCCGTGCAGGACGATCGGGAACCCGGGCAGACGCTTCTCGCACTCGTGCAGGACGTCGAACCGAAGCTGGGGCTTCGTACCGGGCTTGAACTTATACGCACCGTGGGACGTGCCGATGGCGATGGCGAGGGAATCGCATCCGGTCTTGGAAACGAACTCCTCGACCTCCTCCGGGCGGGTGTAGGAAGCGTTGCCGGCTTCGACCTTGACTTCGTCCTCGATCCCGGCGAGGGTGCCGAGCTCGGCTTCGACGACGACGCCGTGGGCGTGGGCATACTCGACGACCTTGCGGGTGATCTCGATGTTCTCCGCGAAGGGCTTGGAGGACGCGTCGATCATGACGGAGGTGAAGCCGCCGTCGATGCAGGCTTTGCAGGTTTCAAAGTCCGGGCCGTGGTCCAGATGCAGGACGATCGGGATCTCCGGGCATTCGATGACCGCCGCTTCGACGAGCTTGACGAGGTAGGTGTGGTTCGCGTAGGCGCGAGCGCCCTTGGAGACCTGCAGGATGACCGGGGCTTTCTCCTCGGCGCAGGCTTCGGTGATCCCTTGGACGATCTCCATGTTGTTGACGTTGAAAGCGCCGACGGCATAGCCGCCGCTGTACGCCTTCTTGAACATTTCGGTAGATGTGACGAGTGGCATTTGAATTACTCCTTTTGCATTATGATTGGAATCTTTTTCCTTCATCAGTTTACCGCAAAGCGCCGGAAAAGTCAAGAGGTTTCGGCAAGAATTTGCGGTTTTTCGGGCGAACGGGGCTCATTCCGTCGTCTGCACGTACTCCGCCGCACAGTAACCGTCGAACCATAGCCCCGCCGACGCGGTATAGCGGGCGTGATACCAGAGCGTGCCGTCCTCGGACGTGACGGGCTCCGGGTCGAGCAGGTCGATGTGCGCCCCCTCGGGAATGGTCGTCACGACGTTGCCCGACGTGCTCGGCTGTTCGCGCAGGCGCAGGCGCGTCGTCGTGCGCGGCACTTCGCCGGGTTCGGTCGGCTGGGAAACCGCTGGCGTCGAGGTTTCCGGCGTACTGACCGACGGCGTACTGACCGCACCACTGACCGTTCCGCTCACGTCGGACGAGACCGTCGGGTCGCTGACGTCCGGCATACTGACGTCCGGGGTGCTGATAACGCCGGACGATTCGCCGGTGGACGCCGTACCGGGGTCGGACAGGTCGCCGGAGGACGTGTCCGTCGAAAAGACCTGCGATACATAGCCTTCCGACGGCGTAGAGGACAGGTCGGTCGAAGGCGTCTTGGGCGAGGACAGGAACCAATGCAGGATATAGGTCAGCGCCCCCGCGAACAGCACGCCGAGCAGAATGCAGATGCGGTTGATGACGACCGGGGACATCCCGCCGCTCTTCGACGCTTTAGCGTCCCCGACGGTCGGGACCGGGAACTCGACGGACTCCCCGTCCGCGATCCCTTCGCGGATCCGTTCCGTGACCCGTTCGGGCAGTTCGGAATTCTTCCCGCAGGTGCGAAGCAGCTTGTCGAGATACGGGGCGAACAGCTCGCCGTCGCCCGGATTTGCCTGCTCCAGCGCAGCGCAGAGCGATTCGTGCCCGCTGTACACCCGGCACTTGACCGTCTGCACCGAGCAGCCGACCATGCCGGCGACCTCCTCGACCGGGAAACGGGCGTAATCATACAGCAGAATGCAGATGCGGTCGGCGTCCGGTAGGGACCGCAGCCCTTCCGTGACCGCATCGAGGTGGGAGCGGCGGACACTGATTTCCGCCGTGGTCTGCGGATTCGGGCGGTTCATGCTGTCGAACAGGGACGGGTCGCCGTCAAACTCCTCGACCGTCACGCTGTTGCCGCGAATTCCCGCCAGCGCGATCTTCGCGAAGTAGAACGCGTTCCCGCAGATCCAATGGTAGAACGACTGCTCCTCGGGGATGGAGCGTTGGCTCCTCCACGCGTAGAGGAAGACCGAACGCGTCGCGTCGACGGCGGCGTCCTCCTCCCGCAGCAGGCTGTAACAAAAATAGTAGACCCGTTTTCCGTAGGTCGAATAGAGCGCTTCAAACGCTTCCTCCGCGCCTTCTCCGCCGGCGCGCAGGCGGGCTGTCAGCCCGGCGATCCGTTCCGATTCCGTCATGGTATGGTTCCTTTCCGAGAATCCTTCTGTTATTTTTCTAATATACTATTATACTGATTTTCCGCGTTCTGTCAAGCGCAGCGTGTAAACATTTCCTGAAAATATCGTTTCCGAAGGAAAAATATTTCGGCTTTTTCGGAAAATTCCGAAAAAAGCGGTTGATTTTTTTGAAACGGTGTGGTAAGATAGAGCGGATAGAAAAGAACATCCAAAAAACGGAAAAGGAAACGGTGAACACAATGAGCGCACTCAAAGGCGCGGCGGTGATCGGTCAGTCCGGCGGACCGACCTCGGTCATCAACGCATCCGCTTACGGCTGTATCAAGACAGCGCTGGAAAACGAAAACATCACGAAGGTCTACGGGATGTGCAACGGCATCAAGGGCCTGCTCGACGACAAGCTCTTCGTCATGGACGAGGAGGACCCGGCCGAGCTGGCGCTGATGAAGACCACCCCGTCCTCCGCGCTCGGCTCCTGCCGCTACAAGCTCAAGGACGCGTCGGTCGACGAAACCGATTACCAGCGCATTCTGGAAATCTTCAAGAAGCACGACATCCGCTACTTCTTCTACAACGGCGGGAACGATTCGATGGACACCTGCAACAAGGTTTCCAAGTATATGCTCGCGCACGGCTACGAGTGCCGCGTGATGGGCATTCCGAAGACCATCGACAACGACCTCGCCGGGACCGACCACTGCCCCGGTTACGCGTCCGCCGCGAAGTACATCGCCACGTCCCTGATGGAGATCTACCACGACGCACGTGTGTACGACACCGGCATGATCACGGTCGTCGAGATCATGGGCCGCAACGCCGGCTGGCTGACCGCGTCCGCCGCGCTCGCCTGCGCGAAGGGACAGGGCCCGGATCTGATCTACTGTCCGGAGAACGATTTTGACCTGCCGTCCTTCATCGCGAAGGTGCAGTCGATCTACGACCAAAACGGCAAGTGCATCGTCGCCGTCTCCGAGGGCATTCACGACAAGGACGGCAAGTACATCTCCGAATACGGCAACGACCTGTCCAACGCTCGCGACGGGTTCGGTCACGCCCAGCTCGGCGGATTGGCGTCCTATCTCGCCAACGAGCTGAAGAAAGCCACCGGCGCGAAGGTCCGCGGCATCGAGCTGTCGCTCCTGCAGCGCTGCGCGGCGCATTGCGCCTCCGGGACGGACATCGAAGAGTCCTTCAACGCCGGAAAGACCGCGGTCGAAAAGGCGGTCGAGGGCGTGACGGACAAGATGGTCGGTTTCGTGCGCGACACGGTCGACGGCAAGTACGTCTGCAAGTACGAGCTGTTCGACCTGAACGTCGTCGCCAACACCGAAAAGAAGATCCCGGCCGACTGGTTCAACGCGACCAAGGACGGCATGAACGAGAAGTTCGTCGCCTACGCGCTCCCGCTGATCCAAGGCGAAACCGACCTGCCGAAGGAGGACGGTCTGCCGAAGTTCGTCCACCTGAAAAAGGTCCTCGCGAAGTAATCACACACCGCATGAAATGCTGAAAAACCGGCGTTCTCCGTCGCCTGTTCGCCGGAGAGCGTCGGTTTTTGCATGGGAAAGGAGGTCGGCGATATGCGGAGGTTCGTCCGAAGCCCCCTGTTTCGGTGGGGGCTGTACTGGCTCGCCGTGCTCGGGGGCTATTTCGCGCTGAGCTTTGCGTTCGGGAATTTCCTGCTCTACCTGCCGTTCCCGCTGCTCGCAGGGGTGCAGATGGCGGTGCGGGTGCTTCCCCGCCCGCTGCTGCGGAAGATCCCCCGTCCGCGGGTGCGGTTTTTCGCGCTGCACGGCGTGAACCTCTGTGCGATTGCCGTCGCGGTCCTGCTGTTCGGCGTGCTGGTCGAGGAAGGGACGGACGTCAACAACGCCTACATCGCGTCCATGCCCGCCGCCGGCTACCAAAGCCGTTCCGCAGTTTCCTACGACGCGGACACCGGCGTGTACACCCTACGGGCGACGGGAGAGGATTTTCGCATCCTGCAACTGACCGACATCCACCTCAGCAGCAGCCTGACCTCCGTGCCATGCGACCGCAAAGCGCTCGACGCGTGCGACGCGCTCATACGGGAAACCGAGCCGGACCTGGTCATCGTGACCGGCGACCTCGCCTATCCGCTCCCCTTTTACAGCTTCACGCGGGACAACCTCGTCCCGTTCGGTCAGTTCGGCATGCTCATGGACCGCCTCGGTATCCCGTGGGCGATGGTCTACGGCAACCACGACACGGAATCCGTCGCCCTGTACGACGCGCAGCACCTATCCGGGCTTTTCCGCTACTTCCGCGACGAGGGTGCGGGCGTCATGCTCTACGCCGACCGACAGCCGTCGATCTACGGGCGGTACAACCAGTACCTGCGCATCGAAAACCCGGACGGAAGCCTGAACCGCATCCTGTTCCTGCTGGATTCCAACGACTACCTGAAGGGCAGGCGGGCGGTCGACGCCTACGACTCGATCCACCCCGACCAGATGGACTGGTACGCGGAAACCATCGACGCCCTCTCCGCCGCGGAAGGGCGTACCGTACCGTCCTTCGTCTTTCAGCATATCCCGTTCCGGGCGTTCGCGGACGCGGAAGCGGCGCTTGCAGCGGGCGACCCGTCCGCCGTCTACATATGCGGGGAAAACGGCGAAACGGTCAGCTGTCCCGACGTGGATTTCGGCTTCTTCGACCTGATCCTCGAAAAGGGCAGTACGGACGCGGTCTTTGTCGGGCATGACCACTACAACAACCTTGCGGTCCACTACAAGGGCGTGGATCTGGTCTACTCCCGCTCCATCGACTACATCGCCTACCCCGGGATCGCCGGACAGAACGCCCAACGCGGTGGGACGCTGATCACGCTCACGCCGGACGGCGGATATACGCTCGCATCCGTCCCGTATGTCCCGGCGGAATGAAAGCTACCCAAGCGCCAGTCGAAGCTTTTCAAGCACTTTTTTCTCCGTCCGGCTGACCTTGACCTGCGTCATACCGAGCAGTTCGCCGACTTTCTGCTGGGAAAGCCCCCGGTAGAACCGCAAGAGCACCAACTGCTTCTCCTGCGTCGGAAGCGCCTGGATCGCCTGCCGCAGGGACTCCCGTTCGCAGAGTTCGGAAATGTTGTCCGTCCCGATAAGGTCCTCGAGCGCACGCTCCCCGACCGGCTCGGAAAAGGACAGCACGGCGTTGCCCGCGTCCAGCCCCTCGACCGCTTCCTCGACCGTACATCCGCAGTACGCCGCAAGCTCCGTCACCGTCGGCTCGCGGCCGTTTTCCGCCGTGAACGCTTCCCGCTTGCGGAGCAGGAACGCGCCCTTCTGCCGCAGGTCGCGGCTGACCTTGATCATGCCGTCGTCCCGCAGGAAGCGCTTGATCTCCCCGATGATCAGCGGGACGGCATAGGTCGAAAACGCCGTGCCGAGGGAGGTATCGAAGTTTCGGATCGCCTTTAACATCCCGATCGCACCGAGCTGACACAGGTCGTCGAATTCTACGCCACGCCCGAGGAACCGGGCCGCAACCGATTTGACCAGCCCCATGTTCTCCCGCACCAGCGCGTCCTCGGCGGTCGGGTCGCCCGAACGCGCACGGTCGAGCAGTTCCGGCGCGTTCTTCATCGCCCGACTTGCTTTTCCAGCACGACGGTCGTCCCCTTCCCCACGGCGGAACGCACCCGCAGTCTGTCCGTGAAGCTCTCCATGACGGTGAAGCCCATCCCGCTCCGCTCCCCTTCCGCGTCGGTCGTGTAGAGCGGTGTGCGGGCGAGCGCGACGTCCGGGATGCCCTTGCCCTTGTCCTTGACCGTGATGCGGAGCAGTCCTCCCGCCGTGCAGATCGCTGTGATGTAGATCGGGCAGTCCGCCTTGCTGTCCACGTCGCGATAGGCGTGTACGATGCAGTTCGTGACCGCCTCGCTGACCGCCGTTTTCAGGTCGGACAGCACGCTGACCGGCGGATCCAACTGTGCGACGAACGCGGCGACCGCCATTCGCGCGAACCCCTCGTTGATGCTCCTCGCCGGAAAAACGCATTTCATGCTGTTGCTGATCGAGTCAGCTCGCCTTGCCATTGCCGTTGCTCCTTTCGATGCGGAGTAGCTTGTCCATCCCCGCGATATTGAGAATTTTCATGACCGCCTCCGACGGCGCTTCCACGATCAGCGACGTGTCCTGCATCGCACACTTGCGCATGCGACCCATCACCAGCCCCAGCCCAGACGAATCGCAGAAGGTCACGCCGGACAGGTTGAAGTAGAACACCCCCGGCAGCTCGGTTTCGAGGATCCGATCGATGCGTGTGCGGACTTCCGCCGCATTGTGGTGGTCGATCTCCCCGCGCAGGTACAGCCGCAGCTTGTCCCCGCTTTTTTCTGTGGAAAAGTTCATCCCTTCGCCGCTCCTTTCGTTTTTCCCGTTCAGTATAGCAGACCCTGCGCACCGATTTTGTCGGAACCCGTCGGGTCGCCGAAATTTCCAAAGGATTTTTGCAAAATCAGCACTCTAATCGAAAGAGTGCTAAAATTCATAGAATATACACAGTAATATATCGAAATGTTCATAATATTCGGGTATACTACCCTTGTATCTGATAAAAGATCGGATATGAAAAAGCAGTTTCCCGAAAGGAGTGCTATTATGAACGAACAAAAACTGACCGCGAAGTCCGCGCAGGCGCTGCAGGACGCCCAGCAGGTCGCGCGGGAATACGGAAATCAGACGCTCGGGCAGGTCCACCTGCTCTACGCGCTGCTGACGCAGGACGAGGGGCTGGTCCCCCACCTGCTCGAAAAATGCGGCAAATCGCCAAAAGCCCTCGCGGACGGATGCCTGCGGGAGATCCAAGGGCTGCCGAAGGTGTCCGGCGGCGGAATGTACCTTTCGCAGGAGCTGTCGAAGGCGCTCGACGCCGCCGAAACGCTCGCCGGGCGGATGGGAGACGCGTTCGTGTCGGTCGAACACCTTCTGCTCGCTATTGTCGACAACCCGGACGCGGCGGTAAAAAAGCTGCTGCGCGAAAACGGGGTCGAAAAGCACGAACTGGAAAAAGCGCTCAAGGACGTCCGCGGCAACACCCGCGTGACCGGGGACAACCCCGAAGCGACCTACGAAGCGCTGGAGAAGTACGGCACGGACCTCGTCGAGCAGGCGCGTAAGAACAAGCTCGACCCGGTCATCGGGCGGGACGAGGAGATCCGCAACGTCATTCGGATCCTTTCGCGCAAGACCAAAAACAACCCGGTGCTCATCGGCGAACCGGGCGTCGGCAAGACCGCCATCGCCGAAGGGCTCGCCCAGCGCATCGTCGCGGGGGACGTGCCGTCGACGCTGAAGGACAAGACGGTCTTTTCCCTCGACATGGGCGCCCTGATCGCGGGCGCGAAGTACCGCGGGGAGTTCGAGGAACGGCTCAAAGCGGTCCTTAACGAGGTCAAAAAGAGCGAGGGGCGCATCCTTCTCTTCATCGACGAGCTGCACACGATCGTCGGCGCCGGCAAGACCGAGGGCGCGATGGACGCGGGCAACCTGCTCAAGCCGATGCTCGCGCGGGGCGAACTGCACTGCATCGGCGCGACGACGCTGGACGAATACCGCAAGTATATCGAGAAGGACGCCGCCCTCGAACGGCGGTTCCAGACCGTCCTGGTCGCCGAGCCGTCGGTGGAGGACACGGTCGCGATCCTGCGCGGACTGGAGGAGCGGTTCGAGAACTTCCACGGGGTCCGCATCCTGGATTCCGCCATCATCGCCGCCGTCACCCTCTCGAATCGGTACATCACCGACCGATTCCTGCCGGACAAGGCGATCGACCTGATCGACGAAGCCTGCGCGATGGTGCATACGGAGATCGAGTCCATGCCGACCGAACTGGACGTGCTACGCCGCAAGAGCATTCAGCTGGAGATCGAGGAAGCCGCCCTCAAGAAGGAGGACGACGACCTCTCCCGCGAACACCTTTCGGAGGTCCAAAAGGAGCTTTCCGGCGTGCGGGAGCAGTACGAAGCGATGAAGACCCGCTGGGAAAACGAGAAAGCGGGGCTGGACAAGGTCCACGACATCAAGACCCGCATCGAGCAGGTCACGGCGGACATCGCCGCCGCCGAGCGGGAGTACAGGCTCGAAAAGGCGGCCGAACTGAAATACGGCGAACTGCCGAAGCTCAAAGCCCAGCTCGAAGCCGCCGAAGCCGCCGGCGGGGAGCGCAAGCCGTTTCTGCGGGATAAGGTCACCGACGAGGAGATCGCCGGGATCGTCGAACGCTGGACGGGCATTCCCGTTTCCAAGCTGATGGAAGGCGACCGGGAAAAACTGCTCCACCTCGGCGACACCCTGCACCGCCGCGTCGTCGGGCAGGACGAAGCCGTCGACAAGGTGGTCGGCGCGATTCTTCGCTCCCGCGCGGGAATCAAGAACCCGAACCGACCCATCGGCTCCTTCCTGTTCCTCGGACCGACCGGCGTGGGCAAGACCGAACTCGCCAAAGCGCTGACCGAGGCGCTGTTCGACGACGAGCGCAACATGATTCGCATCGATATGTCCGAATATATGGAGAAGTACGCGGTCTCCCGCCTCATCGGCGCGCCTCCGGGATACGTCGGCTACGAAGAGGGCGGGCAGTTGACCGAAGCCGTCCGCCGCAAGCCGTATTCCGTCGTGCTGTTCGACGAAATCGAAAAGGCGCACCCGGACGTGTTCAACATTCTCCTGCAGGTGCTCGACGACGGGCGGGTCACGGATTCCCACGGGCGGACCGTGGATTTCAAGAACACGGTCATTATCCTGACCTCCAACCTCGGTTCGCAGTATCTGCTCGACGGTATCGACGAGAACGGCGAGCTTTCCGCCGACGCGCGCAACGCCGTCACGGCGCTCCTGCGGCAGTCCTTCCGCCCGGAATTCCTCAATCGGCTGGACGAAACGGTTTTCTACCGTCCGCTCACCCGCGAGAACGTCGAAAGCATCCTCGACCTTATCCTCGCCGACCTCAACCGTCGGCTTGCGGCACAGTACCTGTCGGTCACGCTGACCGCCTCCGCCAAGGCGTACGTCCTCGCGGGCGGCTACGACCCGCAGTACGGCGCACGTCCGCTCAAGCGCTTCGTCCAGCAGGAGGTCGAGACCCTGCTCGCCAAGCGCATCGTCGGCGGCGACCTTGCCCCGCATACGGTGCTGACCGTAGACTGCGTCGACGGGGCACTGACCGTGCGGTAGGAGCGAAATCTTTCAAAAAAACGCCAATGGCGAAGGAGGCAACCCCATGGACTTAAAAGAACTGCACGAACGAATGGCGGACGGGCGGCTGTACCTGCCGACGGACGAAGAACTGCAGAAGGAGCAGCTCGACCGGCTGGAACTGCTGTACGACTACAACGCGACGCGCCCGCACGAAGCGGAGAAGCGGACGGCGCTTCTGCGGCAGATGTTCCGCGCAATCGGGGACGGGTGCTATATCGAGCCGCCGTTCCACGCGAACTGGGCGGGCAAGTACGTCACGTTCGGGAAAAACGTGTACGCGAACTTCAACCTGACGCTGGTCGACGACGGGGAGATCACGGTCGGGGACTGCTGTATGTTCGGTCCGAACGTCACGGTTGCGACCGGCGGTCACCCGGTCGAGCCGTCGCTTCGCGCACAGGCGTACCAGTACAACCTGCCGGTGCACATCGGGCGGAACGTCTGGATCGGTGCGGGGGCGGTGCTGCTGCCTGGCGTGACGATCGGGGACAACACCGTCGTCGGCGCCGGCAGCGTCGTGACGAAGGACCTGCCCGCGAACGTCGTCGCCGTCGGCAACCCCTGCCGCGTCCTGCGTGAGATCTCCGAGCGCGACCGCCTGTTCTACCGCCCCGGCCGCCCCATCGACGTGTGATTTTCCGAAAATTTCCGCCGAAAAATGCAAAATATTTTCGCTGGTTCCGCTAAATCCTATTGACAAGGTGGGTTTTATGTGGTATACTGCATGCGGAAGGAAATGCAAAGGAGTGAAAAGCGGAAACGCATGGAAGAGAACGGAAAGCGGATCTATCTGGACCATGCCGCCACGACGGGAATGAGCAAGCGTGCGGTCGAGGCGATGTTGCCGTTCCTGACGGAGGAATACGGCAACCCGTCGAGCCTGCACACGGTCGGGCAGAAAGCCAAGGAAGCGCTGGAAGGCGCCCGCGAGGAGCTCGCGAGCCTGCTGGGCGCGACGGCGAAGGAACTGACCTTCACGTCCGGCGGGAGCGAAGCGGACAACCAAGCCCTTCGGACCGCGGCGGCGTGGGGCAAGCGGAAGGGAAAGACGCATATCATCTCGACGGCGTTCGAGCATCACGCCGTCCTGCATACGCTTGAGCAGCTCGGTCGGGAAGGCTTTGAGGTCACCCTGCTGGACGTGCACGAGAACGGGCTGGTGACGGCGGAGGAGGTCCGTGCGGCGATTCGACCGGATACCTGCCTGGTCAGCGTGATGTACGCGAACAACGAGATCGGGACGATCCAGCCGATCGCGGAGATCGGGAAGGTCTGCCGGGAGGCGGGCGTGCTGTTCCATACCGACGCCGTGCAGGCCGCCGGGCATCTGCCGATCGACGTGCAGGCGCAAAACATCGACCTGCTGTGCATTTCGGCGCACAAGTTCCACGGTCCAAAAGGGGTCGGGCTGCTGTACTGCCGCAAGGGGATCCCGCTCGCGACGCTAGTCGAAGGCGGCGCGCAAGAACGTGGGAAGCGCGCGGGGACGGAAAACGTCGCCGGGGTCGTCGCGATGGCGGCGGCGCTGCGCGAAGCGGTCGACGGCATGGAACGGAACACCGTATCCGTCGGCAGAATGCGGGACCGGCTGATCGACGGGCTGGGCAAGATCCCGCACAGCGCCCTCAACGGCGACCGCACGTCGCGTCTGCCGGGGAACGTCAGCTTCTGCTTTGAGGGGATCGAGGGCGAATCGCTGCTGCTGCTGCTGGACCAGAAGGGCATCTGCGCGTCGTCCGGGTCCGCCTGCACGTCCGGGTCGCTGGACCCGAGCCACGTCCTGCTCGCGATCGGGCGTCCGCACGAAGTCGCGCACGGGTCGCTGCGTCTGACGCTGGACGCGGAAAACACCGACGAAGAGGTGGACGAAGTCCTGCGCTGGGTCCCGTGGGCGGTCGAAAAACTGCGCGGAATGTCCCCGGTCTGGAAAGAGCTCGAGGCGGGCGAAAAACAGTTCCTGCTGTGATATTGTCGAAAGGACGGACGATTTTTTATGGCACTCTACAGTGAAAAAGTGATGGATCATTTCACCCACCCGCGCAACGTCGGCAGTCTACCGGACGCCAACGGCATCGGCGAAGTGGGCAACGCCCGCTGCGGCGACATCATGAAAATTTACCTCAAGATCGAAAACGACATCATCGTCGACGTGAAGTTTGAAACCTTCGGCTGCGGCTCCGCGATCGCCTCGAGCTCGATGGCGACCGAGATGATCAAGGGCAAGCCGGTCGATCAGGCGCTCGAACTGACCAATCAGGCGATCGCCGAGGCGCTCGACGGGCTTCCCGCCCACAAGCTGCACTGCTCCGTTTTGGCGGAGGAGGCGATCCGCGCCGCCATCGACGATTACAACAAGCGTTCCGGCAAAACGACCGAAACGACCGTCGTGGAAGGATAGTTTCTCAACACACAAAAAACGGACCCGTTCGTCGGGTCCGTTTTTCCTTTGCCGAGGGGCGCTGTTTGCCCTACTTATTCTTCTTGAAATGGAACTTATTCTCCGTCCCGTTGAACAGGCGGCGGATATTGGAACGGTGCATGAAGATCAGCATCAGACCGATGAAAACCGAAAAGAGGATCGCCGGTAGGGACGGAAGGGTCCCGCGCAGGGTCGCGCTGCAGTAGACGATGCCCGGCAGGGCGAACCCGGCGATGATGGAGCCGAGCGAAACGTACTGCGTGATCAGCACGGTGACGACAAAGAGCAGGAACGCGATGAGAAACACCTGCCAGTCGATCATCAAAACCATGGTCGCGGCGGTCAGAACGCCCTTTCCGCCCTTGAAATGGTAGTACAGCGGGAAGATATGCCCAAACATGCAGAACACCCCGGCGAAGTATGCCCCCCACTCGCCGCAGGCGACGATGCCGATGACGACGGACAGGAACTGCTTGGCGACGTCGCCGAGCAGGGTGAACAGGGCGGCCTGCTTGCCGTAGACGCGTGCCATATTGGTCAGTCCGGCGTTGCCGGAGCCGTGCTTGCGGACGTCGTCGTGATAACGCACACGCGAAACGATGATGGCGGCATTCAGGCTGCCGAGCAGGTACGGCAGGACGCTGCAGACGAGCACCGCCGCGCAGAAGACAAGCGCTGCCTCCATTGATTTTCCGCTTTCGAGCAGGTCGCCGTGCAGCCAGTTGAGGAACCCCTGAAAGGTCTCATTTTCCCCGAAGTGCAGGCGTTCGGTCACGCCGAGCGCGGTCCAGAGCCACTGAAAGAATTGCAGCATCTCATTCGTCTCCTTTTTGCTTGATGATGAGTCGGATGGGCGTCCCGTCGAACCCGAACGTGTCCCGCAGGCAGTTTTCGATATACCGCTGGTAGGAATAGTGGAACAGGTCGGCACTGTTGCAGAAGCAGGCGAAGGTCGGCGGATTGGTCCCGGTCTGGGTCATGTAGTAGAGCTTCAGGCGGCGTCCCTTGTCCGTCGGCGGCTGGACGCGGTCGGTGATGTCCGTCAGGAAATCGTTGAGTACGCCGGTCGTGATGCGTTTGCAGGATTCGCGGTAGACGTCGTTGACGAGCGGAAAGAGCTTGTCGAGCCGTTGCCCGGTTTTCGCCGAAACGAACAGGATCGGGGCGTAGGGCATATAGGCGAGCGCCGTGCGGACGCTTCTGACGAACGCGTCGTGCGTCTTGTTGTCCTTTTCGATCAGATCCCACTTGTTGACGACGATCACGCTCGCCTTGCCCGCGTTGTGCGCGAGCCCCGCGATGTGTTCGTCCTGGGACGTGATGCCCTCGTTCGCGTCGATGAGGATCAGGCAGACGTCGCTGTTTTCGACCGCCATGTTCGCACGCAGGACGCTGTACTTCTCGACGCGGTCCTCGATCCGCGCGCTTCGCCGAATGCCCGCCGTGTCGACGAGGACGTACCGCCCGAACGGATTGTCGACGTAGGTGTCCACCGCGTCCCGCGTCGTGCCCGCCATATCGGAAACGATGACGCGGTCCTCCCCGCAGATGCGGTTGATCAGCGAGCTTTTCCCCGCGTTCGGCTTGCCGATGACGGCGACGCGAATGCGCCCCTCGTCGGCGGACGGACCGTCCTCCGGCGGAAGCAGCTCCACGACGCGGTCGAGCAGGTCGCCCGTGCCGGTGCCGCTCAGCGAGGAAAGCGGAAAGACCTCCTCGAAGCCGAGGGCGTAAAACTCATAAAACTCCGCCGGCGTTTCGCCGACGCTGTCGACCTTATTGACCGCGACGAGCACCGGCTTGTGCGCCTTGCGCAGCATGGTCGCGATGTCGCGGTCGGCGTCCGTCAGACCGCTTTTCAGGTCGCACAGGAACACCAGCACGTCCGCGTGCCGCACGGCGATCTCCGCCTGGTCGCGCATCTGCACGAGCAGCGGGCTGTCCGTCTGCGGCTCGATGCCGCCCGTGTCGATCAGGCGGAAGGTCCGCCCGTTCCATTCCACGTCCCGGTAGAGGCGGTCCCGGGTCACGCCGGGGGTGTCCTCCACGATCGCGGTCCGCGCACCGGTCAGACGGTTGAACAGCGTGCTTTTGCCCACGTTCGGTCGCCCGATGACCGCAACGACTCCTTTAGCCATCCGTTTTCTCTCCTTTATCGGTTCCAAGCAGTTTTGCGAGCAGGTCTCCCCCGTCCCGGTCCGTCACTTCGACCCGCACGCCCAATTTTTCCCGCACGTCGTCAAGGCTGACGCCGTCGAGGAACAGGTCCCCCTCGTGGCGGAGCATATTCTCCGGCAGGAGCAGGACTTCCCCGAGCGGAAGCCCGGTAAGCTGCTCGATCAGGTCCCCGCCGGTCACCAGCCCGCTGACCGTGATGCTTTCGCCGAAGAAACGGTTGCGGATCGCGTGGACGTCCACGCGAAGCGACGGGAACCGGGCGCAAACGAGCGACGCGAGCTCCCGCATATGCGCTTCGGCGGCGACGCCGGTCGCGATGCTGACGTGACGGTGGGTCGGCGCGTCCGCGCAAGTTTCCAGCGCTTCGCGGAACTCCTCGGCGTGCAGCCGGAGCATCCCGACGCCGTTTTCCAGCTGTGGATAATCCTCGTAGGCTTCCGCAGGCGGGATCGGCAGGACGGCGGTCAGGTAGAATTCGTCCGACGCGTACACCGTCCGCGACCCACGCGTCCGCAGGCATTCCGCCGCCTTCCGCTCGACGCGTTCGACCACGTCCTGCGCGGACTCCCGGTCGTAGGGCGGGATCTCGGTCAGCCCTTCGCGGTGGGCGGTCATTCCGCACGGAACGCACGCGACGCTTTCGAGGTTTTCAAGTTTACATAATTCGTTCATCGAAAAATCCAACTCGTCGCCGTCGTTGATCCCCCGGCAGAGCACCAACTGGGCGTTGATGCGGATCCCGCCGTCGTCGAGCTGTTTCAGGTAGCGCAATTTCTCCCCGGCGAACCGATTTCGCATCATTTTTACGCGAAGCTCGGGGTTCATCGTGTGAACCGAAACGTTGACCGGGGAAATTCGCATCCGAACGATGCGGTCGACGTCGCTGTCCTTCAGGTTCGTCAGGGTGACATAATTCCCCATCAGGAAGGACAGGCGTTCGTCGTCGTCCTTGAAGTAGATGGTCTCACGCATCCCCGGGGGGTTCTGGTCGATAAAGCAGAAGATGCAATTGTTCGCACAGCGCTTCTTCTCGTCCATCAGGTAACTGCCGAATTCCAGCCCCAGCTCCTCGTAGACGCGGTTGCGCAGGCGGAACGTCAGCTCCTCCCCGCCCCGGGAAACGGTCAGAACGCAGTGCGGGTCGGTCGCGAAGAAACGGTAATCCAGCACGTCCCGGATCGCTTCGCCGTTGACCGTCAGCAGCAGGTCGCCCGGACAGACGCCGGCCTTCGCCGCGGGACTGCCGGGCTGTATGCCCCGAATCTCTACCATTCGTCCCTTTCCTCCTGAAAACGCCGTGATACGAAAAAGGCGTGCCGCTCGGTGCCGTAGTAGCTGAGCAACACGCTTTTCTTTACGCCTTTTCTTCCTCGATCTTCAAGACTTCTCTGCGGCGATAATACCCGCAGGACTTGCAGACGCGGTGAGAAAGGTTGTACGCACCGCACTTCGGACACTTCATCATGCCGGGAAGCTCCAACTTCCAGACGGCGGAGCGGCGCTTATCGCGCCTCGCTTTGGAGACTTTTCTCTTGGGAACTGCCATCTCTCATATACCTCCTTTGTATGCTCAATCTTCTTCGTCAAAAAAATTTTGCAGGACGTTCCAGCGGGGATCCCGTTCGCGCAGGTCGCAGGAACACTGCGTGACGTTGCGGTCGCAGCCGCAGACCGGACACAGCCCGAGGCAATCCTCCCTGCAGAGGAACCGGCTGGGCAGCTCCAGCAAAAGCTGGCACCGCACGACCTCCGAAAGGTCCAAACACCCGTCCTCGAGAAGCAGGAACTCCTCCGTATCCTCCCCGGCGAGCGTTTCCGCCAGCCGATAGGACATCGGGAACCGAAAGACCCGGCGGAACGACCGGCAGCACCGCGCACAGCGGAATTCGCCGTCCAGCGCAAGCTCCCCTTCGAGCGTCAGGCACCCGGCGTGGTTTTCCACCCGCCCGGACGCCGAAAGCACACCCGAAAGCAGGTCGTCGGAAAATTCCTTCGCGTCCTCGCCCGCAAGCGAGCGTTCCTCCGCGAACGGCAGGACCTTCACCGATTCGCCGATAAGCTCCCGCAGATCCAGCACCATCGGCTCCGTCCCCTTTCCGCCTTCGCTTTCCGGCGGACCGCGACGGTCGCCGTGCAATTACGTTCTATTATATCGAATCCAAACGGATTTGTCAAGACCTTTTTTGCACCTTTCCGCATTTTTTGCGTTTCTTTTTCCCCGTCCGCACGCTTTTTCCAGAAAAAGGTTGCGTTCGGAAAGAATTTGTGGTAGTATAGTTCCGTCCCCGAAAACCAAAACTAACCTTGCCAAAGACAAAACAACCAGGAAAGGATTGGTTTTCAAAGGATGTTCTGCATGAAGAAACTCATCGCCGGTCACCGCATGGTCTGCAACATGATCGGCGTCGCCGTCGGCGTCGGGCTGGGCGTACTGGCGGCAAACCTCGCGGTCAACAGCTGCTCCTGCGCCTGCAGCCTGAAGAAGAAAGCGAAGAAAGCGTTCAAAGCCCTCGAGGACAAGATGGACTGCTGACCGGGCGGGAAACCCTTTTTTTGGGGGGGAAAACCCGATCACGGCGGCTGCGTGCTACGACTGCGTCGTGCTCGCCTTGTTCCGGCTTTTCCCCCCAAAAGTCCCCCTTTTAAGACGTGCCGACAAAGTCGGCACGTCAAAAACCGGCTCGGCTTGCGTCAATGCTGACGCCGCCTTCGCCGTTTTTCTCTGGAGGAGTTTCGGATCCGGCGCATGTCCGTCTCCGAAACGATATTTGAATTGTATTTTACTTAGGAGGAACCGTTTTGACAAGATCCATCGGCAACCGGCTGGAGCTGGTCGCGGAACTGCTGCATACATACGGACCGTTCCGCTGCGTGGCGGACGTTGGTTCGGACCACGCGATGCTCGCCCTGCGTGCGCTCGGTCGCGGGGACGCCGCGTTCGCCGTCGCGTCCGACCTGCGTCCGGGTCCGCTTGCACGCGGACGGGCCAACGCCGCGTCGCACGGGTTCGGGGAGGACCGCATCCGCTTCTGCCTGTCGGACGGGTTCGACGGACTGGGCGAATTTGCGTTCGACTGCGCCTGCGTCTGCGGCATGGGGGGCGAGCTGATCGCCGAACTGCTGAAACGGTACGGCCCGCACCCGACCTGCCGCTTCCTTCTCCAGCCGATGACCGCGCAAGACGACCTGCGGCGCTTCCTATGGGAAAACGGCTACCGCATCGACCGCGAAGCGTTCACCTGCGAACGGAACCGCCCCTACGCCGTCCTCGCCGTCCGCTGCACCGGGGAAGCCCCGCAGCCGTACCGCTACGCCGACCTGTTCCTCGGCAAGGAACGTCTGCGAACCGCCGCCTACGCCGCCTACGCCGAAAAGGTCCGCACGCAGGCGGAAAAGCGGCTGTCCGGGCGGCTCGCACGCGGGCTGGACCCGACGGACGAGCAAAGCCTGCTCGCCGAGATCGCACAACTGCACCTTCCCTAAAAAACGGTTCGATACCGCCCGTCGGCGTTCTATCGAACCGCTTTTTCATTTTGCGTCAGTCGTCGGTCGCAACGACCGACCCGTCGCCGTCGTAACGGGTTTCTTCCGTTCGGTTTCCGTTTTCATCGTAAGCGTAGGCATAGCGATATGCGACCGACCCGTCGCCGTTGTACACGATCCATTCCGTCTGGTTTCCGTGTTCGTCATAGGCGTACGTTTGGTGAAATGTGACCGACCCGTTGCCGCTGTATATGATCCATTCCGTTTTCTTTCCGTTTTCGTCGTAAGCGCGCGTGTCGCGTTGTCCGACCGACCCGTCGGCGTTATATTTCGTCCATTCTGTCACGTTCCCGTGTTCATCGTAAGCGTAGGTGTCACGCCATATCGACCCGTTGGCGTCGTAACGAATTTCTTCCGTTCTGTTTCCGCTTTTGTCGTAAGCGTAGGTATAGCGATACATGACAATCCCATCGGGATCGCATTGGATCTCCTCCGTTGGGTTTCCGTCCGCGTCGTAGATCCAGATATCGCGTTCCTGCAACGCCCCGTCGGGGTTGTATGAAAGCCTTTCCGTCAACTTTCCGCTTTTGTCGTACGTTTCGCGATAAAGCATCTCCCCGTCGTCGCCGTATATGATCCTTTCCGTCTCGCCGCACGCGGAAAGCAGCACCGCCGTGAGAAGGAAAGTCAGCGCCAAGAGCAAACCGAATGGTTTCCTGCAGCACATGGAAAGCCCACTCCTTTTTCTGTTTTCTTGAAAAAACATGCAAAAACAGTGTACCACAACGCGACCGCAAAGTCAAGGTCTTTGCAAGCCTTTTCCTATGCGGCACAAAAACGGGCAATTTCCCGTTTCGGCTCCCGCCGAAACCCCTCAGGAAAGCCCCAAGTATCCCCGAAGCAGGTCCGCGACGCCCTGCGCCATGACCGCGTAGCCGGCGTCGTTGGGGTGAAGCAGGTCGCCGAAGCAGCTTTCCGGCATATGCGATTCGGAAAAGGAGCGCATATCGTAGAAGGACAGTGCGTAGGTTTGCCGGTACTTCTCGTACAGCTGCGCCTGCCATTCCAGAATGTAGTCCGCCGCATAGGTGGTGTCCCCGTAGTAGACCGGGCAGTTCATCAGGATGAAGCGGGCGTCCGCGTTCCGTTCGTGCAGGGCGGACAGCAGATCGGAAAAGCCCTTCTCGAACTGCTCCCGGTCCACGCCGTAGGACTCGACGATGTCCGGCCTGGAATCGTTTGTCCCGAGCATGACGGTGAACAGGTCCACACCGGGGCAGTCCCGCAGCGCTTCGGGGTATTTCACGCACTGCAGATAGGACGCCCAGGTGTCGCCGCGCATGGTCATGCCGCTGCACCCGTAATTGACCACCACGCAGTCCCGCCAAAGGATCCGATTGAGCGCATCGGGATAGGCGCTCGAGCGGTCCGCCGCCCCGACGCCTGCGGTGATGCTGTCCCCGATACAGCCGACCACCGTCAGGTGATGCTCCCCTTCCAGCGAAAAGTCGGCGGGCACCTCCCAATCGCCGTCCTGCCTGTCCAGCACCTCCAGAAAGCGGTCCACGCCGTGATAGGTCGTCCCGCAGGCGCCGCCGAGGAAGCACAGCGAATCCCCCGCCATCGCGACCGTGTAGCGATCCCGCCCACCGACGGCGAGGGCGCCGACCGCCTCCCGCTTCGCGCCGCCGACCAAAATTTCGCACGCCTGCGCGGGGGACGCGTCGGAGCGGACCGGAAGTTTGACGCCGGTGCGACGCTCCAGCTCCCGCTGCAGCCGCTCGGCGGTGATTTTATGAAATTCCCGCTCCTGCCCGTGCGCAAGCGCATACGGCGGCAACGCGGGGTCGCCGCGTTCGGCGTACACGATGGAAAAGGCGGACAGCGGTCTGCCGCCGACGGTCAGCGTTTTGGGCGTCGTTCGTTCGCGGATGCGTTTCATCAAAAAATATCCCCTTTCGGCTCCATTCGCCTTAAGAGTAGCACATCTTCGCAGGGATGTCAATGCTTTTTTCGCCCCCCGGCAGGGCGGGACGCAAAAAGAAGCGGGAGGGATTGACATTTTGCCGGACAAGTCGTATAATTTGAACACACCCCCCCGCAAACCGAAAGATCCCTTTCCGCACCGAAGGAGGCATCGCCATGCACTACCGCATCGCCGTCTGCGACGACGGGGACGAGGACCGCCGCACCCTCGCCGAACTGACCGCCCGCTGGGCGAAATTAAGACGCCATACCGTCGAAATCTCCACGTTCCCCTCCGCCGAGAACTTCCTGTTCCGCCGCGCGGAAGCGGGCGAATGCGGGTTCGACCTGCTGCTTTTGGACATCGAAATGACCGGCATGGACGGCGTGACGCTCGCAAAGACCCTCCGAAAAGGGAACGACAACGTACAGATCGTCTTTATCACCGGCTACGCGGACTACATCGCCGAGGGCTACGAAGTCGAAGCGCTCCACTACCTGATGAAGCCGGTCAAGGCGGACAAATTCTTCTCCGTCCTCGACCGGGCGGCGGAAAAGCGGACGAAGGACGAAAAACTGCTGCATTTCACGCTCGGCGGCGAAACAGTGCGCCTGCCGGTGTACCGCATTCGCTACGCGGAAGTGTCCGGCAACTACGTCACCCTGCACGCCGAGGAAACGATGACCGTCAAAATGACCCTCGGCGAACTGGAAAAGCAACTCGACGACCGGTTCTTCCGGGCGGGTCGCTCCCTGCTCGTCAACCTGACGCAGATCGGACGGGTGTCCCGGACGGAACTGCGCCTGCTCGACGGGACCGTCCTGCCCCTGCCGCGGGGCGCGTACGAGAGCGTCAACCGCGCCATCATCGAGCGGACCTGAAACGCGAAGGAGAGAAACCCATGGGACTGTTTTCCAAAGCCGTCGACAAGCGCATCGCCGCCTATCAGCGGGAACTCATCGAAACGCACTACCGGGAAGTGGACAATATGTACCGGCAGGTGCGAGGCTGGCGGCACGACTACCGCAACCATATCCAGACCATGAAAGCCTACGCCGCCGTCGGGGATCTGGACGCGATCCGGCGCTACCTCGACCTGCTCGACAAGGACCTGACCACCGTCGACACGGTCCTGAAAACCGGCAACCCCGTCGCGGACGCGATTCTCAACTCGAAAATCTCCCTCGCGAAAGCGAAGGACATTCGCGTCGTCGCGGACGTGCAGGTCCCGTATCGGCTCAAATTCTCGGAAATCGACCTGTGCTGTATCCTCGGCAACCTGTTCGACAACGCGATTGAGGCGAGCGTGCACCTGCCCGAAGAACAGCGGGTCATTCGGGTCTATATCGACCTGCGCGGCAGTCAACTCTATATCTCCTTCACCAACCTCACGGCGGGAAAGAAACTGCAGAAGGTGAACGGGCGGTTCCGAAGCACCAAAGGCGAGGGACACGGGTTCGGGCTGGTGCGTATCGACGCAATCGTCGAGCGGCTGGGCGGGTACCTCAGCCGCAACAGCGAGGACGGGGCGTACACGACGGAAATCCTGCTCCCGCAAACGTGAAACGGGCGTAAAAATGCAATTCGTCCCCAAAAAACGACGATTCGTCCCCGAAATCGTCCGGGGACGTTTTTCCGTGGTAGAATGGACGGCAGAAAGGACGGTGATTTCGCATGGCGAAACCCAAAACCGAAAAACCGAAGTACGGCGTCTGCTCGAACGTCGCCTTCATGCTCCGGCTCGCGTGGACGAACGGCGAAAAGAAGGTCCCGCTGCTGACCGTCGCGGTCGCTCTCTTGGCGGTCGCGTCGAACCTGGTCGGGCTGTACCTGTCCCCCGTGATCCTCTCGGCGGTGGAAAAGCACGTCCCGTTCGGGGAACTGCTGTTGACCATCGCGGGGTTCGTGCTCGCGTCCATGGCGATGTCGTCGCTGTCGTCCTACGTCGGGTCGAACGTTTTGTACGGCAGGATAACGGTGCGGTCGCTCCTCCTCAACCGAATCAACCAAAAGTCGTCAAACACCTCCTACCCCAATTTAGGCGAAGAGCGTTTCCGGAACCTACAAAACAAAAGCGACGTAAGCACGAGCAGCAACAGCCAAGCGACCGAGGCGGTCTGGGGAACGCTCGGCAACCTGTTGACCAACCTGCTCGGATTTGCGTTCTACGTCGGACTGCTTTCGACGGTTCAGCCGGTCCTGCTCGCCGTCATCGTCGCGACCAGCGCCGTGAACTACTTCGTCGGAAGGTATGTGTACGCGTACAGCTACCGCCACCGCGAGGAGGAATCCGAGATCTACAAACGGATCAACTACTATTCCTACCTTGCCGCGGATACGGGGTACGGCAAGGAGATCCGCATCTTCGGACTTCGCCCGTGGCTGACCGAACTGCGGGATAAGTCGATGCGTGCGCTGACCGCGTTCCGGCGGAAATGCCAGACCGTCTACCTCTGGGCGAACGCCGCCGACCTGCTGACCGCGTTCCTGCGAAACGGCGTCGCCTACGCGTACCTGATCTCGCTGGTCCTGCGGGAGGGGTTGGACGTTTCGGCGTTCCTGCTGTACTTTTCCGCCGTGGGCGGGTTCTCCGGCTGGGTATCCGGCATTTTAGGCGGACTGAACACCCTGCACAACCAATCGCTGGAACTCTCCACCGTCCGGGAATTTTTGGATTACGACGAACCGTTCCGCTTTTCCGGCGGCGACCCGCTGCCGGACGGTCCTTCCCATGAGCTGCGGCTGGAGAACGTCTCCTTCCGCTATCCCGGCGCGGAAAAGGACGCGCTGTCCCACATCGATCTGACCCTCCGCCCCGGCGAAAAGATCGCCGTCGTCGGGCTGAACGGCGCGGGGAAAACCACGCTGATCCGCCTGCTGTGCGGCTTTCTCGACCCGACCGAGGGGCGGGTGCTGCTGGACGGGAAGGACGTGCGGGATTTCAACCGTGCGGAATACTACACGCTGTTTTCCGCCGTGTTCCAGAATTTCTCCCTGCTCGCCGCGACCATTGAAGCCAACGTCGCCCAGACGGAGGACGGCATCGACGAGGAACGGGTGCAGGACTGCTTAGATAAGGCGGGGCTGACCGAAAAGGTGGAAAGCCTGCCGAACGGGCGCAAAACGCGCCTGATCCGGGAAGTCTACGAGGACGCGGTCCTGCTTTCCGGCGGCGAAACGCAGCGGCTGATGCTCGCGCGGGCGCTCTACAAGGACGCGCCGTTCCTCTTCCTCGACGAACCGACGGCGGCGCTCGACCCCATCGCGGAAGCCGACCTGTACCAACGGTACGACGAGATGTCGCGCGGGAAATCCTCCGTCTACATCTCCCACCGGCTCGCATCCACCCGTTTCTGCGACCGTATCCTGCTGCTGGCGGACGCGCACATCTGCGAGGAAGGGACGCACGAGGAACTGCTTCGCCGGAACGGAAAATACGCCGCTCTGTTCGAAGTGCAGAGCAAATACTACAAGGAAGGGGGAACCGAAGATGAAGCGGAAACGCGATAAAAAGACCGTCCCGCTGGGCAAGGCGCTGCGGCTTTCCTTCCGCGTTTTGCGGCTCTGGTACAAGCGGTATCCGGGCATGGTCCTGTCCCGCGTCGCCACGACCGTCTGGTGGTCGCTGACCCCGTACGTCGGCATCTATCTTTCCGCCCTCGTCGTGGACGAATTGGCGGGCGCACGGGACCCGGACCGGCTGAAAACGCTGGTGCTGCTCACGCTGTTCGCCGCCGCGGCGGTCTCGCTCGGCTCGGCGCTGCTCGGGCGGTGGCGGGGCATACAGAACGGCGGACTGTGGTTTGAAATGCGAAATATGCTCAACGACAAATTTCTGGAAATGGACTATGTGGACACGGAAAGCACCGAGACTGCCTCCCTGTATACAAACATTTGGAACCATATAAACGGCAGCAGCTGGGGACTCTCTCGTGCGCTCGACGCCATGGAATCCATGCTCTCGGCGGTCCTGCTGTTCTTCGGCGGGGTCTCCCTGACGGTCTCCCTGTTCGCCAGCCGCGTCCCGGACGGCGCGGGCGCTTATAAGGCGCTCGACCACCCGCTGACGGCGCTGTTCGTCATCGCCGCCCTGCTCGCGCTCACCTGCCTGTCCCCCATGCTGGGCAACCGGTCGGGGCGCTACTGGGCGGAACACGCGAACGACCACAAATTCGGCAACCGTTTGTTCGGCTTTTTCTGTCAATTCGGCTTTAAGAAGGAAAACGCGGAGGACATCCGAATCTACCGGCAGTGGAATTTCTGCAAAAAATACAGCACGGCGAAGGACGGCATCTTTTACTCCAAAGGCGTTTTCGCGAAACTGGCGCGGGGACCGATGGGCGCGTACTCCGCCGCGTCCGCCGCCGTTTCGGTGGCGTTCACCGGGGCGGTGTACCTGTTCGTCTGCCTGAAAGCGTGGGCGGGGGCGTTCGGGCTGGGCGCGGTCACGCAATACGTCGCGTCCGTGTCGCGCATGGCGCAATCGGTCGGCAAGCTGGTCGGCGCGCTCGGCGATTTGCGGAACAACGCCCCGTTTCTGGAGCTGAACTTCGCCTTCCTCGACATCCCGAACAAGATGTACCAGGGCAGCCTGACCGTCGAAAAGCGGCAGGACCGCAAGTACGAGGTGGAATTCCGCGACGTGTCCTTCCGCTACCCCGGCAGCAAAACGTACGCCCTGCGGCACGTCAGTATCAAATTCGAGATCGGCAAGCGGCTCGCCGTCGTCGGGCAGAACGGCAGCGGAAAGACCACGTTCATCAAGCTGCTCTGCCGGCTCTACGACCCGACCGAAGGGGTGATCCTGCTCAACGGCATCGACATCCGCAAGTACAACTACGCGGAATATATGCAGATCTTCTCCATCGTGTTCCAGGATTTCAAGCTCTTCGCGATGAAATTGGGCGAAAACGTCGCCGTGAAGACCGCCTACGACGACGAGCGGGTGAAGGACTGCCTGGAGAAAGCCGGCTTCGGCGAACGGCTCGCGGAACTGCCGGACGGGCTGGAAACCTTCCTATATAAAAAGCTCAGCGAGAAGGGCGTGGACATCTCCGGCGGGGAGGCGCAAAAAATCGCCATCGCCCGTGCGCTCTGCAAGGATTCGCCGTTCATTATCCTCGACGAACCGACCGCCGCGCTCGACCCGCTCGCCGAAGCGGAAATCTACGCGAAATTCAACGACATCGCCGGCGACAAGACCGCCATTTACATCAGTCACCGCCTGTCCTCCTGTAAGTTCTGCGACGAGATACTCGTTTTCGACGAGGGACGCGTCGTCCAGCAGGGCACCCACGCCGCCCTCGAAGCCGACGTCGGCGGGAAGTACCACGAACTCTGGCACGCCCAGGCGCAGTACTACACGGAATAAAGATATTCGGGGACGAACGCAATCGCGTTTGCCCCCGAAATTTTTTTATGCAGTCTGCACAGCCCGACGGACGGTTTCGCTTCGCCGGTTGACGGAACGGGTTTGTCGAATTTTCCAAAGGAAACGGACCCGTTTCCCGCCCGTTTTCCGCACTACCCTCCCCTTTTTTGCAAGCAAACAAAAAAAGAGGGCATTTCACGCAAAAAAATTGTGAAAAAAACAAAAAAACCTCTTTACAATTTATCAAGTTCCGCAGGATGTATATAACGTCATCTACGCAAGCCCTCATACATCCGTGAATTTGCAAAGGACGTTTATGCCCCAAGCAAACTACGCGCGCATCTCTTTATACGTAGTATAAAGTTCTCTTTTCTTTACTTTATCTTTTCTTTTCTTTTCTAACGATTTTCGGGTGATATTCGGTTTTTTTCTCCCCAATTATCCGCGAAAATAAGTATATCCGAATATTTTCGGGGAGAATATCTCCGAAAACTATCTTTCAATCGTCGAAAGTTCCCGAAAACGCCTTATTTAAGGCACTTTTCGCCTGTTCTTCATCCATCATAATGGGCAGTCTGTCCAGCACATTACACGCCGCGCACACGGCTTCGTCCTCATATCTCGACAAGTCAAACACGTCTCGCAGCCTGATAAGCGCCTCGACAACCTCTCCGATTTTCATTTTCGTCACCACCTTTCTGCAATTCGGGTCGATTTCGGTTATAATCGTAAATATCTGCGGATTTCCGAAAGTATTCGGTTTTTTTCTCCCCGAAAATCGCCGATTATTTTCGGTTATTTCATCAGGTATGCCGCCCTGTCACTGAAACTATATAGCCCGCCGCAGCACCATCCAGCTATGGTGATGAATTTCTCCTGCGCATCCTCCATCTTGTCGAAAGTCCTCGACTTATATTCAAAGCTCGTGCTGCCGTGGACGGAAACTACGTACTTATTCCCAGACTTGTCTAAGCTCATCGTGAAGTCGGCGCCATACTCACGTACTGAAACGATTGTATAGTTCATTCGCTCACCCCCTCTGACCGCAGGACGTAAACGGGGTCTTTGCCTCTCTCCACCGTCTCGCCTCTGAAACAATTCCCACAATACTGCCAGATGCCTTTCGGGTACTTTCCCGCGACTTTCTTGAACGTGGCGTATGTAGCTCTCCACTTTCCAGTGTCAGGGTCTTGCCTATGGCTGTGTGGCTCTCCAATCTGCGAGCAGCTTGCGCTCATACTCGCGGGCGGCAGCAAATCCATAAAATCATCGACAAGCTCTTGGTCAACATAGTCGCCGATTTTGACCTTTTCAAAGCTGAATGTTTCCTGTGTGTAAACCTCTTTGCCGTTGTACTTCATCGTTTTAACCTCCTATGACTGGGGCGGCATATTTCCACATATACCCGCCAGCGTGTACGTAATCGCCTCGGCAGCATCTCGCTATGGACGCATCATCAATTCCAGTCGCTTTCTGTGCAGCCGAGATTGACGGGAACTCTCCCAGCTTCGCCCCTGTGGTAAGCTCATACTGTGCCACTGGATGCGGTGTCCGCCCAGCGCGGGAAATCTTCTTGAACGGATAATCCCCGTCCTGCCGCTCTTGCTTCTGCTCCGTCATCACCGGCGGGGCAGTTGTGCTTTTTACAGGCTCGTGGGCGACAATCCTCATCTCGATAAGCCGTCCTACAATCGCGTGGGCGTACAGTTTGCACTCATCCGTGGGTGTCAACTTCTCTATGAGCAGGATGTCGTTGTACGGGCTTGTATATGTCGTTTCCCAGCCGTTTTCAAAGCGAGCATCAACTACCACATACAGGGCTTTAACCTCATCCTCGGTGATTTCTCCTACGCCAAGATTTTCGAGGTGCAGCCTCGCCGCGCTGATGTTTTCAAGCGCATATTTTATCGTATCGTTCATCTTTCATCGTCCTCCGTTTCATCTTCGTCTGCTTCGTTGTCTTTTTCAGACCAGTATGTTCGCGTAACAGTAACCGAGTACCAGAAATTTTTCCCGCAGTGTTCGCATTCCGTGAAGCACATATCTGCCGAAATCTCGTCTGGCTCATGGGCGTACTGTGCTTCTCCACAATACGGGCATATAAGTTCCTCGCGGTCAAATTTCATTCGCGTCGCCCCCTTTCAGTACCTCACCTTTTTGATTATTCTTCGAGGAATTTCGACGAGCATCCTGCAAAGAAATCTGTACTGCTCGTTTTCTTCCATCCCCTCGGCATAATCCAGAATGGCATCCAGCATCGTCGGTCCCAACGTGCAATTATCGCCAGGCACGTTGTAGTTATCGTAAATCCACTGTCTGAATTCGTCCTTGTTCATCATTACCGCATCCATCCTCCAATCCGAATAGACAGGTTGTAGATATACTGTCCGCATCTCACACACTCGTCGCCCTTTTTCCAGAAGCCGAGCTTTTTCATTCCTCGGACGCTCCCAGTATAGTGGATTGACGGATGCCTGTCCTTTTCTGCCTCTGTCAGCCTCCTATACTTCATTCGTCCTCGCCTCCAATTCTGTGGCATCTGTCAACGCCGTAGGCTACCGATAGCCCGCATCCGTTGTCCCATCTCACAATAATGCTGCCGATGTCGTCTACTCCCAGCACCGTTCCCCTCGTGCCTTTGGGCGGTGCTTGCGCATCATCCATCTGGTCGAGCTGCACACGGCATCCGATAGGAAACTGCGCCCTGATAGCCTCCACCACTTCACGCCTCGGAAAATTCATCTTCGTTCACCTCCATTTCAAATATAGGTTTTATGTCATTTGCCATCGGACAGTCTGGCTCTCCGTCGAACTCATTCCCGCTTGATGAATACGGTGTGTCTCGGCGTTCCTCGCATACTTCTCTCGGCGAGCAGCAGTCGAGCAGTTTCCAGAGCTTACCGTTTTCGTCCTTGTATACGTATCTGCCCCAGCTATCTTCGCCGAGATAGGTAAGGTGCAGCTCCCTTTCAGGAAGTGGCACAAGCTCATAATTCACCATGTCCGAATGTGAAAGTCTTCGCTCGTACTCAATCCATCCCCACGCCATTCGGTCAACTTCTTTCACGTACTCGCGGTTGTCAAAGTTGCGGATGTCAAGGACCTTGTTGCCCTCTGGCTTCGGAAATCCTCCTGGCATCAAAGGGCGCTGTGTGCTGAAATACTTCATGTTCTGTTCCTTTCTCCCCGTTTAACCGATAGGACAGTTTCCCTTTATGGGGCTTTTTATGTTTCATGTGAAACAACTTTGTCCCGTTGTGGGGCGTTTTCTGGCAAAATAATTTACTTCAACTGGTACTGCTTGCCTTTTACGCTCACAACGTAGCTGCGTCTTTGCTTTCCATCAAAACGATTGAGCGTAGTCACCGAATACACAGCATCAATGCTCGCAAGCCCTATTCTCTTGAAAGTCAGGTTTTTCTTGACCCATCTCAGAGCGATTTCCTTTGCAGCTTCGGGAAGTTCCACTTTCTTTGTGTCGCACGGGCGGTTTTCGTACCTCTGGTAACGCTTGTCTCTTGCCGCGACAGCCTCATCATACGTTCCGTAATATTCCTTATTGCCTCTCACTTCTCCAACAAGGAAGAACTCGGCTGTTTCTATAACTTCAAGGCGATGGTTCCAAATACCGCAGCCAATATCGCGGGAGCCGTTCGGCTTGGTATCTTCCGTGCATTTTCCAGCCGTGATACGGATGCCCTCGATGCCTCTCTCGTAGTCGTTGAAGCCCTCCATCAGAATACGGATAATATCTTTCCCGTCCGTCAGGTCGATGTGGGCGATTTCTCCCTGACTGCCTGACATCGTTCCAGCATTGATATAATACCCTCTGCCGATGTACTCGTTTACCATCTCGGTGTACTTTCTGTTGATGCTCTCAAACTTCATGATTATTTCCTCCGTTTTCCCCTATATGGGGCAAAGTGTCGTAAAATTTTTTGGGTACTTGCTATGTGCTTTCCCCTATCTTGATTATGATTATACCACGTGAGTAGTAGGTGTCAACACTTTTTTACGAATTTTTTCAAAAAATTTGAGATTTTTTGCAAGCTACCAGAAAAGCCTCTTTTGACGCTTTTGGGGGCAAAATAGTCCAGTCCTTGTGGATGCTCGGAGGCATCCAGAGTAAGCCAGCGCCTCAAACAGCCGTCGCAGTCTATGCCCAGCGCGTTGCCTCCATCATTCTCGCACATATCGCAGAACGTACAAGCATAATCTATATCGTCAAGGCGCACTTTGTCGATGAAATCGAAAAGCTCATCATCTGTCATCGCTCGTATACGGTCCGCGTTCGTCATCTTCTTAGCCATTGTCCTTGCCGCCTCTCCGTATCTTCATTCCAGTGTAGTAATCCCTCGTAGCGAACTCTTTCGCATCTCCATTCGGGCGCGGGTTGCTCTCTCCTGCACACTCGAACATATACCGCCGTTCATAGATTACGACATTCCCTGCCAGCCTGTCCCCGCTGCTGTCGCAGAGCATCTGGAACGCCTTGTGCTTTGCGGACGGCAAATCATTCGCCGTAAACTCGCGCGTGTGCAACTTTCCCGCTGCCACATCATACCACATCGCAAGATATTCTTTCATCGTCTGTCCTCCATTCTATCTGATAAGCTCGCTATACTCGTCCGCAGTAAGGTCGAAGCACTGGCCATTGCAGTCCAGCATTTCTAAAACAGCAACGAGAGCATCCTCTTTGGTAAATCCCTGTTTGTCTTTTCCAGCCTCTCTCATAGCTGCCCATTTTGCATTCGTCAGCGGTTCGATGTCGCTTTTTCTGCTCCTGCAATTACACAGGCGCTCATATACGCCGCTTTCAAGTTTATCTGTCCACATAATTAAGACCTCTCTTTCTCCCCGTAGAGCCGTTAGGTCAGCTTTTTTATTATTCCTTTACAGGCATATCCTCAACCTGACTGATGCCGAAGAACGACGCTGGAACGAGTATCAAATCGGGGTTGATTTCTTCCTCGTAATCTGCCTCATCGCCTTTCTTTCTGCCGCCGACAGGCTTCCAGATACTCGTCTTGAACAGGGCTTTGCTGCCCGCCTTGATTTTCTTTCCCCTACGTTTCCATCCAGCAAAGGTGTCCACTTCCTCGATAATGCCGTTCAGTCTCTTTGCTCCCTCAATAATTGCAAGGTTTGTCATCGTCCGTAACCTCCTGTTTCGTCCTCAGTTTCTTTCAAGCGTCTTGATATACTTTTCGCAGTATGGGGCGTTCGCGCAGCTCCAACATCCATTGAAGCCAATTCTCTGCCACGGTTCCAGAAGCCTTTGCTCTGCCTCCATCTCCGCGCTGATGCCGTACACCTTTCTGCCATCTTCCTCGTAATACTCACAGAATGAGCCGTTCTCCATAATCCACACAGCCCCATCGTTGTCGCGCTTCATCTGTTCCCACGTCCTTGTTTCGGTCATCGTCCGTTCCTCCTATCAGTTAAGCTCTTTCAACGCTTCTAAAATTTCTTCGTCTGTAATATCCGCATCCCCACCGTCGAACAGGTCAAAAAGGAACTCGCCATCATGTTGCGGCAGGTCAACCTCGATGTCGTTCTGCGCTGCAATCCACAGCACGCGTGCTCTTTGGTAATTCCAGTACGCATCAGCTCTTTTGAGATGCTTTCTTTCAATATCTGTCATGATGTTTTCCTCTCTGCCCGTCTTGCCGTTAGCCCAGCATCCTCATATTTAGATGGTCCTGAAATCTCTGACAATCGCTTCAAGGTGGACCTGCGCGGTGTTCAGCTTTTTGCGAAGCTCTCCAACCTCTGTGTAGAACGGGCGGTAGAAATCAATCGTTTCGTCCTTTTCTGCAAGCTGCCTTTCGTACTCTGCTTTCTGGTCATCCAGAGCCTTGCGGAGCTTATATTCCATAGCCCACTTGCCAGACTTCACATCTTTCAGCCACGCCTTGCAGAACTCATCTTTGTTGCCCTCGAACTCGTAGTAGCTTTCCTCTACGTAGTGGTATTCGTCTAAGGAAATCTCCGTCTTGGTCCTCTCATAAAACTCGCTGTACATCATAACGCATCGTCCTTTCGTTCCCCTTATTGGGGCAAATGTCTTGAAAATTTTTTGCCCCGTTTTGGAGCAAATTTCCTTTTCTGATTATGATTTTACCACGTAGCAAGTAGTTGTCAATACCTTTTTCCGAAATTTTTCAAAAAAAATGAAAAAATTTTTAGACGTATTGCCCCGCATTGGGAAATTGAAGCGTTTTTTCAGGTTGCCCGCAGGAGGCTCATTTTGCCTCCGATTTGACGCGATTCGGGTCAAAGCAATATAAACTACCCCCAGCACATAAAAACGCTTCTGGGCGCGTCTGCGCGTCTCCTGCGCGGTCATACGAAAAAAGGGGCAGGGGAGAGCGTTGAACTCTCGACCTGCCCCTCGGCATTTTTGTCAGTTATCGGTCAGTAAGATGAAGCTCCTGCTTCAAAGCCCTTTGCAGGATGGCTGATACATTTACCCCGCTTTTCGCTGCTGCGGCATCCAGCCACGACGGGAGGGTGACGTTTCTCCGCACCGCTCTAATATCGTTTTGGCGGCGGTACTCGGTGAAGTCCACATCGACGAGTGAAATAATATCGTCGTCGTTTTCTTTCCGCACCTCACTCATGGCAGTTGGGCAAGGGAGCTGTTCTTTTCTATCTTCCAGCTCGATGCCCACCACGCCGATTGCATCCCTCGCCATTTCAATGGCGTCCGTATAATCCTCGCCCTGAGTATTTATATCGAAATCAGGGACGTACACGACGATATGTGATGTTCCTTTGCTCATAACAATCGGGTATGACTGTTTCATAGATAAAACCTCCTATGGTTTAGTATTTGCAGGCGCGGCGGGGCTTATTTCAGCCCCCTGCGCTTGATGATTGCCTGTGCCAGCTTTTCGTCTGTCTCTCTGTGCCTTACCACTGATTCGATTTGATTTCCCTTTGCATATACATCATGATTTGCTCCGTGTCGTACAAATTTCCATCCGTTTCGTTCCAGCAGTTTGATTAAATCCTTTGTCTTCATCTCCTTGACCTCCTGACAGTTATATTATACACAACAAATACACACTTGTCAATACGTTAGCCGAAATTTCTCAAAAATTTTTATGTACGAAAAAAGCCCCTCCCATATTTCAGGGAGGGGCAAGATGTTATTCGGGCTTTACGGCAACGTCCGCGCTCATCTGGGCGATGGCGGTCTGTGCAATCGTCGCCGCCGTCGCTGCTGCCGTACTCGCGGCAATCGTGGTCGTGTCCGTGGTGCTCTCTACGGTGACAGCCTCCAACGCGACAGGCGAGGATTTCTGCGCTCTGACCTGTGCTTCTATCTTGGTCGTCAGGTAAGCCGTGAGGTCGCCGTACATTTCCTCGATAAACTGTTTCGCCGCTGGACTGATTGAGGCAAGGCAAGCGTCAAGAGCCTTTTTCGCGGCTTCTTTCTGCGCTTCTGCCGTAAACTCCCCAGCCCTTTTCAGTGCATCCACATACGTTTGGCTGGTCGCCGAAACAGCGTCCGCAATCGCATCGGCAATCTCTTGAATGTACCATCTCTGCTTGGCATCATCCACCTGTGCCGCAGCACTGTCTTTCGCCTTGCCGATATACTTTATCAGCGCGGTCGCAAGAACAGGGATAACCGCCGTTATGACTGCGATTAAAAGGTTTGTGAGAATTTCATTCATCGCTTTGTTCCTCCGTTTCGTGTTCGCAACTGCCTCTATACGGGCAGTTTTCACATTCAGTTTTGTCACAGTGGCATTTGCCGTCCCAGTTCACGAGTGAAATAATCCACACGATGCCGAGGACGATGACAAATGTCGCAAGGAATAGGTTCAGAATAGGCATTGTAAAGCCCTCCACTACTTTTCGGGAATAGTGAGGACTTGTCCTGCCGTCAGCGTCGTGGACGTGATGCCGCTGGCTTTCATAATCTCTGGATAACGGCTGCCGTTACCGAGATATTTCACAGCCAACGCCCAGAGCGTATCGCCACGGACAACCGTGTGCTTTCTCACCGTGGGTGCTGCGGTCGCGCCTTTCTTCGGGATTTTGATTTTTTGCCCGACGCTGATGATGTTCGGATTGGTGATGCCGTTATACTCCGCAAGCGCCTGATACGTCGTTCCATACTTGGCAGCAATCCCAGATAGGGTGTCGCCTTTCTTCACAACGTACACAGTATCGCCACTTGCCTCGGCCTTGACAGCCGAAACAGTTGCGGCATCCACCCAGCCGTATACACCGCTGACAAACGCCCCAGCATCATTCACCGCGCGGCAGTGGTACGGGTGCTTGCCGCCAACTTTTACCGCTGTGATTTTAGCCGTACCAGCCTTTGCAGTCGAGCCTGTGGCGGCATCCGCGCTCGTGTAATGTGTTCCACCAGCGAACGCCACGATGTCACCTGCGCCGAACTTAAGCTCCGTCGCGGGCTGTGTAGGCTTCGGCTCTGCGGGTGCATCTCCGCTCGCACCAAGTCTGCGATTGACTTCGGCAGCAATCGCTCCGTGCCTCTCATACAGGTAAGTACCAGGGCAGGACTTATTCGCATAATCACGGTGGACGGTCATGTTGCAGCCGTTCCTATGATTTACGCGGTCATCCTTATTGTTCGACCAGACGAGCTTCTTGATGCCGTTCCTCTTACAGATGTCTGTCACGAGGTCGAGCATCGCGGCGTATGCCTTATCATTCACCGCATACGGTTCGGTCGTATCGCTTGCCACCTCAATCGTCACGGCTCTATGGTCGTTAGCCGCATTCGAGCTGCACCACGACCTGTCCTTTTCCTCGCAGTACATCCCGATTTTGCCATCATACCCGACACCGTAATTCGACGATGCCTCCCTCGTTGTCGGCGCGAACACTTCGCCGAGCGTCTGCACCGAGCATTGACCGACAACGCAGTGAATGGTAATCGTGTCGATGGCGTGATTTCTGTTCTTCGTCCTGTTGGGCGAAATCTTGGTATAAGATACCAGCGGGCTGTTCGTAAAGCTCATTTTCCGTTCCTCCATTTCTGCAAATTTATTTAAGTAAGCCTGACCGCAGTCGGCTCGCTCACTCTTTTTGGCGGCAGCGTTCGCAGGACGTTCAAACTGCATCAATACCGCATCCGAAGCCTCCTGAACACTCGTTGCGGTTTTCAGCACCGAAAGGACCCCTGCGTAGCTCTCTTTCAGCTCTTTCATCAGGTATTCGAGCTGCATTTCAAGGTCGCCGATGCTCTTTCCCTTGCTTTTTGCGTAGCTCAACAGCCCAGCCTTGCGCGTGTGGAAAGTCCACTGTGCCAGCCCGTAGCCCGCCGCATCCGAGGCGAAATTTGTGTACGATGAATTATCTACCGCCGCCGTGTAGCTCTCGTCTGTGTACCCAAGTTTCTGCTCGTAGCTGTTTTGCAGATTATTCGGCTTTAATCCGCTTTCCTTGTACAGATTTCCCATCAATCCAGCCGTGCCGAAATCATTCAGCCCAGCCGCTTTCAGGTAGTTCCAGATTTTCTGTTCATTCGTTGTCCCGTTCAGCATCTTCTAAACCTCCTGTCTGTCCTGTGTTTTGGCTTTCCTCCATATATCGCCGCGCTTCACGCTTCGCTCGCTTCTCATCATCAAGCTGCCATTCCCTGTCGCGGTTACGGTCTTTGTTCGTCTTAATCCATCCCATAATGCCGCATTCGCCTCCGAGACAGGCGAACACGCACGTTACGAGCGTATCAGGAACAGCGCCGTAAATTTGAAAAAGGTGTATCATATACACCGTGAACGACAGCAGCGAAACGCCGACGATAATCAAGATGATGTCCATCACGCCGATGCCCTTTTTCTCGGCGTGGGCGGGCTTTTTCTTGCTCTGCTTCTTCACGTTTCCACCTCCGTCACAAAAACGATTTTTCTTTCATACACTTCTCGTAGACACGTCTGATATTCGCAATCGTAGCCACCGCGACGCTGTTCTTAAACTTCGGGTGTTCCTCGCAATATCGTTCATAATTCGTTATATCAATCAACGTCTGGTCGAAGTGTTCCTTCGTGTGCTCTCGCCCTTGCAGGATTTCGTCGTTGAAGCGCATAATCCGTGTTCGGCAAGCCGTCGCATCTCTTTCTTCGCTCTCCAACCTGAGCTGACTGAGGTCGTCAGAGAGTTTGTCTACTTTTTCAATGATTTCGCCATTGATGGCTTTGCCGATTTTCTTGGCAAGCCAGCTCCACGGGTTGATTTGGATTTTTGATACCTGAATAAATGTCATGACAAGCACGACAATCCCGCCGCCACCAGCGAAAATTTCCCATAAATTCAAACTGCATCACCTCTTTTGTTGTCCGTTTGTTCTTCATTCTCCCAGCCTTTTGCCTCGGAAATTTTGCGTCTGTACTCGATGTAAAAGCTGTTCATCTTCGTCCGCATCCCGTAGCTGTTACAGTGCTGCATAACGCCTCCATAGGACGCGGCAACGCGTCTGAACTCTTCTTCGCTCATCTCACCAGCCGCCATAAGGTCACACATCGTAGCAACGTGGCGTATCATCCTCCGCGCCGTCTGCTTTTTCAACTTCCGATGTGTCGCCCATATCTTATAGCCGACAAAATCAATGCCGAGGGAAATCGGACGTATCGCCGTCTTTTTATTCAGGCTCAACCGTAAGTTGTCCTCCAAAAAGACTGCAATTTCCTGTTTCCACTCGGCAAGCTGACCCTTATCGGGGGATAATATTATAATATCGTCCATATATCGGACGTAAAAATGGGTGTGGAGTTTGTGCTTGCAAAATTGGTCCAGCTCGTTAAGGTAGATGTTCGCAAATAATTGCGAAGTTAAATTCCCGATGGGCATCCCAACGTCCCACAGCCATAAATCTTCGGGGCAATCATCGGGCGACATTCCTGCGGGAAGTCCGAACCGCGTGTCCTCGCAGTTGATAATCTTGTGGAGCAATCTCATCAGCCGCTCGTCCTTTATCCGTCTTGAAAGAATTTCCTCCAAAACGGCGTGGTCTACTCGGTAAAAGTATTTTGAAATATCCAACTTCAAGTAGTACCATTTCTGCGGCTTTCGGTCCACCTGTCTAAGCCAATATTGCAGCCTGTCGGCAGCCTTATGACTGCCCTTATTTCTTCGGCAAGCGAAACTGTCTTCAATCATCATTTTGTCATAGAACGGGTACAGTTTATCGTATATGCTCCACTGTACAACGCGGTCGGGATATTGCAAGGACATCACAAGTCTCGTCTTAGGCTCGTGAACATAAAACGGGTGATACGGTCCTACCTCGTAGCTCTCCCATCTAAGATGATTGCTCAAATTGATGATGTTGCCCTCCAAATCATTCGTGAAACGGAGGACATCTCCCCGATAACGCTTGCCTTTCCGTGCATTCCGATGCGCTTTCATCAGCTCATCAAAATCGCATATCTGGTCAAATACATCCGTGATGACGCTATACTCGCGCCCATTCTCCATTGACTACACCTCCTGCCCGCTGCGCGTGACGTTTCCGCCTCGCCCTCCACGTGGCGTTTTCGCAGCAATACAATCTTTTTCCCGTGATGTTCAACACAGGAATGGAAATAAGCCCCTTTGGTGTTATGTTCCGTGCGTAAAGCCTCCACCTTTCGGCGGGTGGCTTCGCCCATTTCTTTCCGACATAACAGCAGAGCGGAGCGGAAACCGATGTTCGTGTTCACATTCGACCGCGCATTGTTCAAGTTCGTATTGAACACGCCTGCGTTCGTGCCGTTGTTCCAGTTGCCGCCACGATACGGGAAACGCTGTTTGGCTTATTCCCACAAAACAAAAGGCGGCTTTATCAGCCCTTTACGGACTTGATATAACCGCCAATCATTTTTCCGATTTCGTCCAGCATCCCGCTCCAAACCTTGTACCGCTTATCGGGCAGGGGCGGCATCATCCTGACTTTGACAGTCTTTCCGTTCCCGTCCTTTATCACTCTGCCGCTCGCATCCCTTTTCGGCACCATCTCGTCGTAGTAATCCTTATCGTTTGCGAGCCTCACCAAATGCCGCAGCACATCAAGATTTACGTCCAAATCCTGCAACGTCGATTTCTTGAAATACTTCCGTTCAATTTGGATTGACAGGCGGTACATATCGAGCATCGTCCTTCGGATTTCATCAGCCGTCTGCCTCTCGCGCCGAGGAAACGTCGCAACGGCTTTCTTGCCGTACTTCATCATGTCCTCGATTTTCGTTTTGAGGAAAAACTGCTTGTACTGTAACGCGGGAACTCCATCGTCAAACGATGGCTGTTCCGCTACTTCTTTGTGCGCATCCTCCATCTTGTGCGCTCCTTTCTACTGGCAGAGATAGGGGCTGCTATCGCAGCCCCTTATCAGTGTGCCAGTGTTCAGTTATCAGTTATTCGTAAAAAGCGGAGCGGAAACCGACGCCCGGGGACACATTCGACCGCGCATCGTTCAAGCCCGCAGCGAACACGCCCGCGCCCGTGCCGCGGTGCCAGCCGCCGCCACGACACGGGAAACGCTCTGCCTGCGCGTTATTCGCCCAGAAATAGTCGCCCTCGTACTTGTCCTCCGTCTCATCAGGCAGCATAGCCAGCGCGTGAAGGATTTCCTTTGCCTTATCAACAACGTCCTCGTCGGCAGACACATTGAAGAACAGGCACGAGCGGCTGCTGTCATCCTTGCTGGTGATTTCGCCCGTAATCCACTTCCAATTGCTCGAAACATAGTCCAGCTTCAAGCTGTTCGTGGTAGTGCCGCTCCCGTTCGGGGTAATAAGGGCGCCAGTCTTACCGTCGATGGCTTTCCACGCGGCAGACGCGGCGGTTTTGAGGTTCGAGGCGTTTGCAGCATTGTTATTCTCCAAAATCTGCAACTCGCCGTATACGAGCCTCATCCCGTCCGTCCATTCCCAGACGTTGCCGTTCAGGTCATAGATACCATCGAGCTGCTTGTTATGCGACCATGTGACAGGTCCAGTACCAGTGGCAACTCTACCGATATGGTGACCGCTGTCGTCGTACTCATACGTAGGAACAGCCTCGTAGGTTTTTTCGCGGGTGTCCTTTCCGTAATTGTTGTTGCCGTAGGGCAGCCAGCCGTTCTTCTTGCACCACAATGCGATGGCGCCCCATTCCATCGCCGTCATCAGGTGCCAGCCCGCGCCCTTACTCTCGCAATACTGTCTTGCGGTGTCAGCGTTGATACTCGCGGTCGGGTCTTCCCCGGGCAGGGAATACGCGCGGCTGTTATATGCCTTGTTCTGATACTTGGAAATATAGATGCCGCTGCGCTCCACACCGTCAACGATGAACGCGGGATGGGTGCTGTCCGTGCCTCCCTCGATAACTTCCGACATCTTGAACTTCGGTACGTACACCATCACGGACGGCAGTCCCTTATCGTCGGTCAGGATTGTGTTCTTCGGAAACGCTGATTTGAGCGCAAGGCTCGCAAGGTCAAAGTTACTCATTTTTTCTGCCTCCTATCATTCAGAATAATTTTCGAGCGCCCAAAGGGTGAGCGTCACCTCATCCATATCGAGCGGCTTCGGTTCGAGCTTAACGCTCTTTGTCTGCCCATCTTCCTCGACAGGCTCGACATCTTCCTCGACTTCGACGTACTCCCTCGCGGGTACGTCAATCTGGGCGACGTAGTAATTTCCACTTGCCGCGCCGATAACGAGCGCACCGTCCTTGTCGCTGCACACGTCGATATGCACGGGCCAATCCTCCTGCCGCTTGGCAAGGTTGATTGTCAGGTCGTCATTGAAGCAGACCTTTGTGCCGTCCACTTCGTAGGGGATTTTCGTCCCCTCGTTCTTTTCGATGATAATCATGCGATTATACCTCCTCTAATTTTCAGGTTGATTTTTACCTCGGTCGCGCTGCCAGTGTGTTCCACCTTGAAACCGTTCAGGGCCTTGTCAGTGATGACGATTTCCCCGACGTTTCCGTTCTTGGAAACGACTTCCGCTTCGACCGTGTAATTCTTCGTGGCTCTGTTCTTCGTCAGGCTCACACTCTGTACGCTGTTGTTAAACGGGTATTTCGCCGTATTTTTCAGCGTGATGCTCTTTTCTTCTGCCGTCACCTCATTCAGAACGCTCACAAAGTCGTCCTCGGTCACGCCCGTTCTCCTGCACAGGTCGCGGACAATAAGCACGAGCAGATGCCCCGCAAGGTCAACATCCGAGACGCCCATCTCGATGTTGTTGAAATTTGCGGCACTCATATTCGTACCCTGCTGAATGACCCTCCCTGCGGGTGTCAGCGTCACCGTACCGTCAGAGTTGTTCGTCATCTTAAAGGTGCGGTCAGGAGTTACGGCATGGTCAAGCCAAAGCAAATTTTTGTACATAGCTGTTTCTCACCTCTTTTCGTTTTTAAGTTGCAATCTCATAGAGCGGAAATTCCCAAAGGGTAATTACGCCCTGCGTTGCCAGTTTCGTGATGTTTTCTGAAATCTGCCCCGCCACGTCGCCGCCCATGTCAATAAGCCTTACGCTCGTGACGGTCAACGCCCTGCTGTCGGTGGTCTGGCTCAAAATCTTTAACGTGTCGCCCTCGATGGTCTTGCTCGTGATTTGAGCATCATACCACGTGCCGCCAGCATAATACTGGATTTTTACGATACGCCGCAGCCAGTCCTCCCGCATCTTATTCAGAAAAGTTTCCGTCCAAAATGCCATCGCCGTTACCTCCTATCTTGTGAAAGTTGTACCACACGGAATATAATTAACGCCGTAATCGGAGGACTTCACCTCGACTGCGGCGTTAATCTCATCATTATGGGCAAGGGTGGCGGTGTCAGGGATTACGCCGCTGCTCTTGTAGTCCATAACTGTGTGTTCAGAATTTTCTCCTACCCCGACCGCGATTTCGCTTTCGTGGGCGATTGTGGCGGTGTCAGGCTCAACACCCGTGCGCTTATACATTATGAGCGCATTTTCGTTCTCTGCACCGATGCCCACGTCAGCGCCTATCACCTCGGCAAAGGTTGTCGTGTTCGGGTGCTTTCCAGCCTCGCCGTAGCCGCTGAATTTGTACGTCTCCACGTCGTTCGTGATGCCAACCTCCACCACTGTATCGGCTGTTCTCACTCCCGCAAGGAGCGCAGTATTCGGATGCTGCCCCGAACGCTGCATAACTCCATCCTGTGCGCTGTGCTTATAATCAGCTTTTACGCCAGTGATGTGTGTTTCAACGACCGTCGTAACTCCATTCACGTCCGCGATAAGGACAGAATACGGCTTCGTTCCGCAGAACTCATACAGATATTTGTAATGCTCTCTGCGACATCCTACCCCGATGCCGAAACGATACACAATCATCGCCCGCCACTCGATGTGCGCGGGCAGCATCCTTTCCAGCAAGGTATATATATCGCTGACGTATATCGTTTCTTCATTCCCACGCTGGAACATTATATCGAGGCGGTTGTTTCTTGCCTCGTCAAACGGGTAGAAATCACACGTCGTTTCTGCGCCCGTGTACGCCCGTATAGTCTCGGCAATTCTTGTGGCTGATACTTTTCCCATACCAGCGAAAAAGCTCTTTACAAGCCGCCGTCGTTCCTCCACAGAACGCCTTTTAAGCAACGACAGCCCAAGAAACTGCTCAAACTTTCCGATTGTGTCCTCGTCCGCTCCGTCAATGAAGTTATTCATCAGGATTAGGTCAATGCCGTTCTGTAATCCATCCGCAAGGCGACCCTCCGCGTGAAGAATTGCATCCATTTCCAGCACATCCCTGTAATAGCGGGGATAATACGTTATCAGCTCGTCGTAGTTACACTTCCAGTAGGGATTAAATATCGACATCGACGGTCACCTCCGACACAACGGGAACGCCGTCCTCGCCTGGGTATATATTCGACGTTCCTCCATTCAGCGTAAGGTTGCTATAATCGACGACGCTCTCCGCTCCTGAAATCATCGCGCCGACTGCCGTGATACGCACGACAATATCCGATGCGCTTGCCGTTTCCATAACAAGCTGTTTGAAATACTCCGTCAACGCCTCCGTGACTTCCTGTCGTACATCATCTTCCGACCGTCCCTCTGCTATCACGGCCTTAAACCTCACGGCAACATTTACGCTGTCCGCTGCCGTGGCTGTGAAATGGGCGCCAAGATTTGCAACGCCCTCTCCCAGCCCGTCGCCGACAGGGTATGTCTTGCCCTTAATATCGACCGTAATCCCTTTCGTGGACGGGTCAACATAGTTTTGGACGTTCTCGACGATGTTCTCGCTGCACGGCAATCCGAGCGGACTTATCAGCACCGCTTTCACCGTGTTCGGGCCGTTCCAGAGCGGTGTTATTCTCGCAAGACCTACACCGTCAACGCTTTCACACCACGTCTTGTAATGCTGCTTGTTGCCGTTCTCGGCTGGTCCTGCAATCTTTTCCTGCACTCTCGTTCGGAGGTCTGCATCCGATTCCTCGTCAGACCCGTACTCATACACTTCGCCAAACGTGGACGATAAAAGCCCCTGAATGGTATTCACTGGCACAGCCAACGCTCCAACAGGAATATTGTTGCCCACCGTGCCAACCTGCTCCGATTCAAGGAATAATACGCCGTCGTCACTTCCTACCCTGAAATACAGTCCCGTGTCATTGTGGAAAAACCTTGCTCCGATTGACGGCGTTGCTCCCTCATACACGAGCCTGTATTTTGCCGATGTCGCATTCAGCCGCTTCATCCCGTATTCGCTTGCTTTCATATCCAGATATTCGCCCTCTGCCGATGTTACGAAAACAAGCTGGAACACTCTTTCAAGGTCCGTATACATCCTTGCGATTTGTAGGATAATTCCCGACACAGCATCATAGAAAATGCTGCCCTGCCGTGTGTCTATCCCCTCTGGGGCGTTCCGCAGCACATCGTCCAGTAATGCCTCAAACGTATAAGCCTCAAACACGTTATATCACCTCCCCGATACTTATTTTTCCGAAAATCGTGTCCGCATCGAAGCCTATATATGCCCCGTCGTCACGAAACTCGAACGTAAAATTTGACACGGAAAGTATGCGGCTGTCAGGCTTCAAACAATCCCTCACAAAGCCAGGGACTACCGACCGCACATATTCCCGTGTCGCATCGTTCACAGTAACAGCATCCTCAATCTCGCTGCCGTACTGATTATCGTATATCAGGCATTTCCAGCGCGGGGTGATTAAGGCTTTCCTTATCGCTTGCCGTACCGCCTCCTGCCCGTCTACAAAACCAAGAATACGCCCAGCATCAAGGTCGAGCTTATATGTCCTGCTCGGCTGTTCTTCCGCTTCTGAAATCTCATTTATCCCGATGGGGATGTATACACTCTCTGGCATTATTCCACCACCCTATCGAGGACATAATATAGTTTGCCGTCATTCAGCGACAGCACATAGACGATTTCTCCAACCTTTAAGGCGTTGAAAACTGTTATCGTGCCTTTCGTCAGTGTGAACGTCCGCAGCTTGTTTACGTGCGCCCCGTTCCCGCTGATATGCCCGCCGTGCTCTCCATCCTCAAATGTTTCGCTATCCAGTACGCCCTCACCTACCGTATAGGTCGCCTTTGTCTTGTAATCACTCAAATGGCGCGGAACGACTGTTATCCTCTCGTTGATAATCAGCTTTTCATCGTTCGCCATCTGAATTTTGAGCGGGCTTACGGAAATGACCGTTCCTTGCATCAATTCCGCATATCCCCGCACCATTCCCTGAAAGATGTTTTTCAGGCTTTTGCTTTGTTCTGTTGCCATCGCTCCACCTCCTAACTGAATGACCCATCATCGACCCAGCCCCAGACGTGTGTTTTCCCCCAGTCCTCCGTGACGAGATGCCACGGATGAGCGGACCCCTTGTTTGTCAGGGTAATCTTCGCTGGTCCTGCGCCGAGATTTGTGCTTGCTGGGCTGCTCGCCGTACTCGCAACGTAATGCTTTCCTCCGTGGAATTGCACCACGTCGCCGACCTTGTAATCCTTTTTCGCCTCATCTTCCTGCTTCGGTTCTTCGGGCGGGCTTGCCTCCGAAATCAAGTTAAGCTCCAACGACATCGTGTGCAAATTCCCTTTGAACGTGTGGCTGTCACTGTCCACATAAAACGTCTTGTTCAATCCGAGGTGCGGGATTTTTATGAATACCCCTACCCCAGAAATCACATCCGTCACGCCCAGCACATTATTCAGGATAAGGTTCCGCTCTGGCGTTTTCTTTTCCGAGAGCAAGCTCTTTGCAAGGGATTTTATCTGCGCGTTGGAAAGGCTCTCGTCGGGCGTGTCCACATCCTGAAAAATGCCGTATAGTTTTTCGAGGGCTGTGTCCTGCTCCTGCGCCAGCACAGTACCCTCTTTCGACAGCAATTTTATCCGCGTTTTCAGGTTCTCTATGCTCTTGGAATACTTATAGCTCGTGATGTTCGTATCAACATCCAACACCCATTGTAGGACGTTTTCGAGCCTCTTTTTCAAATAGAGTTGCCCTTTATCCGAGAACACATAATGCTTTGTTCCCGTGTTCTCATAATCCAAACTAAGGGCATCCGCTATGGCATCCCATCCAGTCGTTTTTTTCTTCGTCAGGTCAGGTATCGTATAGCTTGTACTCGCCGCGCCTCCTACCGGAATACCAAAACGGCTGCACACGTCTTTGAATACATCCGTCGCCGTCTTATTCTCATATACGAAAGTGTCCTTATTATTCGACAGATATATTCCGAGGTCGTATGCCTTGAACTCCATCGTCTTTGTGTGGCTTTGGCTCTGCCGTAGGAATATCCCCCGAAACAATTCCGCGCCATCATACGAGAATATGCACTGATAACCGCTTTCAATATCCACGCCGCTCCGCGCGTGTTTATATCCGTCATCATCAATCAGTGAGACTTGAAGTGTCCTCGTCGGACTACCTCGCCGCCCGCTCCACGTTATCGTCTCCACCAGCCCTGAAATATCCGTGCCGCTGGATGCTCCCGACTTCATCACGAGCAGGCTTATTCCTTTGCCCATGTTCTCACCTCCTACGCATCAGGAATTGTCAATACTTGCCCCGCATATATCAGGTTGGCGTTCTTGATTTTATCCCTGTTCGCATTATAGATGAGCGTATACTTGGACCCGTTCCCGTAAAACTTCCTTGCGATATTCCACAGGCAATCGCCTTTTTGGACGGTATAGGTTTTCGGCGTAACCGTATTGTCTACCCTCGTTTCGGTCTGCGGGACGGTCGCTTTCTTTTCCTCGATTTTGACCTTTTTTACTGTCACTTCCCGATATTCTTTCAGGCTCAAACTGTAATACATCGTCCCCACGTCGCCGCCCTGCTCGTAATACGTGAAGCTCTCAATCGTGCAATAGACATCAATCCCGACATCCGTGCAAATCAAGTGAACGGGCTTGTCGCCCTCCTGCCATTTTTTCAGCATATTCACGCACTGCTTCGGGTCGGACAATCCAACTGTCACGCCTGGGAACGTCGTGCTGGGGAAAAAGCTGTCAAACGAGAATTGAAAGGCGGGGCGAGCCTGCTTAATAACAACCTCGCCCAAGCCTACCAAATCAACGCTGCTGTTGTTGCTCCCAATACTGACCGTAATCTTTTCGGGCAGCACGGGGATGCGGAGCTTTTCAGCCTCCGCGTTGTACGTAATCCACATCTGATATTTAGTATTCATAGCTGCCGTCGCCCTCCTCGTAGATTTCTTGTGTCAGTATCTCGGAAAGAACGGGCTTCAAATACTCATACAGGAATTGCAGCATCGTCTCATCGTCCACTTTACCGCCCCTCAATTCGATATTGCCCTTTCCTGCAATTTCGAGCAGGACCTTTCTCGTATTATCGCCGTCGCCTCCATCTCTGTCGCCGCCTCCACCATCAGGCTGCGGAACGGGGAAGAATATGCCGCTGTTGTCCTCGCTGCCGTCACTCGTGACAGCCTCGCTCGTCGTAACGCTGCCATCATTCCCCCACATACCAAGAAGCGGGGAGAACATAACCGTCATGGCTCCTGCGTCTTTATACATGGCATCGCCAGAAACGGCATCAATAATCCGTTCCGTTTCTTCATGCGGGAACACAGTGCTGCCGCCAGCTCCGATAATAAGTTCAGGACCATTCTCGCCAGCAATGAATACATCGGCTGCGTCCGTCGTGCCACTTGCGTCTGCCTCGACAGGAAGTGCGGAACGAGTGGTAGAGCCTACGCTATGCGCAGTCGAGAGTGCATTTGCCGCCGCATTTGCGACAGCCTGTGCTGCACTCTCGGCATCCCTGATACCGCTCCTTATTCCCGCTGCATACGCCGCTACCGTCGCCTGTGCTGCTGCTTTCGCATCATCCTCCATCGTCATATTTTCGATTGCATCTTCCATACGTTTTTCGATGTCGGTCATCCTTTCATCGAAATCCGTTTCCATCTCTGCGACGGTATTTGCGAACGTGTCTTTTGCGCTCTCCACATCCTCGAACGCCGCGTTCATCTCAGCAACGTAATCCTTTGCCGCCTGCGACGTGCCGCCCAGCTCGTCCACTTTGTCGATAATCGCTTGAAGCTGTGCCGCGCTTTCCTCGCTGCCGTCACTAAGGGATGCAAGCAAATTCTCATTCAGCCCGATTTCATTTGCCCGCTGGATATTATCCACATACTGCGTGATGAAATCATTCTGCGACTGCAACGATGCCATAAGGTCGTCGGCTGTCGTCTGCGCCTGTGTGAAATAATCCTGCGCCGCCTGACTATCTGCAAACGCCCCGTTCAATTCATCCACATACTGACGAGCCGCGTCAGTCGTGCCGCCCAGTCTCTCAATTTCCGCAATTATGGTGGAGATATTCGCCATGCTGTCGGTGCTGCCGTCGCTCAACATATCGAGCAGCCCCTCATCCAGTCCGTAGGTTCCAGCCGATTTCAGGTTGTCCGCGTACTCCGTGAGCTGCTTCGTCTGCCCCTCCAATATATCGACGAGCTTTCCTGCGGAATGTTCAGCTTTAACTTCCAGCTCATCAAATACACCGAAACTGCCTCTGACGTTGTTTTCCAGCCCCGACATACTCATATCGTTGAACAGTCCGACTGTACTTGAAATGGAATTCCTCGCTGCCTCGAACGCCTCGTCATAGGCTTTTTTAAGGTCGTCCATATCTGTTTGGACGGACCTGACTGCCAAACTTACCGCTTCTTCGTAACTGACGGTATCGCCAGTAACTCCATTTACACTGTCGGCATATTCCTGCATCGTCTTTTCGCATTCGGCTTGCAGCCTCTTATTTTCTTCAAGTGCTGCCGAAACCTCATCCACTGCATCGCCGTAATCGTCAAGGTCTGTAAACCACGATGCCCACAGGCTGTCCTCTGTGTAGACGTTATTCATCCACTCGCCTGTCAGCTCATCGAGATACATTCCGCGTTTTTCACGCTCAGCATTAAGATTTGCCTCTGCATCAGCGAGCTGGTCCTCCAAGACAGCTTGTTCTTTGATAAGGTCTACCCACGTTTGGTAGCTTTCCTCGTACTCTTCCTGCTTCGCCTGTTCCTCTGCCGACCGCTTCAACACGGCAATCATCTGGTCGGTGCTTTCGGTCACGTTGTCGATATTCAGCCCAAGCTCTGGGAATTTCTCATTAAGCTGGTCGATGATGGTCTGCATCTTCATCTGGGCTGTTTCGGTCTGGTCTGTGCTTGTTGCCAAATCTCCCAACCGCTGGATGAGGGCGAGCGTTCCAAGTTCTTCGTCGTGGATAGAACTCATTCCATCCTCGTAGGAGGAAACAAGCTCGTTATGGCTCTGTATCATCGCATCTGTCTCGGCGACGAATTCTTCCACAGTCTGCTTCGATGCTTCAAACTCCGCATTCAGGTCGTCAATCTGATTTTGCAGTCTCAACGCTTCTTCGGACGTTTCGCCGTACTTATTCACAGCCTCGTCATATTCTGCGTTCAGGTCTTGCAGGGCATCATACTGCTGCTGGGTCGTTCTCGTCCAAGAACTGTACTCATCTTCGTTCTGCATCATCACAGCTGTTAAAGCAACAATTCCAGCCGTTAATGCCGCTACTCCTGTCACAATCAAAACGACGGGATTTACCGCCAAAATAGCGTTCCACGCTGCGGTTGCCGCCGCTGCTATCGCCACTCCAGCTGCAAATACGCCAATTACCACCGTAATAGCCGTAACCGCTTTTACTACTTTCGGATGTTTCTCAGCAAAATCAGTAGCCCACCGAAATGCCTCTGTTCCAGTATTATACAGGGATTTAAGGGTCGGATTGAGAATATCACCCACGGCGATTTTAAGGTTCTCGGCACTGTTCTGCATCTTCTCCTGCGCGTGTTGAGTGGTATTCGCCATAACGGAGTACGCGCTTTCGGTAGCTCCCGCGCTCTGCTCAATCGCCACAAGGTTCGTGTTGAACTGCTCCAATCCCTGATTGACAATCGCCGCCGATGCAACGCCAGCCGTCTGACTTCCCCAAAGGTTCATCATCGCCTCGGCATCATTCCCAGCCGCATCATAGATGATTTGCAATACATCCGCGAGGGAATAGCCCGAACTCATCAACTGACCGAACGACTGCCCCGTTTCTTCCTGCAAAATAGTGGCTACGGTAGACCCCTCTTTACCAAGTTCGGAAAGCATACCAGAGATGTACGTCGTCGCCTCTGCCGTGTTAATACCAGCCTTTGTGACCGATACGTATGCGCTCTCCAAATTGCCGAGCGACACGTTATAAGCTGCCGCCGTACTGATGGACTTGCCCATACTCGCGGACAATTCAGCCACGGTCGTAACGCCAAGGTTCTGCACCATAATCAGGGAGTTTGAAATATCCTCCGCTGATCCTGCCGCTTCTCCATAACTGTTCATAGCCGTGGAAAGGACGGACAGCGCGGAGGACGTGTCAGTAAAACCAGCCGCCGCGAGCTTCGATGCCGCTCCCGCTGTTCCGACCGCATCTTCAACCGCCGCGCCTGCGGAAATCGCGTTATACGCGACATCTGCGAGGGCATCCTGGGCAATTCCCGTTTCTGCCGACAGCTCTCGTATCTGGTCCGTCAGCATCCCCATAGAATCGGCTCCCGCGATGGTCTGCAATTTTGCAAACGCCGTTTCAGCCTGTGCTGCTGCGTCTGCGGCATCCATAAATGCACCTGTAATTTCTTCAAGGGCTTTTACAATGCCAGCCGCCGCCAGTGCATTTTGCAACGTCTTTGCTGCTTCTTCTCCCTTTTTGCCAGCCTTTTTAGCTTCGTTAGAGGCATCCTCGGTGGCGTCTGCCAAATCATCTGCCGCATCGGTGGCGTTCTCCTGCGCCTTTTCCAACTTCTCGGAGGCTTCTGCCGCCTGTCTCGCCGCATCCTCCATCTCATCAAGGCTCGCCGTTCCGCTCTCCATAACAGAATTGTAGTTGTCCATAGCGGACTGCGCTTCGGCTTGCGCCTGCTCCAATTCCTCAAAGGCTTGCGCGGCATCTTCCGTCGCTTTCTGCAACGCCTCCTTTGTTTCAGCAGCAACCTTGTCGTTATTAGCAATTTTCTCGGCAACGCGGTTCGCATCATCCATCGCCGACGATAATTCTTCCTGCGCGGAAGTGGAGGCATCCAGCGCGTTGGACAATTCCTGCGCCGCTCGGTCACACTCTGCCATAATATCAGCCTCGTGTTCGAGCGCGTCTGCGGACTTCATACCCATATCGACAAGCTCCTGTGTGCTATAAATAGCTTCAAGAGCCGATTTGTCGTAATTTCCTACCGCATCTGTCCAGAAATCCGTCTGTGCCGCCGCATCCTGAGCGGACTTATTATAACTATCCATCGCGGATGCAACGCCGTCTGCCGCCGATGCTGCCTTGTCAAAGGCTTGGTCTGCACTCTCTCCGATATGCTCCCAATTCCCGACCGCCGCTTCGCCTCGGCTCGAAATAGCGTCCATTTTATCGCTCATCCTGTCGATAAGCTCAAATACGGCTGTTAGGTTCGCCACTGTATCACCTCCCTGCAAAGATTTTTGGATATAAAAAGAGCCTCACACCGAAATGTGAAGCTCTCGCTTTCGATATTTATTTTTTATTTTCCGACGCCTTTCTATATTTGGCATCGAGTTCGTTTTCCCAGTCCTCGTCCATCTCTTTCATTACCTGTTCTCTAATCTTTTGTATTTCATCCTCTGTAAGCCCGAGTGCGGCACGCGCCTTTGCTGCACGACTTCTATGCTCATCTTCAAGCGCTTTTTCTACCTCATCAATTTCCAAAGCAATTTTGTTCACGCTCTGAAAATCGTGCATCCATTGATATATTCGCTTAACATCTAAAAGCAAAGAAAACCGTTCTAACTTCTCTATATTCTTACTAAGGCGCGAATTATAAGCATAAAGCAAAACTCCATACGCCGTGTTGTTTAGGCATGTTTTTTGTGCGCAAACAATATCCTCGGCTTTTATAAATTCATGATGAAGCCCATTATACCACATCAGCAACGGCGCGTTGCTATCAATCACGCTCTGCCCCTTTTCAGTCACCACATAGTATTTGTTTAGCTTTAACTTCTTAATTTGCTCTGATGGCACACAAGATGTTATTCGGCTAATGATTTCCGCTTTTTTGCCCTTGTTACTTATCCCATAATCAAGCGCAATTTTTTTAATCTCTGGCAGCGTAAGTTTTCCTATTTCATAGCTGCTATCACTATATGTGAGCAGTCCGTAATTCACGAGCAGTTCAACCGTTGAATTGCCCTCGTACTCATTTACGCTATGATTTCCAACTTTCGACAATAGTCGTATTTCTTCTGGCTTCAACTCAATCATTAAATTTCACCAGCACCCTTGATACGCTTCATATCTGCCGTTATCCTTTCGTGAATGCTTGCCCCATACTGGGGAATAAATCCCCAGCTCGGAACAGCAATTTGAATAAATATACTCAGCAAATATTGTACCCCCCCCCCGCCAAAATGTCAATGCCATGCCCCAAAAAGCGTCACGCTTTTCTGCGGATTTTTATCGTATCAAGTCTGCACGGGTGTTCATTCTCGTAAACTTCCGAGGCGATATAAAAGAGTTGGCGCTCCCGTGGCATCGCCGAGAAATCCTCCATGCGGAGGTTATGACGCTGCCACAGGACGTGCGCCCAATACTCTGTACTACCCGTGCGGGCTATTAGTTTTTTGCTTCTTCGACTACCTCATCGTCCGCAACTCCATCCATCAGACCGAGCGCGGTCATCACCGCCCTTGTCACGTGTGCGAACTCATCCGCACGAGCGAACACGAGCAGCGGCATCTCCGTGACATCTACACAGTGGTAGAACTCCATCAGCTCTTTGTCTTTCAGGTCAGGGAACTGCAACGCCTCCACAATGAGGTGGCGGGTAGCCCTCGCGCTGTCCTTTTCCGTTTTCCAGAGAACTTCGCCGTTATACGCGAGCGGATTGCCCTTTTTGTCAGTCGCAATCGTTTTCTTGCGGTAGTTCTCGTTGATACGCTGGATTTCTGCCTGACTAAGCACCTTGATTTCAAGGTCGAGAACATTTCCAGCCTCATCCTTGAAGCTGTCGGGTCCAGGTACGGTGACAATTTCAGGCGTGTTGTCACGCATAAAGTATTTCAGGTTTTTCGTCATGTTATAACACTCCATTCTGTTTCAGTGTCGGGTCGTAGCCCCCGCCTTTACGGGCAGGGGCTTTCACCCGCAGTTTTTCAGTTTTTCAGCAAACGATTAAACGATGTCCTTTGCGTTGAACGCAATAACATCATCGACGACATCTCCACCGCTATCGAGGTTGATGAGGTTGAGGTCGCCAGTCAGGACGCACCCTACACAGGTGATAGTTTCCGAGCCGTTGTCAGCGTAGTAATCGCTGTTCTCATCGTCCATAATACCCTGAATGGTCATTTCAGGCGTACCCTTGTCGTTGAGATACTGCTTGATTTTCTCACGCAGCCACGGCGTACTACGGCGGCGGGTAATACTACCCGTGATGGTGGCACCCAGCCAACGGGAGCTGGGAGTAATCTCCCCCAACTGCTTGCCAGTCCACACGTCAGGCGTGAACTTGATTTCGCACTTCACGCTGTCGCAGACCTCCACACCGTCGATGAAGATTTTTCCCTCTCTCATCGAGATGGGGTTTTTGTTATACTCCATTCTTGCCATCGGTCATTCCTCCCTTATCTCGTAGTCACGGTGAAGAACAGCTTCTCCGCGCTGTCAACGGGCTTGATACCGACATCAAAATACGTTCTGTCGCCCGCGCTGTTCTCGCGGTCAACCTTGAAGTCGTTATCGTAATCGACATCATCAATCGCCCCAGCCTCATAATAGGCTTTGAGGATGCTTCTGCCGATACCCTCCATAATGTCCCAGCCCGTGTTGTTGTTGTCATACTTGTTGGGCGGGAAGTTCAGCACAAGGCTGTCGTTAAACGCGTCCAGAACGCGCATAACTCTGTTCTTGCGGTAGCTCTCTCCCTTATCGTCGGCAAAGGTGATGAGGGAGTTGATGTCATACTCAACCACCACACCGCCAGCCTCGGCAACCGAGAAGAAAAACTCGCCTTTCTGGATAGCCGCAACCGCTTCTTCGTGAGACTTCACACCGACAACAGAAACGGCGCCCTCGACGAGCCTGTACGTGTTGCTTTCGGTGTAGGTAGCTCCTGCGGTCATACCAGCCACAAACGCGGTCGCCTGTTCGTCGGTAAGCTCTACACCGTCCAGAGCATAGGCATTTGTGACGTTGATAATACCCTCGTAATCGGGGCTTACCATGTCGGCGACAACCGCCTGCACTTTCTTCCCCTCATTCTCGCGCATATATCTGACTTTCGTCTTGACCGCAGCCTGCAAGGTTGCATCTTTCTTCGGGAACGCCATCGTGTTAAACTTCACACTGTCTGCCGCTTCAAGGAAATTGGTGATGTCGCCGTTCTGGGTCTGTGCGCTCGTCCCGCCTTCAAGGGTAGTTCCCGCAGTCTCTTCCAGAGAACTGTCAAGGGCGAAAGTGATATATTCACTTCTCGCAAGCTCCTTTACCGCCGTTTCGTCCGTCACACCCTCGTAAAGCTCCACCTTACTGCCGTCAATGTAAACGGCAACATCGAAGCCGTCAATCGGGTTCGCGGAAACGGAGTAGGTCAGCTTGTTCCCTCTCGTTCCCTTGTACTTTGCCGTTGCGGTCAAACCGCCGCCCGTGGCGGTAGCCTCCGCAGTCCCCTCAGTGCAGATGTACACAATGACCGTGCTCGCGTTCTTGAACGCCTCTCTGATGAGAAGCATATTCCCCGCAGGGTCATCATCATACACACTGTAACCGAGCTTTGCACGTGCGGCATCGGGCGCGCCTCCATTCAGGGAAATCATCTCGCCCGCAGGACCGTAATCGGTGTTAATCAGCGGCAGGAGTACAGTGCCTCTTGCGCTGCCCTTGATGCTCTCCTGCGCCGTGTCCTTGAAATTGACATAAGTACCGGGGCGCACCTTGCCCACGGTCTTGTCGAATGTTCCTCCTGCCATTATTTAACCTCCGTTCTGCACCATCTCTTGATGGTGCTGTCGATTTCTGCGACGGAATATTTCGCCGTCGCATCCAGATTGCTGGTAGCACCTACGAACGCGGGCGTAGATACTCCAAAAAGTTCGCGGCAATGTGTCTGCAAAACGTCAAGGGAGAACTTGCGCTCCGCTTTTGCATCGCCGCTTGCCGCCGCTGTTTCAACGGTGGCAGCAGTTTCTTTCTTTGCCATACACTTTTACCTCCGTGTATAAAATATCCGTGTAGCCGCTCGTAGACGCTCCTACACGCCATCAGGTTGACTTCTCGTTTTCGTATAGCCTCAACGCTCGTTCGACTGCCGCCTCAATAGCGGCTGCATCTCCCCGAACGTGTTCATCGACCTCGAAATATACCATCTTTTCGACGGCTTCATCATCGTATGGTCTGCGGCTCGTCCACTCCAACGAGATTTGGACTACGCCCGTGTCTATAGGCTGAATAGTAGGGTCGTAAAGCCTCAAACCTTTTCCGTCTGGCTTTCCGTCCTCTCCAATCAGCGGCACAAGGTTTCGCCTCTTTTTCAGTGCCGTAAGCACTTTCCACGCCTTTTCGTGTGCATCCTCTGTGGTCGCACACATTACGTTGATGTACCACGCATAACGCATCCAGTACGTCCGAAATGTTTCCCCTCCCGTGATAATCTCAGGCTGTGGGAAATACATCGCAGGGTACTGAAAACACTCTGGCACATCATAGTAGTAAGGCGATGGATTGTCCGCGTGATGCAGCGCGAACGCTATTATGCTGGCTATCTCCTGTTCAAGCAGCATCTTCCTCGCCTCCTACATCTCAAAATACTGCGTCAGCCATTGTTCCAGCTTTTTCTCGAACGACTTTTCAAACTGCGGTGCGAACAGCTTTAAGGCTGCATCGAAATAATGCTTGCCTTTTACCCATTCCGCTTTGAGCACCATACCGCCATCAGCATTACGGTCGTAAACGAACTCGTCGCCCTCCCAGTACCCAGGAATGAAACGTCCTGGCTTTTGGTGATGCCCGTTATTCGCCCAAACCGCATATTCGAGATTTGAACCGACCTCCAACTTCAACGCGCCGAAATCAAATTCCCACACGTTTCCGCTGTCGCCTCTTTCAAAGCTGTGCAATAGCAGTCTGCTGTTCATCACGTTCCGTTGTACTATCTGTTCTTCGACCTCGTTCAAGAACTCAATCCCCGCCGCCTCTAACCACGTTCCCAGCTCCCTTTGGAAATCCTCACTCGCTCCACGCATCCTCTCAAAGAACGCGCGGTATTCGCTAAAATCGTAAATAACGTGCTTGCCCATTACAGTGGCTTCTGTGCATCTATGCGCTGAATATGCACATACAGATGGTGATTTCTCACATTTCTCGGCTGCTCTGCCGTATATTCCAGTCCTGTCGTCGGCTCCACAATCTTGTCGTTTCGCCTTATATCAGTACCTATCGGCAGTGTCAGCTTGATTTTAGCCTCATACTCGTTCGCTGGCTGGGTCTGTTGTATCGTGGGATTGAAGGACCTTACCCCGAAATGACAAGGGACGTTCGCCTCGTCAGGCTCTTTGGGGTAGGAAAAAACGGGGGAGGCGGGGAGCTGGTAACCTGGGGATTTTTCTTCGCTCGTCAGGTGGTATATGTCACACCGATGGTCGAAAAGGCTCTCAATACTCATATCCGCGCCCCCTTTACAGTTTCCGCATTCGCAGCGTAATCCCGTGCCGTACCGCGACTTTCACATACGGGTCGAGTAATACCTTTACGTCGAGATTGTCTGCGTTATAGCTCGCGTCGTCCGAAGTGTAGCTATAATCATCGAATGTCTCGCTTTTCATCCTCCTGCCGCCGCTTCTGGCATCAGCACACGCATTATAGGCATAGGCTTCGGCAAGGAGAATGACAGCGGTTTTCACGGCTTCTGGGATTTCTTCATACTCGGAAAAATCATTGTTCGTGTACGATATGACATACTGCTCGGCGCGGGAAATATCCACTCGCAATTTGGCTTCGCTTCTCTCCTGCACCTGCTTATAGTCCGTATACGCAATAACTTCCGATGGCTCTACCCACGGTCGTTCTGCCATTGCCGCCGCCTCCCTTACTGCTGCAAATCAATCATCGTGGAGCTACCGCCATTCGCAACGCTGATAGCTTTGAGGATGTCTGCTTTGGTCTTGCACTCGGAAATGTCGATGCCGTTTTCCTCCGCATACGCGGTCAGCTCGGCTTTCGTCATCTCCGACAGTGCCTCATAATCGGGGGCGGTATCTTCCTCGCCGTCCTTGCCCTCTCCATTTTCATCGGGAACGGCAGGGGAGGCACAGACATCGAAGTAGCCTTTCGCCACAAGAGCCTGTGCCTCGTCCTCCGTCTCAACTTCAACATAGGGGTGGTCGTGGGTCGCCTTTACCGTGCCGTAATACGAGCGCACCTTTTTGAGCTTCAGTTTAATCATCGCTCTGCCCCTTTCTGTCGCTTCTGCAACCGTCAAATCGCCGCGAGGTTCGTGATGATTGCCGCCGCATCCAATTCCTCGATGATGGGGTCAAAATCGAAGTGTACGACGTAGAAACGCTTATCCTGCATGATGGCGCTCTCGCCCTCGGTGGTCTTGCGGATTTTCACACCGTAGGTCGTGACTTCGATGAGGTTCTTCGGGTCGGTCAGGATGATGGTATCATCAGGCATACTCGCGCACTGGACAACGGGGATTGCGGCGGGGTCTTCAACACGCTTGTCGGTGATGATGCCGCCGTTCTTCACCGCGCTTTTCAGCAGGGTGTAAATCCAGTCCTGATAGCGGTGCGGCGACATAATCCAACGGAGCTTGCCATTGTTGTACTTGTTGGGCAGCACCTTAATCGTGTCGTAGAACACATCAAGGCCCATTGCGCCATCGTCGATGTTCTGACGGTCCATAACGTGTGCGCCACTGGAAAGCTGCTTGATCCAGCCATCGTTGATTTTCAGGAAGTCCTTGTCCTCATCCTCCTGCGCGTACTCGGTATCGCCGTTCAGGTCAAGGTCCTCAAGGTCAATGCCCATCTGGGTCGTCATGAGGTTGGTGACGATACTCTCAAAATTCTGCCCCTCGATGTTCTCCCGCAGGGTTTCCTCCGTGATTTCCCACGGGAGGCGAACTGCGGTAGTCGCGTACTCGATTTTCGCAAACTTGGGGTTTGCGCGGTACTTGTCGTCGGTGTTCTCCACCTTTTTACGGAGCAGACGGCTGGCAATACCGATTTTATCAATCTCGCCAGTCTTTGCGGTGCGGGTTTCGTGACGGATAAGCTGACGGAGCGTAGTGGCTTCAAACGTCTGCTGAATGAACTTTCTCGCCTGTTCGGGGTTGAGAAGCCCATTCGTCACTACATCGGTGGTGATTGCCGCTTTGGAAATCACCTGCTGATTGGAAATGCTCATGTTTCAAATCCTCCTTGTAGATTAAAGAATACCGTGGAGGTAGTGCTGCTTTTCCACGGTCTGTTCTGTTCCAGAACCGTTATCATTCATAGCGGTCGGAACGCCTCTGGCTTTCAGCACAGGAGCAACGGCTTCGGCTACCGCCTTTGTAACCATCTCCTGCACCATCTCCGCTGTTACGGCTTCGCCGCCAGCGGGCTGCTGTTCAGGCTCATTCTGCTGCTGGTCGCCAAGCGCCTTTTCGATGGCGGCTGCAACACTGTCCTGCACAATCTGCTGCACTTCTGCTTTTGTCACGTCTTTTTCCTCCTTGTCTTCGGCATCGGGTTCTTCCGTGCCGTTCTTTCCTTTGCCGTCCTCATCATCTTCGGGGTCGGCAAACTCCGCGAGCAGTTCACCAAGCTGGTCGTATGCTCCCTGCAACTTTGCGCGGTTCGCGCCGCTGATTTTCTTCCCAGCCTTTTCGACTTCGCTGGGCTTTCCAACAGCCTTTGCAATCGGGTCGCCCGACGTCAAGATGTTCTGCACGATTTCCGAGAAATCCGAAAGGGCATCTCTGATTTTCGTTTCGTCGCTTTCGAGTACGCTTTCCCCTGTCCAACTGTCCCAATGGCAAAGCATATCTTCCAGCGTATAAAACGCCGTCCAGAAATTGTTGGAACGCTGCCGCTTGCTATATTCATCCGCAAGAGCGCCCTTTTCCACCACGTCGAAGCCGAGCAGTTCTGCCAGCCTCTTGAAAATGCCTTTCTTCTCGTTCTGTTCAGGCTCATTCTCTACGCCTGTGGTAGACTTCTCGACGTTATCCAACTGTACGTCCTCCTTGCTATACACGCCAACACCGCCCATTGAAAAGCCAGTGATTTCTCCCTTTTCGACCTTATCCCAAATTGTCGGGTCGTCGATTTCAACGGTCATCAGCCATGTGCCTTTGGAAATGGCTTCGTCTCCAATCTGGAAATCCGCTTTCGCAATCCAGCTTTCGACTACCGCCGCTTTCTCCAACGGCTCAAAAGAGTGCTGCAAATCGACCTTGTTCCCGCTCTTTGCGAAATAATAAGCCGCTTTCGTGATTTCGTCCTCGGTCATAAAATTCCCGTGGGCATCCTCCGTCAACGGCTCATACACAACGCCTGTAACAAAGTGATTGTCAGCATCTTTCTTCACAATGCGTCCGCACGTCGTAAACGTCGCCTTTCCGTCATCAGCTTTCGTGATAAGGAACTTTTTCAGGTTTGCCGCCTTATCTACCAAACTGACGAACTGGATTTTCGCATCCGTGATTTCGTATGCCTTTTTCACTTCCATTTGTTTCTGTTCACCCCCTTTCCGTATGGCATATATAGAAAAAGGGCTGCGGTCGCAGTCCTGTTTTCTCATTCTTCACTTTCGGCGGCTTGCGCTGCCTCGTATTGAGCATCAAGCTCGTTCTCCCATTCCTCGTCCATCTCCGCAAGCGCCTCATCCCTCAATCGCTGCCGTTCCTCCACTGACAATCCGAGAATACTTTCATCGACGACATCTTCCGCTATACAGTGGCAGTTTATCGCCTCTGACGCGGGCAGGATGGTATCAACAGGGAACATCGGATTGTACGTTTCGCCATCAGCCCCGACAAGCTCAAACGGTTTGTCCTTATCCACCGTCTGCCCATCAATAGCGACGTGATTTTCTCGCGGCTGATTTTTGTACCCTCCCGTGTGCCTCCACTTTTTCTTGGTGATACACGGGCATTGCATCCGCGCCTCATTCTTCGACACGTTATGCGCTCGCAGCATCTCTGTCACGGCTACGCGGCGGGCTTTGTAATACTCATCCCGTATACCGCTGTCAAGGATTGCTTTCGTGACATCTACAATGTCGTCGCCATTTTCCAGCCCCTTTTTCAGAATAGCCTCAATCTCGTTATGGCTGTTCAGCTTCATAATGTCGGCAAGGTCCTTTGACCAGCTCTCAATCCACGCGGTCGTTCGCTTTGATATTGCCGTGATTTTTATGCCGCTGTCCACCTTATCGACATAACTGACGACCATTTTCGGGATGTACTTCGTAAACTGCTCAAATGCGACTTCGGCAATCTCATCGCAATACGCGTCTTTTGCCTTAATCTCGTCAAACACGTCGAGCAGTTCCTTTACGCTGCTGCGCTTCTTGATTTCCCTGATGAAATACTCTGTCTGCGATACAAGCGCGGCGGCGATGCCATCCTCCATATCCGAAGCCATCTTCACGCTGTCATCGGGTAACGCTCTGCCCTCTGCATCCAGCTCGTCCGCAAGGTCATCATCCGCTTTGGCGATATACGCGTCGATTGCTTTGATTAACGCCTCACATCCCATCGTCAGCCCTCCTTGCTCTGCTCCATCCCTCGCAAATACTTCCGTATTTCTTTCAGCACTGGCACAATCTCGTCGTCGCCGTTCCGCTGGGCTTTCTGGTACGCCATTGTAACACCGCCGAGAAGCGACGATAGCGCGTCCGTAGAGCTTTTGGAGTATGCAAGCGGTATATCTCCCCAATCGCCCTCGTAATCCTCCGCTACCTCGCCGAGAGCTTCAAATACAATCTGTTTTGCCTTGTTCGGTGTAAGACCTCCCGCCTCTCGGCAAGCATTGAGTATCTTCACAAGGTCATCAGGGTTAGAAATATCAGGGTCGAGGAAATACGCCTCGACATACCGAAATCCGAACTCGCTCAACAGCTTATTGTTTATCGTCCACGCGAGGGAAATCCTTTCGGGCTGGAATACCTGTTTTTCGGTCACCTCCATAGCGGTCTGTGCCGTGGCTCGGTTGAAATCCGTGGTATATCCAACATACAAATCGGGCAGCAGGAACGCGCTTTGCACTTTCTTCCTGCCGTTGTCAAGATACGCCTGAAAAAGCTCATCCTGCTGCAAAATCCCCGCGATGTCCTTTACCTCGATTTCAGGCTGCTTCGCATCCTCAAATTCGAGATTGTTGTCTGTGCTTTCGGTTTCGAGAATAATAAAAGCGTGTTGTCCGTTCGCTCCCTTAATCTCGTTCATGTACTCTTGGAGCTTCGTAAAACTCTCGTCCGTCAACGTGCCGCCTTTTATCAGTATCATCAACGGCGTGTGGCGCCCATTCTCGAAATAATTGTTATTCAAGAACTCGGCTTTCCTCATACCATCTACGGACAGCACTTGACCCATCCACCGTACTTCGCCGTATGGCTCTGTACCGATGGCAAATTCAAGGATTTCGTTCGCCTGATACTCGATTTCCAGCTCGTCCACGTAAAGCCCCGACCGCTTATCCATAATCCGTTTGTCGCCGAACTCTTTGAAATATACGGTCTTTCCTCCGCTCTGCTGGCGGTACTTCATAAACTTTTTGGGTCGCGTTTCAATCCTGCCGTTATAAAAGAACTGTACTTCCTGATACGGCTCTAACGGTCTTGTCTTGCTCACGCTCGGAGTATCTTTCACAAACTCAATCTGGCACACCTCGCCGACCGTGTTCCTTATGACTTCGAGATAGGCAATGCCGTACATCTCCCGCGCCTCGATAACGTCCTCGAACACTTCTTTCGTGTCCATATCCAGATTGAGCAGGTCGATAATCTCCGTCGCCCTTGTGAACTCCGCTGCCATTTCGGGCGTTTCCTCTAAGTCCTCTTTGTACCTTACACCGATGCCGTAGCCAGGTATATTGTTTCTGTACGCCCTCATACATTGCGGCAGTATCGTGGACTGGCTCACCATCATTCGCAGCCCCCTCATATCATACGGGGGAGAAAGCCATTCGCTGGCGTTCCTTTCTTCGCCCTCATCCAACTGTAACGGGGTCAGCGCCTTTTGGATAAGTGTGGCATTGTCTGGACGGTCAAAGGCTTTTACCACCTTTACGCCCACATTCGTCGGGCGGGCGGTCTTTGCTTTTCCCATTCTTCACACCTCCATTACGTACTCGCTCCCGTTATCGCGGGGCTGTTTTCCAGCATCTCAATCACTTTGAGAATATCTTCCTGCAGGGCTTCGCTCCGATACGTCTGTAACATCTCATGCAGGAGCGTCATCAGCTCTGCCATATCTTCGCCGCTCATAAGGCAAACGCCGCCTGCCCATCTCTCCGACACGGAGAACGCAAGCAGGGCAGGGTCGATAATATATACGGCACTCACTTTTCCGTCGTAGTAGTCCAACTCCACATCGGCAAGTAGGCTATAATAGCCCTGTTCTCCTACTTCAACGCCGACACATACCATTTCGCACGTCACGTTCTCATCTTCCGTGACTTCCTGCACAGGCTGTTCCTCCATCGGCTCTGCACACGCTGTCAGGTTCAAACACAGCACCGCTGCCATCAGCAGCATCATCAGTCGTTTCATTCTTTTGCTTTCGCTCCTTTCTTCGTTGTGGATTTGACGGGCAAACACAAAAGCAGTACACAGTCCGCCTCGTCTGGACTGTGCTGCCCTCTCTTTTTTACGTCCTTTTTGCTCTCAATTCGGATTTTACTCGTTTCCGTCATCTCATACTTTCGTGTAGACAACTGCGCCACAAGGTCATTATCGTCTGGAAGAATAAGCTCGCAGGGCTTCTTCGTTCCATCTTCCTCGTCGTATGTTGACAGCAATCTCTTTACAATCGCCATCATATACGTCGTGCTGTCATAATAATGCCTGTGTTTTATCCGCTGTCCGAATTTCACAGGGATAACGTCAAGCCACCAGAAACGGTCAGGCTGATTTCGCTTCATTTGCCGCAAACGGTCTGTAACTCCACCACCAACACCGCCGTCGTCTATCTTCACAGGTATCGCCTCGGTCCAGTGGTATTTTTTTATAAGCATCTCTCCACACGCCACAATATCGTCGGCGGTTTTCATCAGGTCTTGCCCTCTCCGCTTTCGGTAGAAATCCACCTTTTCATCGACCTTGTACCCGATGCACGTCTTATCATCTCCAAAACGGGCAATGTCCGCGCCGATGTGTATCAGGTCAGGCACCTTTCTCGGCGTGTACTCGGTCATTATGCTGTTTTCGCATAGCGACAGTGGAATAAAGACCTCATCCTCCTGCAAAGGAAATTCGCCAGCCACACGGACACGGAATATATCGCTGTCCTCGCCGTACATGTTGATAATCATATCGACAAAATCTTGCGATACTTGCGGTGACTTTCTTCCGTCTATGTGGAACGTCCGATACGAGCCTCGGTTTTTGTTATGGCTGTCATAGAAAAATCCGCTCAACTGTGTCGGGTTGCCGCACATCAGCAATCGCGCCCCAGGGGTGGAAAGAGAGCCGAGGACAGGCTCAAATACCGCATCGTCCACGCCGCTCGCCTCATCTATGATGTATAACACGTGTTCGGCGTGAAAGCCTTGCAGCGCGTCAGGCTTCGTGGACGTTCTTGCCACGGCAAACCATTCTTCGGGGTGTCCCCTCATATACAACTTCGATTTCGTCCATATCAGCTCGTTTTCCAGCAAGGGATTATTTCTAATCCATTTGTTGACCTCTGCCCACAGGATGTCGAAAAGCTGGTGCTGTGTCGGGGCAGTACACGGGATTTTCGGAAACGGACGGGTCATCATAAACCATATAACCGCCCACGCTTCGACCGCGCTCTTTCCTACGCCGTGACCGCTTCGCACACTCGTCATCTGGTCCGTTACAAGGCTATTCAGTATGGCTTTCTGGTCGGTATTCGGCACCGCCTTTATCACATCTTCAACGAACTGGACTGGGTGTGTGGCATAATATCTGATTGATTTACTGTTCATCATCCTCGCCGTCACCCTCCATTCGTTTTTCGTAAGCCTCTACAATGGCGTCCGCGAGCGAGCCTGCCGCATCCTCATTCGCCGCGAGCTTTTCATCCATCGCCTGTTTATGCTTGAACTCATCTTGACGCAGCTTCAATTCCTTACGCGCAAGCTCCTGCTTCGGGTCCTCTCCTATAAGCTCACGCATAAATGCCGCCGCTTTCACATTCCCGCCCAACGCCTCTTGCAGCATCGCCACGAGTATGCCCATTTGATACGTCGCATCTTCTTCGTCGATGCCAAGCATCTTCATTTTTTGAGTGACTGCCTTTGACGCGGGCATATCAAGCAGCATCTTCGCGCCGCTTTTCATTGTCTTTTTTTTACGTCTGGTAGCTCCTGAATTGATGCCACCCTTTCGGGCAATCTCTCGTACTTCTTCCGTGCTTCGACTTTCAAAGCCCTTGCCCTTTAGGTTGTCCGCATTCGCCACAGTCACCACCTCTCAATCGTTCTTGAAACGGCTGCAACCGTCAGATGAAATAGGGGTCTTTCCTGTCTCTCATCGTCTGGGCAACAAACATATTCGGGGCGGTCATTCTACACGGTATGTCGCACATACTCATGTCCGTGGCTGCGCGCTCTTTCTTCTCCAAGATGTCATCGTCCATAATGTGACCGATAATCTGGTATGGCTTATGGCAGCAGTACATCACTTCGCCGCGCTCATTCAGGGCTATCTGCGCCCATTGAGCGGTGCAGTCCTTTTCCTGCCAGTCGAGCATATTCCACTTGAAATTGAGTGTCACGCGGCTGTCCTGCTCCGCAAGGTCCTCGATAGCCGCGATTATTTCCCGCACCTCCGCTTTTCTTTCCTCGTCCTCATAATATTTGCCGCCTGTGCTTTCAAGCGGTCTGAACGAGATGTAGTCCACATCAAGGTGTCTGTTCGCGTCGTAAAATCTAAGAACGCCCACCATATCTGTCGCCATCCACTGGATGCCGACGCTGGTCTTTGGACTGTTCTTTCGCCTCCACTCCGTAAACGCCTCGATGTTCTTCACGACCTCCGCGTATTTCTTCACGCCTCGTGCCTGCTCATAACTGTATTCGTCATACCCGTCAAGGCTCACTTTCAAATAATCGGGCTTAAAATACACGAGCTTATTGAAATTCGTGTTGATGCCGTAATGTATTCCGCGTTCCTCCAACCATCGTGTGATTGCAAGGAAATCGGGGCATAGGGTAGGCTCGCCGCCTCCTGTCAGAATAATTCCCTGAACGCCCAGCTCGATGAGCCTCGTCGCATACGTTACAAACTCATCATACGTCATCGCCTTTACGCCGCCGTCAAGCTCCCATCTTCCGTATGTGCAATACGGACATCGGTTATTGCAGTAATTCGTGAGAAATACGTCTGCTGTTATCGGCTTATGTTCTCCTGTCACTCTGTCAATGTGGCTGAACATCTTATCGCCAGCAATATTCAATCAGGTAGCCCCCTTTCTCCATTTTTCATTGAGTATCTTCGGCGCACAGCTCTCCCAGTCTATCCGATGATGTATACGCTTGTGCTTCGTATTCATCATCCCCACCGATACGGCAGACGGCATACTCATAACGGCGTAAAATGTTTTCAGATACGTGCCGCCCTCTTTGTACGCGTCTGTCATTCCACCTTTAAGGCTTTGCGTCGGGAGCTGAATTACGGCGAATGCCGTATATGAGAAAAACAGGTGGCCTCGACTACTCAATGTCGTATAGGTCACCACGTCCTCGTTCATCGTCCCCCGAAACTCTATCGGCTTATCCGTTCGGCAGAAAAAGCTGTTCATCGCTTTCCGCATCAATCCCTTTCGGAAATTGCCGCCCTGCAATCCTCCTACAAAGTCACCGCCCTGCGCAAATGCCACTGTATCGGCGCCCGACGCATCAAGGAAATCGAGCATATCTTCAAAGATACGGTCAAAGTCCTTTACCGCCTTATACCGCAGCGCCCCTTTATCTGCAAATCGGTAGTCGATGCTCTTGTAATCATCATCGAGCATCAGGAAATACGTCAGCCCCAAATTCTTCGCTATGCGCCAGCTCTCATTCCTCGCATATATAATCGCGCGGTGGTCGTTGAACGTGTCCATCGTATCGGCTCTGTCGTATGCCGCTTGCTTATCAAATACGACAACGTGATCTGCTCCAAAATTCTCGACGTACTTTTCCCGCTGCTCATCCTCGTCGTCGATAATCATGTACCACCGCCCTGTATATCCTCCACGTTTCAGGGTTTTCATTGTCACCACGTTGTCCGCCCTCCCGTGGGTCAATATGAATACGGCGAAACTGTCTCTCATTTTCTCCACCTTTCGTTCAAAATCATCGGGTCGCCGTCTTTCCAGTCTCTCGCTATTCTGAATTGGTAGCCGCCTTTCTTGCTTTTCGTCATCTTCAAATAGCAGCGCGACGGGTCTTCGATGACAGCGTAAAAACCTCGCTCAAAATCGCTCATAACATCATAAGTGGCTCGCATTCCGCCTACCGCTTGACCTGTACCAGCTTTCGCGGTTTCAGCACATATCGGCATCGCCGTACACATCAATATGCCCCTGCGGTTATATTCCACACACGTTATAATGTCTTCGTTCATCGCTGATTTCCAGTCTACCTTTATGGCAGTGTTTCGGAAAAACGCGTTGCTCGCTTTTCGTGGGAACTTGTTTATCGCTTTTGCGCCCTCCATATACAGATTTTGCGTTCCGGGGCTTATCGACGCCACCCCCCCTGCTCCGAGCAGGAAGTTATTGAACGCATCCATCATACGGTCTGCATCTACGTTCTTGCTTCGTGCCATCTTCTCGCCCTTTGGCATCCTCGCGCAAAATCCGCTTATGTCGTCATCTGCCACCATAAACGATTTCAGCCCCATCTCGACCGCTTTTTCTTCGACGAACTGCCGAGCAAATATAACCGCCGCCAAATGCTTCGTGTTATTCAGCGTGTCTGTCCTTTTCCACTGTTTTTCTTTGTCGAAAACAAGTACATGGTCCCCGTATTTCTGCAAATACTCTTCCTTCGTTTCGTCCATGCCATCTATTACGAGATACCATTTTCCGCTGTATCTATGCTTGTGAAGCCAGTCGAGCGTTTTTTGCTTATTCGGGCGTTTGTGCGACGTAATAAAAACAGCGAAATCATCACGCATCGGTATCGTCCTCCATCATATCGAGGACATCGGCCATCAGAGCCGCATACCCGTTCGCAATCGCGTTGTCTACGTCGATAATCACGAGCGCGGACTGCTCCATAAGCCGCTGCATCTCTTCCGAGGCGTGGGCATAATATTCCGCTATATTCCGATAATTGAAAACGGTATGCCTCTTTGCCGCCTCAATCAGAAACGCCTTTTCTTCATCCGTGACGTTCGACTGTTCGATTTTTGAAATAAGCTCCTTGCTCTTTGCATCATCCATCATGTCTGAAATCTTCGGACATTCTCCTGTAATCTCGTACTGCGGGATATTCACGGCGAGCGAATACTTCTCGTCCAGCATATCATCCGCGAGTGTGCTGTCTCCGTCAAATCCGAACAGGCTCATATCCAGTTCAAGGATTTCCGCAAGCTCCTGCTCCAACAGCGCGGCATCCCACTCTGCAAATTCGGCTGTCTTGTTGTCGGCAAGCCTGAACGCCCGCGCCTGTTCTTCGTCCAAGTCGTCCACATATACGACAGGCACTTCATCCATACCGAGCTGCTTTGCCGCTTTCAGTCTGGTATGCCCCGCCATAATCACGCCGTTGGCATCCAGCAAAATCGGGTTGATAAATCCGAACTGCTTTATGCTCTCCGCGACATACTTCACAGCTTCATCGTTCACGCGGGGATTGTTGCTATACGGAATAATCTCCGATATTGGCTTATACTCTATTTGCAGCTTTTTACTCATCTGTTCCGCTCCTTTCTGCCCCATAATGGGGCAAATATCCGTAAAAAAATACCACTGCCGCGCACTTTTCCTATGCGTGTGGCAATGGTACGAAGTCCTGTATAATTTTACAGTCTACATTTTACCACACATTGTAATGCCCTGTCAATGCCCAAAAAATGCCCGACCTTATTCGCCCAGCTTTTCGATGGCTTCTACCCCAAAAAAGAGCAGCGTCAAATCGTCTACGGCAGCATCTACATCCTTGTAAACGGTGCGCTTATTGATATGCACCATCTCCGCAACATCATCCGCTGAAATCATATTCGGCGATAAATACAATGCCTTTATGACGCGCCAGTGCCTCATATCGTCAGGGTGTTTGCTGTTCTCGCACATCTTCCGATACTCGTCCAGCATCTTATTGACGTGCCTCATAATGATGCGTGTCTTTTCAGACGACTTCCTGATACTGTCTACAAACATAACGTCTGTATATCCTCTCCCACTCATCAGCTCCATAATATCAAGGAACTCGTCTGGGTCGTCCTCATCGTCCTGCCAAACCGCATTCGCATAATGGCTGTTCAAGGACCTGTAATGCTGCAAAAGCAAGCGCGTATTCGCATACTGCTTTCTGTACCTCTCGCTGCGGTATTTTCTCCGCTCGTTCTCCACTGCATCGACAACAGCTTTCGCTCCTACCTCGGCGCCCACTTCTGCCGCCCTTTTTATAACCGCGTCAAAGGCGTTCCCTATCACCTCGCGCGTTTTCGGGTCGCAGCCCGCGAATACCTCCTGCAACGCCTTGTCAATAGTCTTGTCTTTCTTTTGGGTCGTTTTGCTCATGGTAAAATGCACTCCTATCCGTAACGGGCTATGCCCGTGTATTTTTGTATTGCCTTAAAAAATCAATCATCCCCCGATATAAATTCACTCGATACTGTGGTATGTCGGATGGGGTCAGGTACTTTCTTCCGTATCGCTCTTTCATCTCCCGCCACACCTCCCACGGCACGGCAAAGAAACTGGAAAAATCAAACGATATGAGAATGAAGCACACTGCTCCGAGCTGTCTGTGCCTTTCCAGTGCCTCCGCTTGCTGCTCCAACACGACCGACTGCTGCATCTTCCCCGATGATGTAAATTTCGCTTCAAAAACGACCGAGCAGCCCCCTTTCAACGTCCCCTTGAAATCAGGCTGCGCTTTCTTCACATAACACGCGAGGAATTGCCCTTTTCCGTTTTGCTGACCGAGCGGCTTCATCGCCTCTGGGGTCTTCTCGATTTCTGCAATTCCAGCCTGTCGGTAACTCCGACAGGCTGCTTCGACCATTTCCTCAAACATCTGTCCTGCTGCTCTGTTTTGTCTGCCGCGTAAGGCGGCGTTGTTTATACGGGGCATCACACCAGCCCCCTGTCGCGGGCGTATTCGGCGACTTTATATGCGGTAGCACCTTTCACACCCTTGCATTTGCCCTCTGCCAGCTCGTTCAACAGCGTTTCGACTGCCGATGTGCTTTCTTCTCCCGCCTCATCATCTACCGCCGTCTGCGCCGCCCTGAACGCATCCACGAGCTGCCTGTCTGTCATCTTACGGAGGCGCACAGCCTCATCATGTACGCTGATTTCCTCCGCTGTCATTCTGCACTTACGCTTTTTCGCCATTTATATCGCCTCCACTTTTATGCGTCCTGCGGCTTACTGTCCGCGAACTCCACTCGCTCCGCCTGAATTTCCGTCGCCTTTCTCTTGTTCCCGTCCTTGTCCTCATAATTTCTCGTCCGAATTTCTCCCTGCACGATAACCTTGCGCCCCTTTGCCAGATACTTCGCCACAAATTCTGCCGTCTGCCTCCACGCTACGACGATGGGGAAGTCTGCCGTGTCATCCTTTGACGGTCTATCCACCGCAACGATAAAGGTACACACGGAAACACCGTTCGGCGTTGTCTTTAATTCAGGGTCGGCGGTCAATCTTCCACTGATGATTACGTTATTCATAGTTCAGTTCCTCCTGTTCCGTTTCTTTGTCATACACGATATGCACTCCGCAAATCGGGCAATATATCACGCCGTCATACCCATCGGATGCAGCTTCGATATATTCCAGCAAATCAGCTCCACACTCCGGGCAGCTTATCTGTAACAGGTCCTCATCTGCCACAATATCAGCCATGTGGGGGAGGTTGCGTTTCAGGGCTGTTATCCCCATCCTGCAAGCATCCTCCACTATGCCAAGACTGTCGTACCTCTCTCTGTGTGTCGGGTCGAGAATTTCCATCGCTCGTTTTATTTTCACCGCTGCGCCTCCTACTTTTTGAATATATTTTTGCTTCTAAACTTGCGACCATTTTGCAACCTATTCGCCGCTGCTCCCAAAACCGTTATCGCCTCGCTCTGTATCTTCCAGACTTTCGACAACATCCAACGCGTCAGGGATTATTACAGGAAGTATAACAAGCTGGGTGATTTTGCTCCCCTCCGTCAAAATGACAGGCTCATCTCCGTTGTTATACAGTTTTGCGACGATTGCTCCCGTATATCCCTCATCAATAACGCCCTCGCTGGTGATGCCGTACTTCACATTCAGCCCGCTTTTGCTTTTCAGCATCCCCACCGTGTTCGGCGGCAGCTCCACATGAACGCCCGTATCAACCACAATCAAGCTTTTGGGCTTTATCAGCAGCGGCTTCGGTGTTTTCAGGTCAAGCCCCGCATCTGTGCTGTGCGCTCTTTCGGGCATATACGCGCCATCATCTAAGACAATTTTCATCTGCCGACCTCCTGATTTTTCTGCGGTAATGGCACCCCTCCGCAAGTTCCTCATACTTCACATTTAACAGGTCAAGGTATTTGATGATGCCTGACGGCGATAAATCATACCTTTGCTCGACCTCTTTGGCGTACACGGAATTTCGCAATTCGAGCGGACTTCCGACCGTTATACTCATCGGCTTGTCCTCTCCTATCGCATACGCAAGCTGCACCTCGCACCAGCCGAGGTTGTGTTCATCCAGTAGGTCGCAGGCTATCTTCCGCGCCATATATGCTGCACTCCTGTCTACCTTGCTGGGGTCTTTCCCGCTGAATGCACCTCCACCGACAGGGCAGTACCCTCCATACTGGTCGCAAACTATCTTTCTGCCCGTCAATCCGCAATCCGCTGTCGGCCCTCCGATGGTCCATTCTCCCGCTGGGTTGACATTCAAAACACAGTCATCTCCGATGTTCAGCCCTGCGTCATCTATCAGCTTTTTGACAGCCCTTTCGACCTCCCATTTTGTCAGCCCCTCTTTATGGCACACGCTCACAAGGATTTCAACAAGGCTGCTCTCGTTCGGCTGTTCATCCAAATCGACCGTAACCTGACATTTCGCATCGCCTTTGAAAATGCTGTCTGGCTTCTCTGCTGCATCCTCTATCAGCCGAATAACCTCATTCGCCACTGCAAAGCCGTATGGGAGACGTGCATCCGTGTCGCTGCAAGCATATCCGAACATAATCCCCTGGTCGCCCGCTCTCAAATCGTCCCCAGCCCTTACGCCTCCCGCTATTTCGGGCGACTGTTCTGTTATCTGTGTGATGACCGTATCGACCGTATAGCCGAGCTTTCTGCCTACCCTCTTAGCTACCTCCGCATAATCCACCCGCGCCGTAGACGTGATTTCTCCGCACAGTATGACGGTGTTTCCTTTCACCATACATTCGCAAGCTACGCGGCTGTTCTTGTCCACCGCAAGGCAAGCGTCCAGTATGGCATCGCTTATCTGGTCGGCATATTTATCGGGGTGATACTTGCTGACCTGTTCCGTTGAAAATAAACGCATCCTCATTCCTCCTGATTTTCTTCGTATGTGTCCTCCTGCCTATACCATCCGATAGATACCTCGCCGCAATTTTTACATTCGAGGACTTCCACCGTGACGTTGTGCAGGAGCTGCTTCTGCTCAAATATGTGCGGCGACAGCTCGTGAACTCCATCTGGCAAAATCTTCACGCCCTCCCCAAAAGAACACTGCTCGCCGCTGGCGGCTTTCTTTCCCTCGGTAAATCCGATGAAATATGCCGTGCTGTCCCTCACCGTCTCATAAATACTGCACGTCGTCGCATCCATATTGTGAATTGTTCCGTGTGTCCACGCTTGACAGGCGTATTCGTGAATACATTCGGCACACGTCCGCACGGGGAGGTTTTTCTTTTTTCTCACGCTGCCGCCTCCCTTATTCCGAACACAACGTACCCATTTTCCAGTCCCCAGCCGTTCAAAACATAGGTGATTGCATACTCTTTGCCGTTCAACGGATGTTCTACGCTTATGCCCGTATCGGTCACCACCTCAAAAACAACGTGGTCGCCTCTCTGATACCCTCGTTTGTTCTCTCTCACCTCAAACGTCTTGCTGCCATCCGCGATGGCATCCGCAAAACTTTCAAGGATTTTGATATGATGGACCGTCCTCGGAGGGGTGTGAGGCTTTGGCTCATCCTCCTGCGGTATAATCGGCGCACCATCCATCGCCGCCGCCCACTGTTTCAGGAACTTCCCAGACTTCTGCGGCATCCCCAAACCGAGCGATACCGCTATCGCTTTGTCGATGTTCTCCATCTCCTGTGTTGATGCTTGCCCCGCATAATCTCCGAGCCTGCTCTTATGTACGGTGCTTATCTGCTCACACAACGCTATGGACGGACGCGCAAGGGAACGGATTTCGACGTGCGTGGGGAGTGGTCTTTTCTCCTGCGTCGTGAGATATACAAGCTCGACAACGGGCGAATGTTCATTTCCCACATCGTTGCTGACGATTATCGCGGGTCTGCCGCCCTGCTGCTCACTCCCCGTGACTTCATGCTCGAACACGTAGTACGCTTCACCTCTGAATACCGTTCCTGTCATCATCAGTCGTCCTCCCTGTTGAATTTGCACGTGTCTGTCATCCCATCATAATCGCAATCGTCGCGGTAATTTCCGCTGCGGTGCTTACACTCGTCACACAGCATCAACCTGTTACCGCAATTCGGGCAGAACGCTTTGAAGCCGTCCCTTTCCACGTCCCATTGCATCGTGATTTCTCTTTCGCATTCAGGACAGAATTCCGTCACGGTCCTCGGCTGCTGTCTCTCGAAAAACTCATCCATAAGCCGCACCGTGTTTTCTGCTCCGCTCATCTTTCTGTCCGTGCCGTTCCGTTCCTCCCACGTTGCTGAGCATTCAGGGCAATACAACGCGCTCCCGAAGCTGTTCCATCCACGTTTGACCGCGCCATTCACGTTTTCCGCAGAATATCCGAAACGCTCCTTTTTGCCGCAGGAACTACACATAATCGTTAAAATATCCATCGTTCTTCGTCCTTTCTCTGTGGGGCTGCTACCACAGCCCCTTTCAGTCATTCAGCAATCAGTTATCAGTGCTTCTTGAAATAAGCGGAGCGGAAACCGAAGCCCGTGTTCACATACGACCGCGCACCGGCCAAGCGCGTACTGAACACGCCCGCGTTCGTGCCGTAGCTCCAGCGGCCGCCACGAGACGGGAAATATTCGCCCTCCGTGCTGTCCACATACAGATACGCGTTCGGCTCTGCTCCATACAGGGCAAGCTCCGTAAGCTGCTCGCTCTCGCAGTCCATCTTCACGGCACCCCATGTGCATCCGTCGTAATCGCTCCCCGCATCTCTATCCGTTGTAAAGGTGATGCCTCCATCATTCACTGACACGCGGACGGGCTTGCCCTCGTTATCCACTACGCAACGCCAGTCGTCACCCTCGGTCGTCAGGTCTATATCCAGAGCCGCATCGTTATTTGTGGCAATCTGTAACAGCCCGTCTTTCATCCGCAGCCCTCTCACCATCTCCCAGACGTTTCCGCAAAGGTCGTGTATTCCATCGGGCTGGTGATTATGCGTCCATGTCGAAGGACCGCTCCCCGCAAGGGTCTTTCCGTACTCGTACACAGAACCGCATTCAGATGGGTCGGCATGATACTTTCCGTTCGCCGTGTTTCCGTGCGGGAACGTGCCGTTTTTATTGCAGATATTCGCTACAAGCCCCCATTCTGCGGCGGTCATAAGATGCCAGCCCTCTCCCTTGCTGAAACAAGCTCTCGCCGCATCATCATTCGTGATGTCAGTCCATAACTTCTGCATCGGCAGGGAATAAGGTTTGCCGTTTATTTCGCAATTCGGGTATACGGAAATATAAATCTCGTCATACACCTCGCCGCCGATTACGAACGCAGGGTGCGGCTTGTCCGAGCCTCCGAACAGCTCTTTATCAGATACCCTGCTGAATTTCCTCATCACGGACGGGATGCCAGCATCGTCGTAAATTACGACCGTTTCCTCTTTCACTCCGTCCGTAGGGGCTTTCTTCTCTACGATGATTTCGGTCGAAGCCTTTCCGCTGTTCTTTACCAGAAAATCGTGCAGAGCTTTCGTCTCGGCGTTCACAAAGCCGCTGTCGCCCTCTGCCTCCATCTCCAATTTGCCGATTTTGTACTTAACCTTTACTGACATTTCTTCGTCCTCCTATAGTTTTATTTTTCCCCGCCGTACATTCTGTACGGGTTTATAAAGGCATCCTTTACCGCCGCACTCAACTCCGCGCGTGTCAAATTCTTCGGCATCCCAACGAGAACTGGCGGCGGCAACGGCAATCCGACATTCTGTGGTCGCCATAAGTGTAGGCAATTCGTGACGTTGTTCACGTATTCACTTTCTGGCGGGTGGAATTGTATAACCGCCTCGTCGGGATAAAAAAACATCTCTTTCAGCCTGCACATATCGTCCCACGACGGGGTGTAACTTCTCTTGAACGGTGCAACGCTCACATGGTCCCATCCCGCGCCGCTCGACCATATTACGCTGCCGTCCAGCTTTCCAAATATGACCCGCCCGTGTCCTCCGTCCTCTGCAACTTCGGCAATCATCAGGTGCGGAACGCTCCGCAATTCTTCATTCGTCCGCATCTTCATTGCCTCCCGCATATTCACACTCGCCGCATTCTGGCTGTGTCGGCTGGCACGGGTCGCACTTCATCGCATCCCGCTCATCCAGCAGCCTTGCATTCTCCACGATTTGAGCCTTTGTCGCCTCGTCACAGTCGGAGAAGTCGGTGACGGGGGCGATCTGTGTCTCGGCAACTTTCGCAATAAAACTTTGAGCCTCATACCTTATTCTGTTAAGGGTTGCGATAGCTTCGGTTATCTTCTGCGAAAGCGGGGAATAAGGGTTTAGGCTTTTTCTCCGCTCATAGAGAACGTCGATTGCAAACGTGATGTCGTCCGTTTCTTTCAGCTCTCGCATTGTCCATCTGTCCATGCTTTCACCTCCATTTCTTCAAGGGCTTTCGCAAGCTCCATCAGCATATCGTCTATCGCATCCGCATCATCAATCAACGTGCGGACGCTCTGCGGAACTCCCTGCACTCGGTCCATAGCTTCGACCCACATTTTCGCGTGTTCGTCCGGGTCAAAATCCTCGTAATACTGCTGCACCTCCGCAGCGATGTCTTTTCCCTCGATGTCGAAGAAAAAATCTTCGCCCGCTGGACTGCTCTTGCCGATTTCTATCAAACCATTATCGCAGATGTTGTACCACCAGCCCTGCGCCTCAATCGTATCGAGTAGGGCTTTCCTCGTTTTCTCATCCATCGTCCGCGCCTCCATCAGATGTATTTGGCATACTGCGTGCTGATGCCCTTAATCCAGTCCTCGTCAACTTTGTTCAGGTACGTGCTCCACGCACTTTCGTTGCTGTTCCACCACCAGCCTCGGCTTTTTAGCGCCACGATGAGCTGCCTCTGCGGGCGCATCACAAACTTTATGAAAGCCCTATCCCCAAACCTATACGCCGTGAGGTTCGCATCCTCAAAGAACGTATCCCTCGTTTTTGCTACCAGTTTTCCGCTCTTTGCCGCCTCATACGCTTTGTAAAGGTTGCTGTTCTTTCTCCACTTGTATTTCGGCTGGTATTTCTCAAACAGCTCGGCAAACTTTTCAGGGGCAAGCACGGCAAGGTCCATCAAGCTGCTGTCTGGTCTTAACTCATCCCTGCTGTCGCAAAACTCTGCCATTTCGACAAGCCTCTGAATGTCGTCCGTCTCTCTGCTCGACTGTTCGATTTGCCTCTCCAAATCCTCAAACCATTCGCAGAACTCTCTCGACAGGCTCAAAATCTTATCGCTGTGGTCGAGCTTTTTTGCGTTGTACCTCGCAGGACCAGCCACCATTACGGACACGTGCTGCGCCTCGTGTGACAGCATCACGGACCATTTATCGTACAGTTTATCGAGCAGCTTGCGCTTTTTCTCGTCGCTGATGTTCCAGCTCAAGATTTTATTCGCATACTGGTGATACTCGAAATCACTGTGGTCGCCCCTCGTCCCGCTCATACTGTGGGAATTTGCAAGCCAGATATGCTCTTTGTTCAGTTCCTTTACGGTCAAATCAGTCATCGTCCAAACCTCCGTTATTTTCCTGCGGCGCGGTAATCCTCCCACGCCATTGTTAAAACTTGTGATACTTCCCGCAAACGGCTGATTATCGCCGTTGCTTTGTAATTTTCGGGGTGAGCGCCCTCACCAAATCATCGCTGTTGTAATTCGTCGTGACTATGGTCGGCAGCATCTTCTCGTACCTCTCATTCAGTATCGAATACATGGTGCTGATGCTCCAATCCGTACACTGTTCTTTGCCGAGGTCGTCCACAATCAGCAAGGAAACTTCCTTGTAAACGCTCAATATATCCCGCTCCGACGTACTCCCGCTGTCGAACGCTGATTTTATATCGAGCAGCAAATCTCCCGCCGTCTTGCATATACACGGGATTTGATATTCGGTCATAAGCTGCATCGCTATCGCCGCCGCAAGGTGGGTCTTTCCAGTGCCGTTCGTTCCCTCTATGTACAAGCCCGTGCCATCCTCCAAATGCTTCTCGAAGTTGTCTGCATAGGCTTTGGCAACGCTATACGCTTTTTTCCGCGCTGGCGTGTCGGTCACGAACGTCTGGAACACTCTTTGGCGAAATCTCTTGTTTATTCCGCTTTTACCCAGCAGCCGTGTAATCTTTGCCTGTTCTCGCCTGAACCTTTCCCGCTGTTCTTCTTCCTGCTTCTTCCGCTCCTGTTCCGCATCATATTCGGCCCATTTTTTCACAGCCTGTTCGCAGTCGCACCTCTGCGCGTTTGCGTTCCACGCGACCACCCTGCCAAAAATATGTACGCCCTCGTGATGCAGGACCTTTCCGCAGAACTCGCATCTTTCATCGGGAGGCTGCGGCGTGGGAATGTCAAGACCTTTCTCCCGCGCCTCCGCTTCTGTCTCCACAATGGAATTTCGTTTACGTGTTTCCTCTAAATCCTCCTGACGGTTTGAAGCCCCCTGATGAACTATATCCCCCAGACGTTCCAGACCCATTTGCTCGACCTCCCCGTTTTTCAAATTCTTCGTTCACGCGCTCGACCACCCAATTCAGAATGGCTCTGTAATCACTCGAATACTTCTTGCCGTTCTGACCCTTGTAGTTGTCCAGCACCTCAATCATCCGCTTTGTTTTTTCTTCTCCGTGTGCCTGTACCAGCTTTTGAAGTTCATCGTCTGTCAGGGTGACAAATTCCGCGCCGTAAAAATGCTTCTTTTCAGGCTTCGGCGCCGTCTCTGCCGCCTTGCGTTTCGGCTTTTCCTCATCCTTCGTCCGTTTCTTCGGCTTTTCCTCCTGCTGCGTTGGAGGCGGGGGAGGCGGTTCTTCCTCGCCATCCAAACGCGGCTTTTTCGGAATTTCCGTTGTCCTCTTTGCGTACAGGGCAGTAAGGCGGTCAACAAGCGATTGACACCAGATTATTTTCTTCTCGTTCCAAAGGTCTGTGTCGATTTTCCCCATCTCCGAAAGCTCATTCAGGATGTCGTTTGCCGTCTGCTCATCCACCATGGCGTTAATTTGCAAATATGTGGCGTTCGACGGCTTTCCATAATCGTAGTAATGCCCCTCGCTGGTACAAAGCAGCTCCAACAGCTTAAACCAGAACGCATAGCCTACGCATCCCCATTTACTTTCGAGAACGGTCAACGTCCGACCTTTATACGCGAAGTGTGGAAAGTAATCTGCCGTCTGTTTTCGCATTCTTCCCACGCTCTCACCTCCCTATATTCGGGGATATTCGGGGAGAAAATAGCCGAATATCCCCGTTTATTTACGAATATATGACTTTACTGCCGTCCTGCGTCTTAATCACGTCAACGCTCTGCGGGAAACGGCTTTTCATTTCAGGGTCATGGGTGATTGCCATAACTTTCAGGTCACTATATCTTGTCTGAATAGCCTCCAACGCATCGCAGTACGCCTGTACCCCCTTATCGTCCAAGAATGGCGGCTCGTCAATGAACAGGAAACCGAGCTGCACGCCAGCTTTTGTGCTTTTCACTTCCGCAAGGGCAAGGATAACGGCAAGGGCTGACTTCACCCTTTCGCCGCCGCTCCTACTCATATACGGGAGCCGTCCAGTCGTGGCATCATTGATGACAATATCAAGCGCGGTGACCTCTTTCTTGCTGTTCGATTTCAATGTCTTTTCCATCACGAACTCGACCGCCATCTTGCCGCCGCTCATCTGTCCGAGGATATTCGTCGCCGTAGCTTCCAGTACAGGGATAATACTGCGGACAATGTTGTGAGGAATGCCGTCCTGACTGAATGCCTGTTTCAGCGTTTCAAGGTCTGCCGCCTCCTGCGCTTTCACCTCCGTCTGTTCCATCAGCCCTGCCGCCTGTTCTCTCTTTGCGGCGGCCTCGGCTTTTACCCTTTCAAGGTCGCCGATTTTACGGTACGCGCCCTGAACATCCTTATCGGCTTTTGAGACTTCTGCCTGTGCCGCCTCATACTGCTGGCGCAGAATATCACTTCCGAGCGTCTTGCTCTGCTGCTCTGCCTTTTCCCTTTCCAGCTCTTTGATGCTCTGCTCGTACTCGGCTATGTCACGTTCCAGCTCTCCAATGCGGGAGGTCGCGGCTTTCTTCTGTTCCTCCGCAACTGGGATTTTCTTCTCGATGTCAAGGTACACAGACAGGTGTTTCACCATCTCCACGACGGCGTTGTATTCCGTCAGGGCATCCGCGAGCGCATCTCTTTCAGCCTCCACCGTTCTAAGCTCCGCATCGGCTTTTAGCACTCTTTTCCGCTGCTCATCTATGCGGGCATCATACTCGCCGATGATTTCCTCGGCGTTCTTCAACTCTGACCTCGCCACCGAGAGGCGGTTATACTCTTTTTCTGACGCTTCAAGACCACGGAGAACGGCGCGTAAGGACGTTTCGCTTTCGGGGCTATAACTATTCGGCACAGCTCCTTTCGCTTCAAGGAGAGCGGTGTCTGCCGCCTCTACATCGGCGTTCGCCCTTTCCTCGTATCTCGCAGCCTCCTGAACAGCTTCGTCCATCTGCCCCTTTGCCTCGATTGCATCTTTCAGGAATGTGCATCGGATTTCCTCGGCGTGAGGGCAGTTATTTTCATCCAGCAGCTCTGCTCTGCGGCGCAGGGCAGCAATCTTGATGTTTCTCTCATTCCTGCCAACGTCTCTGTCTCTCCGAGCCTTGTCCGCTGCCGCCTGTGCATCTCTCACTTTTGCGATTGCCGCCTCATACTCCGAACGGGCTGCCTCCATCTGCGCAAGCTGTTCCGATGCCGCCTGATAATCTTCATGCGCCCCGACAAGTTCTGGCTCTTTCTCCAACAGCTTTTGAGCGGGGAGAAGTTTCTGCGCGATAGCAAGCTGTCGTTTCGCGTGTAATTCCGCGACCGTTCCGTTTGCCTCTTTCAGCTCTCTGTCTGCCGCAATAACCTTTTCGGTGAGGCTGTCACACTTCGTCTTTGCCGCAAGCAGTTCCTTTTCCCGTTCTGTCTGTCTGCGATATTCGGCGACGCCCTTTTCGACCTCATCCTTGTGCGCAATAACCTCGTCGGCTGCCATAATAATGCCGCGCTGTGCTGTGATGGTCGCTGTGGCGGTTGCCCGCTTCGCGTTCGCCGTCATAATCTGCGAATTGAGGCTGGCAATCCTCCGTTCTGCATCCTCCATAATAGACAGGGCAAGCATCATTCCGTTCGCCTGTTCCTCTGCCGCTTTCTTCCTCGCTGCCAGCTCGTTAGCCTCCGTCTGCGCGGCTTCGATTTCGTCCTCAATCTCTTTATCGTCCCGCACTCCATCCAGCAGGATAGCCGTCTTGTCTTTCAGAGAACGGATTTCACGGTTTACGTCCGTAGCCTTTGAGAACGTCATCGAATACATATCGTCATATGCTCCAAGACCGAGGATGTTTCCGAGTATCGTCATCCGCGCATCCTTATCGGCTGTGAGGAACAGACCGTACTGGTCCTGCATAATCAAGGCTGTGGCTTTCAGCGTCAGGCTGTCCATTCCGATTGTGTTGAGGATTTCCTGCTGCGTGTCTTTCATCTTCTCGCGGCTTCTGTCGGTCCATTCGCCGTTCACCATCTCTGCAAGGTTGAGCGTGGCTTTTCCCGATTTCATCCTCGTCCGTGTCACTCTGTACAGAGCATCTCCGAGACGGAACGTGAACATAATACTGCCGCTCCGCGCATCCTCCGCGTTGCTTATCCATCCCGCAAGGTCGCCCTCTCTCGTTTCCTCAAACAAGCAGTCGCACATCGCGTCCATGAACAGAGAGGACTTTCCCGCGCCGTTCTCTCCGTTTATCGTGCAGAAACGGATATTATCGAAGTTGAATTTTTCCTCACGGTAGTTGCGGTAGTTTTTCACCTCAATTTCGACAGGTACGAACGCGCCCGTCGTCTTTAAGGTCAAGCTCTTTTCCAGTGCCTCCGAGATAATGGGGGAGGCAAGTGCCGCAATCCGCACGATGTCAGCATCCTCTACGCCCTTTTCGATGAGATACGCTTTCAGGTTGTCCTCTGGCGTATCATCATCTTTCAGCGCGGATTTGTTGACGGTGACCTCTATCTTGTTCGGCGTGATTTCCTGCACCCAGAACGCGCCCTGCTCGTAAAGCATCTGCTCCATCAACGTCTTGTTCAGGGCTTTGTTGTGTTCGTCGGTGCAGTTATATATCACTCGCACGATTTTTCCCTCGAACGGCTTCAAGATGAGCATCTTCCCGTTTTCGATGAAGTCCGCTATGTCCTTGTCCTCAAAATACAGGGTGCAAAACTCTCTCGTCGGCAGCTCCACAAACTCACTCGTGACAGCTTTCGTGTCCTCGTCGATGTCGTGTACGTAAAATCCTCTCCGCTGTCTCTCATCGTTAAAATTCAGGGCAGAAACGGCGCCGCAGTAAAAAGCGTTTCTGCATCCATCAAGCTGCTGCGGTCTGTGAATATGCCCGAACAGGCTCATATCAAAATCAGCGGCTTGCAGAGTGGGGAGGTATACGCACGGCTCAAACTGCGAGAAAAACACCGTCTGCCCGCTCTCCATGTTCGCCCCCTCCACCGTGTAATGGGTGACAAGTATCGAAATGCAATCCTCTCCGCACTGGGCTTTCAGCCCCTTAATCAGCGTGTCGATGTTCTGCGTGAAGATTTCGTTTTCCTCGGTCTTATCCAGCCCCGGCATCCTTGCCCTGAAATATCCTCTGTCAAAGCCAGGGAGCATAGCGAAGCTGCACCGTTTCCCTCCATAGGTATACATATCCACCACTTCGGGTGTCGTGCTGATATGCACGCTCGTATCGCCCGCAAAAGCCGTTTCGAGCATATTGAACTGTTCCGCGCTGTCGTGATTTGGCGTTCCTCTCACAATCATTACGGGGGCGACCTTTTCCAGCTTTCTGATGTACCCGATTGCCGTCTGGCTCTCTTTCAGCCCTCGGTCGCTCCATACACGCGCTTGATGAAACACATCCCCAGCAACAACAATGAAATCGGGCTGCTGTTTCACCGCCTCAACAACGAGCGCATCAAGGCATTTGCAGATGTCAAGGAAACGCGCGTTTTCTCCGTTCACAATCGGACCATTGAACTGCCCGATGTGCCAATCTCCCGTGTGTAATATCTTCATCGTCCGTTCCTCCTATCGTCATCCGTTGTTCTGAATTTTCTTTTGGCAGCTCATGCAGTACGGCTTGCCATAATTCCTGATACTGTAATTGATTACGCCGTCCGACAACTTCTTACCGCACATCTGGCACACGGTCGGGTCAGTGACTTCTTCCTCGTCCTCCTGCGGAGGCAGGACCTCTGCCTGTGCGGGACGCCCCACATTTTCGGGAATGGCTTCGGGCTGCGGAGGCTCATACCCGGTATCGTCGTCCTCAATCTCATTGTCGGCGACTATCGTGCGCTGCGCCGTCACAGCTTTGTCGGTCACTCCATACAGTTCGCTTGCCGCTCCGAAAAAGCTCTTTACCGCCTCACTTCTCACGGCGGGATTGTCAAGGTTTGGTACAAGGTACGCCACGACGAACGGCTTCACCAGCTCCGCTTTCGTATACGTGGACTTAATCTGCATCGCAATTCTCAACGCCCTGTTCAGAGCCTTTGTCTCGCACATCTCCGAACGGAACTTCGTAAACTCGGCTTTCTGTGCGGCTGTCATTGTCGCGGTCACGTCGTCGAAAAGGATTTCCTTTGTGCCGACGACCTGAACATTCTCGCCCGTAAGTTGCGGCATACTGATGATGACCTGATGTTTCACATCCTTATTCGGGCAAGCTCCGCAGTTCACGGGTCTGCCAATCCCACGGTTGACAGCCGCGCATTTCTCACACTTCGTCGGCAGCATCGGCTCACTCTTTATCACCTTAATGCCCGCCGCCCTCATCAGTTTCGTGAGGGCTTTCTTCGTCAGCGCCCATCCGTCAGGCTTCGTCTGCAAGTAAATCTCCTTGTCCGCTTCGTTCGTGCTGATGTACACGACGTTCATAACGGGCTTGTGGATTTCTGCGATTTCCGCGACCGTTTTCATCGGTACGAGAAGATTAAACTTCGTTTCAGGGTACTGCTCCGACAGCATCAAAGCGTTGCTGCTGCTTCTCGTCATTTCATTTGCCATTTTCAAGACCTCCATAACATTTTTTCGTGTGTCTCTTGACTTTTCAGTGCATTTATGCTATAATGAGGTCGCTTGTTAGGGTTGTCAGCTTTGCTGGCAGCTCTTTTTTTATCCTCGTTTTTCATATCACACCACACTGAAAGCAGTTGCGCTCGCACATCTTCGGCGATAAGCTGTGCCAAATAGTAGGGCTTTAATCGTTCGCCGCCCGCATCGCCCTCACGCGACAAAATCCATACCAGTTTTTGCAGCGCGTTTCCTTTTGCCGCCTCCCAAACTATCTGCGGCAACTCTATGCCCAGATATTTCTCGGTCAGCTTTCGTAACTCTTCTTCGTCCATAATCTCGACCACCTTTCCGCTTGTAAGCTGCTCTGAATATATAGCTATGCAGCGCATTGTACGCCGCGATTGCTACCGCCATAAGGAACACCCATTCACCGCCCATCGCATTGTAGCCTCTCTGTGCCGCCACCATCGGCACAAGCACCACACCCACCGCAACAGTAATCAGGGCTGTTACGGCAAGCTCAAAGGCAAGCACTACCAATGCCGCGATAATCCTTTCACGCTTTTTCTTGCTCATGTCCTCATCTCCAATTCGTTCGTAAGCTCCATTATCCCACGGGAATATGCTGTGCTATATATGCCCCGCTCCCACAGGTTTTTGGCTCCGTTCTCTCCGCAGTTGTAACACATCAGCGCCAGCCCTATATCATCATAGCGGTCGTAAAGGTCGCTCAATATGTACACCCCTGCGAGGACGTTTTGCTCTCCATCAAGAAAGTCTGTAATTCCAAGTTCTTCGCCCAGCCACTCGTGATTGATTTCGTTAATTTGCATATATCCGTAATCATCTGTCGGGCTGATAACATTTTCTCGAAAACTACTTTCCCGTTCAATCAGGGCAATCACAACGTCGTAACGGTCGAAGCCATACTTCTCGCACACGTCCTGAATATACTCCTGAAAACTGTCCTCCAACGGTACGTCGTAGTAGACGTACTCTTTTTTTGGCTCGTCCTCAATCGGAGGCGTATGCTCCGCATCTTCCATCGGCTCGGCAGCATCCACAGCGTGTGTCGGTGCGCCCTCCAACTTCAATGTCGTCCTCCGCGGCTCTGTGGGCTTATCATCCATAGCACTTGCACTGTCTGCCGCCATTCCAGATATGAATATCGTGGAAAACACCAGCGCGATGATAATGGTCGCCGCAGCTCTCATCTGCTGAATAATCTTCATCGGTTTGCGATGACCGCCGCTGTCAAACTCCGCTGCGCTTTCTCGGCAACCGACTGCAATATTCTTTTCACGTCATCCGCTGTCTTGTCGGCGCAATAATTGTCCGCAATCTTTATCCGTGTGTTTCCGATTTTGAAATCGCGTACAATGTTCGGCTGCTCGGTCATCATCTCGCCCCCTTTCAGTTTTTCGTTAGGCTCTCAATCTTCGCCAGCATCTCATCGAGACGCTGTTTCGTTTCCAGAAACTCTTTTATCAGCTCTGGTATTCGTTCCCGTTCTGCATCATCCACAATGCCGTCGTCCAGAATTTCCGCAATCTCTTTCGTTGCCGCTTCGAGCTGTGACATCTTATTTGACAGTCTCAATACAGTTCGTTCGGCTGGCATTTCAGGCATCTCTCGGAAATTCTTTCCGAGCGGACATTCGTGCGCACAGTACCATAACACCAGTTCGGGCGCCCCGTATGCGTCTGCCATCAGCGCGACAACATCATTCGGCGGATTTGTAATCCCCAGCTCGTACTTTTTCAGGCTGTCCTCGGTCACGCATCCAAGTTCTTCCGCAGCCCCAGCTCTCGAAGCAAACCTCTCGTTGTACTTTGCAGCCTCTAAACGTGCCTGACAGTACCGATTTGTACCAGCTTTGGTGACTTGCCTCCCCATTTATTTGCACCCCCTTTCGTGATATAATTTGAATTGCAAAAGGGAATTTCCCCGCAGCGGGTCAGCAAAAGCCGCTTGTCCCTTGTAAATTTCCCTTTTTTGGGGCATTTACATTCAAAAAAATATCGTCGCCCTCATACTCAAAAACTTGCTTGATGCGCAGAGCGGTTTCAAGCGACGGTGCTTTGTCGCCAGCTTCTATCTGGCTATAATGGCTGCGGGAAATGTGGATGTGCCGCGCTGCTTCTGCCTGCGTCATATTACGCTCGGTCCGAAGCTCAACAAGTTTTACCCTCATCGGTCGTCCTCCTTTCTGAAATCCCCTTTGCGGGGCTTCTGATAGATATTATATCCCCTTTATGGGGCAAAGTCAACCCCATAGCCGAAAATTTTTGAAAAAATTTTGTGGAGGTGACGTTTATCGGGGCAAATGTTTACTAAAAGGGGCAAAGGTGCTATAATAATAATTTGGAGGTGCTACAATATGCAATCTTTTTCCACACGACTTGCCTCACTCCGAAAGGAGGCTGGCATGACGCAAGCCGAGCTTGCAAAAACTTTACGCATCCAGCGTTCCACCTATTCTGGATATGAAAATGAGGGAAAGGAGCCGCCGTTTGAAATTCTGTGCGCTCTCGCCTCATACTTTGGTGTTACGACCGACTATCTTCTCGGAATATCTTCGGCGCGTACCCACAACGATGCTGTGTTCATCAACGACACCAATAATTTTGCGCGAGCCTTTGATACCGCTCCTGCATCCATCAAGCGGTCGGTCGTCGCATCCTTTGACAGCTTCTACCTCATACTGTCCCGTGACCTGATGAAGCGCAAGCAGGTCCGTCTGGACATCTATGCGGAGCTGTTCTCCCTTATCCAAAAGCACAGGGCGTCCATCCGCAACATGATTGAGGACGGTAACCACAACGACCCGCTGTTCTTCTCAAACCTTATGACCGAGCAGACGAATTTCAAAAACGAGGTGTCCGTTGTCCTCGACAAACTTATGCAGGCTGATATGGGCGTGACCGCCCAAACGGCAAGCAGCGAGTTATCAAGCAAATCGGCAATGTAATCTACGTCGATTTCGGGCATTACGAGTAGCCCATCATCCCGAAAGGAGGTGTCCGTCATCAGTTATTGCATCTATCTCCGCAAATCCCGCGCTGACGTTGAAGCCGAAGCCCACGGGGAGGGGGAAACGCTCGCTCGTCATGAACGGCTCTTACTCGAACTGGCAAAGAAACGGAACTACAATGTTACGCAAATCTATCGGGAGGTCGTTTCTGGTGAAACAATCGCCGCCCGTCCAGTAATGCAGCATCTTCTTCAAGAAGTCGAGCAGGGCATCTGGGATGGCGTTCTCGTGGTAGAGGTCGAGCGTCTTGCCCGTGGCGACACCATCGACCAGGGGATTATGGCGCAGGCTTTCAAATACTCCAATACGCTAATAATCACGCCGCTAAAGGTCTATGACCCAAACAACGAATACGACGAAGAATATTTTGAGTTTGGTCTGTTCATGAGCCGCAGGGAATATAAAACCATCAACCGGCGATTGCAGCGCGGTCGTGCCGCGTCTGCCAAAGAGGGGAAATATCCCTGTTCTCGTCCTCCATACGGCTACGAGCGTGTCCGCATCCCCAACGACAAGGGCTGGACCCTCAAACCTAAAGACGACGAAGCCGAAATTGTGCGGTATATATTCAAGCTCTACACTCGCGGCATCGAGCAAGACGACGGTTCTTTCCGTTCTGTCGGTACTCGCGTAATCGGCGTGACGCTCGATAAAATGGGCATCTCTCCACCAAGTACGGCATCATACTGGACCGAAAGCACGGTGCGGCATATTCTCCGCAATCCTATTTACATCGGCAAGGTTCGGTGGAACACAAAGAAGCGGAAGAAGCGCGTCAAGGATGGGGTTGTATCTTACGAACGCACATCCCCTCCGCCAGAGGAGCAAATATGCGTTGACGGTCTGCATCCTCCCATTGTTTCGGTAGAGCTATTCAATGCTGCGCAGGAAATTCTCCAACGTCGTGGAACGGCTCCCATCCACACGCGGACAGATATGCAAAACCCTTTCGCCGGAATACTCTACTGCGGGAAGTGCGGTCGTTCTATGATACGTCGCTCGACTGCATCCTCATCTGTGCTGCTCTGTGTCAACAGGTCGTGCGACAACGTGATGTCGAAATTCTCCATCGTGGAGGAACGCATCTTGCAATCGCTTCAAGAATGGCTCAATGACTATCGGCTCGAATGGGCTGACGGGAAATCTCCTGATGAGCAGTCCAGTATCGAAGTCAAGCGCAGGGCAATCTCAAAAGCTGAAAAGGAGCTTGATACCCTCACAAAGCAACTCTCCCGCACTCATGACCTACTTGAACAGGGTGTGTATGACACCGATACGTTTCTGGGCCGTAGCCGCGCGATAAACGAACGAATGGTAGCCGCCCATAAATCCATCGAGGAGCTGACTGCCGCGCTCGCGCTCGACGAGCAACGGGCTGCAAGCCGCGTGAACATCATCCCACAGGTCGAGCATCTTTTATCCGTTTACGATAAGCTCCCCGATGCTCAATCCAAAAACGAATTGCTGAAAGGCATACTGGAACGCATCGAGTACGTCAAAGACAAGCCCTCACCACGGAAAGGACCTTTTGACAACTTCGAGCTGGTCCTTTATCCCAAACTACCGTCAGCCAAGAAATGAAATAGCAGCCCTTTGGGGCTGCTGTTTTTTATATACATCCTGCGGAATACAATTTCCAAAATTTGTGATATGATATGCTTAGGACTAAAAAATTCAAAAGAAAGGAACCAAGTCATGAAAAAAGCAGTCGCACTAATTCTTGCAGTGGTACTGTCTGTAACCTCTGTCGTCTGCGTATTCGCTGCGCAAACGACGGAAGCAGAACCACTAACTGTCACGTTTACAGGGACGGATGCAGTGATTGGCGATTCGTCGATCATCTACTACCCTGGAAACGCGGACTCCGTACGCACCCTTCAGTCGGATGATTGGAACTTCCGCTGGGCGTACGTTCTCGTTTGCGACGCAGACGGCACGGTCGTCCGAATCGCAGCGCAGCTCGTCACCCATGCTACGCACCCGACCGACCCCGAGAACAACCCGTGGACCCGTTCTGTCGACATTCCGGCGGGCGGTTTCGCCATCGCGTTCCACACCGGGGACGGGAGCGCAAATCCCGAGCTTAAAGCATACTACGGGGAGCTCGAAGCCCTCGGCGGCACCCTGTACAATACCGTCCGTGATGTCACGACGGATTGGCAGATCGTCGTCAACGACGACGCGTCCGGTGCGACGCTGTATCGCGGTCCCGCTCCGGCACCTGAACCCATCGTCACCTGGAAGGCTTTGCAAGGCGACGTTGAATTGCACGAAGCCCACAACAAAATCGAGAATCTTGCCAACGGCGATCGTCAACTGGACGCCACCGAATGGTCAAATAATACCGAATTTGTTGGTTTCAGAAATATCAACCGCACCGACATCGTCGTGGAAATCGACGTCGACTTTGGCATTGCCAAGACGATTGGCACGGTCCAACTTGATTTCTTCGTTCACGAAAATTCCAACATCTTCATGCCGGACAACGTGCTGGTCGAAGCGTCTCTTGACGGCAAATCCTACTACAACGTCAGTGGCGCCGCTACGCAGGCAATGCCGTCTACTCCAACGGATGCAAAAGTAAATACCGTTACGGCAGGCAATGCCGGCGCCGCTGCGATAAGAGCGCGTTACGTCAAAGTGACGGTTTCCACGAACAAGCGGTACTTCTTCATGTCCGAAATCGGTGTAACGAAAGGCAATACGGGAGTTATACCGGTCAAAGCAAGCCGCGATTTTGTCTACAAATATCATACGTACAATGAAACGAATGGCTACGGCATCGCAGTATTCGACCAGCCGGGCGAATACAATCTGAGTTCCAATGCCGACCCGCGTTCCTTCAGCGGCGCACAGATCACGATCGCAACTTGGGATGAAACCACAAAGGCGTATAAGATTCGTTTCAACAAGGTCAATCCGTGGCCGGATGGGCACAAGGAAACGGTCACCCTCGCGGAAAACGAAATCCTTCTTGCCGTTATGTCGACGGGCAGCATGGACAGCCAGCTGAATAACACCCCCGCGGCACAGATAAAATGGATTCTGCGCGGCATGGGCGAAGGCGACTATATCGCTCTGAACAAGAACGCCAAGACCCTCCGACTGGTGCCGGGCGAAGTGATGCCCAAGGTTCTCCATGACTTCCTTGGCGATCTCAAGAATACCAGCAACGACGATTACTCCGTCACCGTCAATAGTGACAGCTCTCTTACCGTCACGCTGAAAAGAGACGTGTTAAACCAGACAGATAGCGCCATTGTCCTCGTGGAGAATATCGGCACGAAGGTCGATTTGAGCCATGCCGGTGTCTACTACGCAGGCGACTATACCAGCACGGCTGAGAACCCGGAATTCCGCATCCATTATTCTCGCGTTAAGAACGGCACGCCCGGCGTCGGTGACCTGTTTAACAATAATGAACAGGTCGAAGCAAGCGGCGAAAAAGGCAAGTGGTTCAACTGGGACTTCGGTGAGTATGTTTCCAGCCACAGTTACAATCCCGAAGGCGGCAACGAGCTCAAGGACTTTGCGATTACCAGCGGTAAGGCCGGCGACACCTACACCTTCAAGACTCTCGTGCTTGTCGATGACGCTGATGCGATGAAAGTCGGCACCCCGATGATTCCGCGTGACGATTATATTCGTATCGTTTATAACGTCCTCGGCGCTCTCGATAGAGTTGACACGGACGATTACACCATTACCGTCAACGAAGACAGCTCTGTTACGGTCACGCTGAAAAGGGACGCGGGCCAAAAGGATGACGCCATCGTCATCGCGGAAAACATCGGCGCGAAGGTCGATCTGAGCCATGCCGGTGTCTACTACGCAGGCGACTATACCAGCACCGCTGAGAAGCCGGAATTCCGCATCCATTATTCTCGCGTTAAGGACGGCGTGCCCGGCATCGGCGACCTGTACAGCACGAACGAAAGCGTCGTCGGATCCGGTGAAGCGAACAAGTGGTTCAACTGGGACTTCGGCGAGTATGTTTCCAGCCACAGTTACAATCCCGAAGACGGCAACGAGCTCAAGGATTTTGCAATCACCGGCGGTAAGGCTGGTGACACCTACACCTTCAGGACGCTCGCGCTTGTCACCGAGAAGACTACGATGACGGTCGGTACCCCGCTCGTCACCCGTGACGACGCACCGTTCAACGTCGCGCTGAACAAGACCTACACCGGCGCTGAGCCGTATCAAGGCAGCTATACTGCGTCGCTGACGGACGGAAAAGCGTCGGATGCTCTCTCCTATACCAACGATTGGTTTGGATTCTACTGCAATGCAAGCGGAACAGAAACGAACGCTCCGGATCACGTCGGCACGCTGGTTTTCGACCTCGAAAAAGTTTCGACGATTCAGAACGTTCGCATCAATACCTACGTCGGTCCGTCCGTATCCGGCATCACAGCGCCGAGTTCCGTCAAAGTGGAATACTCCATGGATGATAAGACCTACACGCAGTTCGGCGAAACGCTTACGCCAACCGTCGATGCAAATGACCAGGTCAAGTGGCTGGAATTTAATTCTGATGAAACTGTCCAGGCCCGCTACGTCAAGCTGACATTCGGCGTTCCCGGCGCGTTCGTCTTCCTCAATGAAGTCGAAGTTATCGGCTACATTTCTGCAGACTACAGCAAGGTGGACGAGGCAATCGCCAAAGCCGATTTGCTTGATGAAGCCAACTACACGGAAGATTCTTGGAAAGCGCTGCAGGAAGCGCTCGACGCGGTCGTTTACGGTCTGCCCGACATCGATCAGGAAAAGGTCGACGCGATGGCGCAAGCTATCCTCGACGCGATCGACGCACTGGAATACAAACCTGCGGACTACACCAAGGTGGACGAAGCGATCGCCAAAGCTGATTTGCTCGAAGAAGGCAATTACACGGCGGAATCCTGGGCCAAGCTGCAGGAAGCGCTCGACGCGGTCGACAGAACCAAGAACATTACCGAGCAAGCTGATGTCGACGCGATGGCGCAAGCCATCCTCGACGCGATCGACGCACTGGAATACAAACCTGCGGACTACACCAAGGTGAACGAAGCGATCGCCAAAGCTGATTTGCTCGAAGAAGGCAATTACACGGCGGAATCCTGGGCCAAGCTGCAGGAAGCGCTCGACGCGGTCGACAGAACCAAGAACATTACCGAGCAAGCTGAAGTCGACGCGATGGCGCAAGCCATCCTCGACGCGATTGACGCACTGGAATACAAGCCTGCGGACTACACCAAGGTGGACGAAGCGATCGCCAAAGCGAACCAGCTCGATGAATCCAACTACACGAAAGATTCTTGGGCCAAACTGCAGGAAGCAATCACTGCGGTCGACAGAAACAAGAACATTACCGAGCAAGCTGAAGTCGACGCAATGGCGCAAGCTATCCTCGACGCGATCGACGCACTGGAATACAGTGGTGCGGACTACAGCAAAGTGAACGAAGCGAAAAATATCGCTTCCAAGCTCGAGGAATCCGACTACACGGCGGATTCTTGGAAGAAGCTGCAGGATGCGCTCGATGCGGTCGTAAACGGTCTGCCCATCACCGATCAGGAGAAGGTCGATAAGATGGCGCAGGACATCCTTGATGCAATTGCCGCGCTTGAGAAAGCCCCGATTGCTGACGCGGATTACACCGCAGTTGACGAATTGCTGAAGGTTGTAGAGGCTCTGAACGAAGACGACTACACCGCGGAATCCTGGAAAGCTCTGGAAGATGCGGTCAATGCAGTCGTCAGAGGCAAGAAGGCCAATGAACAGGCCGAGGTCGACGCGATGGCGAAAGCCATTTCCGACGCGATCGTCGCGCTCGTGGAAGC
>CANRIX010000001.1 GCA_947630765.1 uncultured Clostridia bacterium | reverse complement strand
CATCGGCTTCCGGCCCGCTTTTATTCCGACACCCTGAGCTCTGCGCTCTGGAAATCTGAAAGAGGCCCGGCTCTGTCCGGGCCTCCCTATTTCAGGAGGTAACACATGGCAGACCTAATCCTACAACAGAAGATCTCCCGCCTGATCCTCAAAAGCTCCGCCCGGATCGCGAACTTCCGAAAGCCGGAAAAGTTCACGCTCGGCGCTGCAATTCAGGAGACACAGCTGAAGATGCTGAGGCTGGCGATCATGGCAAACAAGTCGCGGACGTCAAAGCGGCAGCACTTCCAGTTCGAGCTCGACACGGAGCTCGAAGTGCATCGCGCCCTCATCGACGTCGCGGTCGCGCCGGAGACGAAAGTCATCAGCCCCGGTTTGCATCGCGACTGGTCGGCGGAGCTCGACGAGATCGGCAGACTCCTCGGCAAGTGGATCCAGTCCACAACGGCGAAGCCTCCGGCCTCGCCTGAGTGATAGACATGGGGGATGCGCCGAGAAAAAGTCGCGGCTCGGCATCCGCGGGGGCAACTGGAACAACGGCGCGAACGCTGGTGTGTTCAACCTCAACGGCAACAATCCCCGCTCCAACGTCAACACGAACATCGGCTTCCGGCCCGCTTCGGCCTCAATCGGTGAAAGCTCAAAACCTACGGGCGCGAGCGCCTCAGAGGTCAAAGGGGCGCATCTCCCGGCGCACAGCGCCAAAGAATGAAGCCGCGGGGCGAGGAGGTCAAAAGCCTCAGAGGATCCGCGGCAAAACGCGCAGGCTATACGCGCCCCTCACGGGGCACAGGCCCGGAAGTCGCCGGCATGGCAACCCGGAAAGACGTCGGGCGGAAGGACTGTCACACGCGGCCATTTTTATTAACAACAGGAGGAGGCGGCAACAATGGAAAAGCCCACAATTTTCGAGCGGATTTACTCATGGGAGAACCTGCTCCGCGCGTACCACGAAGCCGGCAAGGAGAAATGGTTCCGGGACGACGTCGCGCACTTCTCGGCGCATCTGGAGGAGAACCTGATCGAGATCCAGAACGAGCTCATCTGGCGCACCTACACCGTCGGGAGATACCGCGAGTTCTACGTCTTCGAGCCGAAGAAACGCCTCATCATGGCGCTCAGCTTCAAGGATCGCGTCGTGCAGTGGGCGATCTATTTGCAGCTCAATCCGATTTTTGACAATCAATTTATTTTTCACTCCTACGGCTGCCGCGTCGGCAAAGGCACGTCGCGCGCGGTCGATAGGCTCCAGTATTGGATGCAGGCCGTCGAACGGAAGCCGGGCGAGTGGTACTACCTGAAGCTCGACGTCTCGAAGTATTTCTACCGCGTGGATCACGACGTTCTCATGCGGATCCTGCGGCAGAAGTTCCCGGACGAGGAGGGCCTTCTCTGGCTCATGGAGCGGATCATCAACTGCGACCACACGCCGTTCGGACTTCCGCCGGGAGTCGAGGCCGACAGCATCCCACCCTCGGAGAGGCTTTTCGAGGTCGGGATGCCGATCGGAAACCTGACGTCTCAGCTCCTCGCGAACGTCTGCCTCAACGAGCTCGACCAGTTCGTGAAGCACACCCTCAAAGTCCACTACTTCGAGCGCCTCATGGACGACATGATCGCCCTGCTCCCGACGAAGGAGGAGGCGAACGAAGTCAGGGACGAGATCGAGGGCTTCCTGAACCGCGAGCTCCACCTCGACCTAAACGCAAAGACAACGATCAACAAGGTCAAGAACGGGATCACCTTCGTCGGCTACCAAGTCCACACGGACTGGAGAAAAATCAAGCGGAAAACGCTGCGAAAAATGAAAGCCCGGATCCGATACATCGAAAAGGAGTACGCGGCCGGCCTCATCGACCTCGAAGCGGTCGAGAGCACGATGCAGAGCTACTACGGACTCATGAAGCACTGCAACAGCTACGGGCTCCGGCGATGGATCGAGCGGAACGTCGTGTTCCAAAGGGCGGAAACGGAGGATTTAACAGAATGATCGAAATCTCACTTTACCAGCTCGTCGTCTTTATGGGCGTACCCTCTGCCGTCACCGGCTTCTGCTTCTGGCTGCTCCAACGGCGCATCACGAAGCGAGACGCCGAACGCGCGAAGCAGGAGGAGGAACGCCGGCAAAGGGAAAAGAACGAGGCGGACGCCCGCCGGAAGGCGCTGGAAGAACGCGAACAGGCGCACGAGGATCTGGAGCTGCTCATCGTGCAGAGCACGAGCGCCGCGATCGCGCTCGCGGAGGCCACAGCGAGGGCCGTGCAGAGGATCCCCGACGCACACTGCAACGGGGATATGCACGCCGCGCTGGACTATGCCGCGACCGTGAAGCACGCGCAGAAGGAGTTCCTTCAGAAACAGGGCATCGCCGCGATCTTCGACTCGTAAAGGAGGCGGGCGACGTGAAAGGAAAACACGAAAACCAGAAGAAGGGCTTCGGCACGATGAACCTGATCCTCATCGTCATCGCCGTCGCCCTTTTAGCGTTCACGCTGAAAATGATCGCAGTTTTCGAGGCGACCGGGATGATCCCGGACACCCTCGTCACCTGCGTATTTGCCGCGCTCGGAGGCGAGTGCGGCGCGATGGCGTGGATCAAAACGACCAAAGAGCGCCGGCAGGATCGGGAGTGGCAGAAGCAGGACGAAGCCGAAGCCAGACGCCGGGAAGCGCTCGAAAGACAGAGACAGAAGGAGGAGAACGATGAGTCTCAGAGGTAAAAACAACGCCGAGAAAATCTGGAATTTTCTCACCGACAACGGGCTCACGGCGCACGGCGCCGCGGGCCTCATGGGAAATTTGCAGGCCGAGAGCGGCCTCGTGCCGAACAACCTGCAAAACACCTACGAGAAATCGCTGGGAATGACGGACGCGGCCTACACCGCCGCCGTCGACTCCGGCAGCTATGCGAACTTCGTCCGCGACTCGGCCGGCTACGGTCTCGCACAGTGGACGTACTGGTCACGGAAGGAGGCGCTCCTGAACTACGCGAGGAGCCGCGGCGCCTCGATCGGCGATCTGGAGATGCAGCTCGGCTTCCTGCTCAAAGAGCTCGCCGAGGACTTCGCCGGCGTGCTCGCGACGCTGAAAAAGACCGGGAGCATCCTCGAAGCCTCGAACGCCGTGCTCCTGAACTTCGAGCGCCCTGCAAATCAGGGCACCAGCGTCCAAAACACCCGCGCGGGCTACGGTCAGACCTTCTTCGACCAGTTCGCGCCAAAGACTACCACCAGCAACAAAGGAGGAACCACAATGTCCGGGAAAATCACGACCGCGGCAGAGCTCGCTCAGAGGGCCGAGAACGCTGCGAAGAACTACAAGACCCTCTACGTCATGGGCTGCTTCGGCGCGCCTATGAATGACGCCAACAAAAAGAGGTACACGACGAACCACTCCTACAACAAAGACCCCGCGAGGACGAAGATGATCAACGCTGCGAGCGCCGACACCTTCGGCTTCGACTGCGTCTGCTTCATCAAGGGCTTGCTCTGGGGATGGTGCGGCGACGCCTCGAAGCAGTACGGCGGCGCCGGCTATGCCATAAACGGCGTGCCGGACATCGGCGCTGACAGCATGATCCGCGTCTGCTCCGGCGTCTCCACCGACTTCTCGAAGATAGAGATCGGCGAGGCTGTCTGGATGGAGGGACACATCGGCCTCTATATCGGCGGCGGCCTCGCGGTCGAGTGTACGCCGAAATGGTCGAACAACGTCCAGATCACGGCCTGCAATAACACCCGGAGCGGCTACAACACCCGCAACTGGACGAAGCACGGCAAGCTCCCCTACGTCACCTACACGGGCAAGAACGAGGACGTGAAAACGGCCGGCAAGTCGACCGGCGGATCCTCCGGCAACACCGGCGGGAGCACCGGCGGCAACACCGGCAGCGGATCCTCCTCGCTGAAGTTCTCCGTCGGTCAGATCGTCAACTTCTCCGGCGGCTACCACTACACCAGCGCGAACGCGAGCAGCGGCCCGGCCGTGAAGGCCAGCAGGGCGAAGATCACCGACGTCTATCCGAGCGGGAAACACCCGTACCACGCCCGCGCGGTCAATGAGGCAGGCAACTTCGTCGGCGGCGTCTACGGCTGGGTAGACGAGAAAACGCTCTCCGCGATCTCCACCGGCAGCAGCTCCGGCGGATCCACCGGCGGCAACACCTCGAAGGAGCTGAAGGTCGGCGACATCGTCAACTTCACCGGCTCCGTCCACTACGTCAGCGAGGACGCGACCACCGGCCCCGCGGCGAAGCCCGGCAAGGCGAAGATCACGAAGATCGTCAAGGGCGGGAAGCACCCCTACCACATCATCCACGTCGACAGCTCGTCCAACGTCTACGGCTGGGTAGACGCCGCGGACATCGGAGCGGCTGCTCCTGCTGCTGACAACTGGACGCCGGCCGTCGGGGACATCGTCAACTTCACCGGCTCCGTCCACTACGCGAACGCCAACGCGGCGACCGGGCCCTCCTGCAAGCCGGGCAAGGCTAAGATCACGCAGATCTACCTCCCCAACAAAAGCAAGCACCCGTATCACCTGAAGGCGATCAGCGGCTCCTCCTCCACCGTCTACGGCTGGGTAGACCGCGACGCCTTCACGAAGTCATGACCGCGGAGCAGATCGGGGCCCTGCTCAATCTGATCCCGCCAGTGATCGGCCTCGCGTGCATGGTCATCTGGATCATCAACCTCGTCAAATGGGACGGGAAAGGCTGCAAGCCCGGAGAGGACTGCGAGAGCTGCCCGTTCCCCTGCGAGGAACACGAAAAGCAAAACGAGAAGGAGTGATAGACATGAACGTCGTCAACTACATCGTCAACAACTGGGACTTCGTCCTTCTGATCGTCGCCGCTCTGGCGGCGGTCATCTTCTTCGCCTTCAAGGGCAACAAGTCCGTCGTGATGAAAATGCTCTACGCGCTCGTCACGGAGGCGGAGAAGGATCTCGGCAGCGGCACCGGCTCTCTGAAGCTGGCGCAGGTCGTCACGGCGATCTACCCGAAACTCCCGGCGATCCTCAAAGCCTTCATCTCGGAGAAAACCCTGACGAAGTGGATCGAGGACGCCCTCACGGCCGCGAAGGATAACTGGCAGAAGAACGCCAACATCGCCGGCTATATTGCAGGGCCCGCAGAGAGCGCGAAAAACGACGCACAGAGCGTCGAAAGCTCGAAGGCCGAGTAAACATCACCCAAAGAAAAGAGACCCGCACAGCGCCTTCTGGACGCCGTGCGGGCCTTTTTGTTTTTTCTGCCGTTCTTCACCCTACGACAGACAAGGGCAGGAGCATCACGAACGCCGTGCTACATACAAAGAGCCGCGCGTGTTCGTTTACTCCTCTAATGGTGGAGGCGAGGGGAATCGAACCCCTGTCCTAAGACCCTTCCGGCGGGTTTTCTCCGAGCGCAGTACATACTTACATTCCCCGCCCGGGGCAGGTATGCACGGCCGCCCCGGAAAAGTAGTCCCGATTCTTCATGCCGGAGGTCGGGACGCCCCTCCGAGCACGTTCACCGCTCAGTCACGCCATACACCCGGGTCGCGGTACCCCCGGGGATGACGGCAGCTGCGCTTAGGCAGCTACGAGTTCGCTGTTATTGTTAGCGTTTGTTTGTTTTGCACCTTTTAAGGAAGGTGTGCGCTTCCGCTCGCTTACCCACGTTCAAGATCCCAGTCGAAACCTTTACGCCCCCGTTTCGTTACCGATTTCCTTCCTTGAAGGCACGGTCCATTTCCCGCTTCGCGGTCTTTTCCGCGTCCGCGTCCCGCTTGTCGTAGAGCTTTTTGCCCCGGCACAGCCCGATTTCCATTTTCGCCCATTTCCCGCGAAAATAGACCGACAGCGGCACCAACGCGTAGCCCTTTTGCCCGACCAGCCCGAACAGACGCATGATCTCCCGCTTGTGCATGAGCAGCTTGCGCGGACGGTACGGGTCGCGGTTGAAGATGTTGCCGTTCTCGTACGGGCTGATGTGCATCCCATAGACGACGAGTTCGCCGCCGTCCACCCGGCAGAAGGAGTCCTTCAGGTTCAGCGAACCCTTGCGGACGGACTTGACCTCGGTGCCCGAAAGCAGCAGTCCCGCTTCAAAGCGGTCGTCGACGAAGTATTCGTGGTAGGCCTTTTTGTTCTGCGCGACGGTCTTGACGATCTTGTCCACCGGGTCATTCCCTCCTTCCTGCCCTTCATTATACTATAGTTTCCCCGAAAAATCAAGACCCAATAACGCCTGAAAGCAGGATTTTTCGGTCGTGCGGTCCAGCGCGTCGACGATATAGCCCTCCTCGACCCGTTCGTAGCGCAGTTCGACCGTGTCGCCGAGGTACGCCTCGTGGTCGAACAGGATGCACAGCGAGCGCAGCGGATTCCGCAGGACGTCCGCCGGAAGGTGGTCGAGCAGATAGTCGGAATAGACGCAGTTGTTCAGGTGGCGGTTCTCGTCCACCTCGGTCAGCAGCACCTTCCGCGCCGTCGTGCTTTCCGGCGCACGCACCGGGGAGATCCTGCGCGGCAGGACCGGCAGCGGCACGGTCGGCATGGTCGCCGTCAAGGGAAACGGCAGTTCCGACGGGCGCAGGATGGTCCGGCGGGCGTAATTGATCAGCACCCACCGGCTGTCCGCACAGCAGACCAGCTCCTCTCCCCGCCAGACCTCGAAGGCACGGAAGAAGTTTACGCCCTCGATCTTGTACGGGTAGGTACTCAAGGTGACCGTGTCGCCGGAACGGATCGGGCGGAGGACTTCCATGCGGAGCTTGGTCAGCACGAACACCATCGAATGTTCCCGCATGGCGGGGTAGGTCGCGCCGGAAGCGGAAACGTCGTCGAGGGCAATCTGCTGGAAATACCGCTGCAGGGCGGACGGCTTGACAGTTCCGTCCGGCAGGACGTCGTAGCTGCAAATGGAGATGGTTTGCTCTTTCATTTCGGTTCCTTTCTTTCTTCCGGCTTTTCGTCGGACAGGGGATTGGCGTCCATCGCTTCGGCCAGCTTGCGGTCGGAAACGTGGGTGTAGATCTGGGTGGTCGTGAGCTGCTCGTGACCGAGGATGTCCTTCAGGACGCGGATATCCACCCCGCCGTTGTTATACATCAACGTCGCCGCCGTGTGGCGTAATTTGTGGGTCGAGTACCCTTTTCCTTCCAGCCCTGCCAGCGCGAGGTGCTTCTTGATGACCCACTGGACGGTCTTGTTGGAAATGCGGTTGCCGCGCTCGCTGAGGAACAGCGCCTGCTTGTCCCGGATCGGGTGCCTCTCGGTGCGGCCGATCTGCTCGCGGACCTTCAGGTATTCGGTCAGGGAAAGCCGGCAGGCGTTGTTGAGGTAGACGGTCCGCTGCTTGCTGCCCTTGCCGGTCACGGTCAGCCTGCGCATGTCGCTGTCGATGTCCTGCAGGTTGATGCCGACGAGTTCGGAAAGCCGCATCCCGCAATTGAGGAAAAAGGTGATCATGCAGTAGTCCCGCCGATAGGTCTCCGAGGACGGGTCGACGCTTTCGAGCAGGGCGCGGCTTTCGTCGAGCGAGAGGTACTTCGGCAGGGCCTGCTTGACGTTGGGGGTGTCGATGTCCCGGGTCGGGTCGTTTTCGAGCTGGTGGGATTTGGTCGTGTGGTACTTGTAGAACGAGCGCAGGGCGGACAGCTTACGCGCACGGGCGGCGGGACGGTTCCCCTGGTCGTGGGCGAGCCACAGCAGGAACGCGTAGACCTCGTCGGTCGTCACGCTCGCAGCGAAATCGCGGTCGACGCGGTCGATGGACACCTTTGAGAACGCTTCCGGGTCGCCCGGGTCGAGTTCGACCTCCCCGCGGGACACCCGCAGGAAGCGGAAAAAGATGCGCAGGTCGGTATAGTACTGCTGTACCGTCAGGCGGGAGCGCCCTTGGATGGTTTCCTTATAGGAAAGGAAGGTTTGCAGGATGACGGGGATCTTTTCCGCCGGTTTCGCGTTCATGACCGTGTCCTTTCGTTGCTTTATACTGCTCCTATACAGTATAACGCTTTCCGAGCGAATTTGCAAGATTTTTTTCGCGATTCGGTTGACAGGAATGCAAAAAAAGTGTATGATGGGAAGCGGAAAAACGTCCTATGGGAGGAAACGCGTATGCAAACCGGCAACACCCCGCTCTATCCCGTCCTGATCCGCCCGTGCGCGGACTTTACAAACGTCCCGAAAGCGGACATCTCGACCTACCGCTGGACCGCGGGATATGCCCCGAAGGCCTTCGCGCAGATGGTGTATGTGCGGGACGCGGGCTTTGCGCTGCACATGGAAGCGTTTGAAACGGACCCGAAGGCGGACAGCACCGTCTATAACCAGCCGGTCTACAAGGACAGCTGTCTGGAATGCTTCGTCAATTTCAATCCGACGCAGCCGAACTACATCAACTTTGAAATGAACGCCAACGGCGCGTTCCTGTCCGCCCTGCGGCCCGGGCGCAAGCCGAAGACCCCGCTGCACGAGCTGCTTTCGGACCTGCCCGCCGTGCGCGCAAAGCGGTTCGACGACCGCTGGACCGTCGACGCGTTCTTTACGCTCGGACAGGTCGGGACGCTGTTCGGAAAGGACACGTTCGCGCCCGGGGACGAGCTGCGCGGCAACTTCTACAAGTGCGGGGACGAAACGCCGATCCCGCATTACGGGATGTGGGCGCCGGTGGACAGCGAGACGCCGGACTTCCACCGCCCGGAATGCTTCGGGGTGTTCCGGCTGCGGGAGGACGCATGAGAGAGCTGGTCGTCGGTCCCAACGACAGCGGACAGAGGCTGGATAAATTCCTCGCGAAAACATTTCGGACCATGCCGACTTCCCTGCTGTACAAGTACATTCGCAAGAAATGCGTGACCGTCAACCGCAAGAAGGCGACGGAATCCACCGTTTTGCGGGAGGGGGACGTGCTTTCGCTGTATATCCGGGACGAATTTTTCGAGCGGCCGCCCGAAAGGGAAGCGTTCCGACAGCTTCTGGGGGAAACGGACGCCCTGCGCGTCGCCTACGAGGACGAAAACCTGCTCGTCGCGGACAAGCCCGCCGGACTGCTGGTGCATTCGGACGAGGAGGAACAGGTCTACACGCTCATTCACCTGATTCAAGCCTACCTCTATCGGAAAGGCGCCTACCGCCCGGAAGCCGAAAACGCCTTCGCCCCCGCCCTCTGCAACCGCATCGACCGCAACACCGAGGGGCTGGTCATCGCCGCGAAGAACGCCCGTGCGCTCGCGGAGATGAACGGGATGATCAAGCGCCGGCAGGTCGAAAAGACCTACCTTGCCGCCGTCCACGGGCTGTTTTCGCACCCGTCGGGCGAGCTGCGGAGCCGGCTGGAGAAGGACGCGAGGACCAATACCGTCCGCGTCAGTTCCCGTTCCGGCAAGGAGGCGGTCACCCGTTACCGTGTGCTGCGGACCGACCGGGAAAAGCGGCTTTCCCTGCTGGAAATCACCCTGTTGACCGGGCGGACGCACCAGATCCGCGTGCAGTTCGCCGACGCGGGGCATCCGCTGCTCGGCGACGGGAAGTACGCCGTCAACAAGGCGGACCGGCAAAGCGGGTTCGCGCACCAGGCGCTGTGCGCCTATTCTCTGCGCTTCCGCCCGGAAAAAGCGGATTTTCCGCTGCTCGCGTATCTGAACGGCGTCGAGGTTCGCGCGAAGGAGCCGTATTTCCTCTCGCTGTTTCGCTGAAAAAAAACAGGGCTGCCGCCCGTGCGTAAAGGCACGATGTGCGGCAGCCCTTTGTCGTTTCCGTGCGGCGGGGATCGCCGGTCGGATCCGAAACGTCCGAACGGACGCCCCCTTTTCGGGTCGCCCTCGCTTTTTGGCGATGCCTGAAAGGGGGCGAGGAAAAAATCAGACCTCGTCCGAAAGCTCGACGCGGCGGATATCCGCGCCGACGGCGGTCAGCTTTTCGACGATATGCTCGTATCCGCGCAGGATATGGTGAATGTCGTCGACGACCGTCCGCCCCTCGGCGGACAGCGCCGCGATGACCATCGCGGCCCCGGCACGCAGGTCGACGGCACGCACGTTGGCGGCTTGCAGGGCGTCCACGCCGGTGATCAGCAGGTCGGACCCGGAAAACGTCACTCGTGCGCCCATGCGCAGCAGCTCCGGCACGTACTGGAAGCGGTTCGCCCAGACGGATTCGGTCAGCCGACTTTCCCCGTTGGCGAGGCAGAGCAGGACGGCGATCTGCGGCTGGAGGTCGGTCGGGAAACCCGGGTAAAAGGCGGTCTTGACGCGGACCGCGTGCATCGGCGCGTCGTCCTCCGCCGGGGCGTGTATCGTGATGCTGTCGTCGCCCTCCTCGACCGGGACCCCCATCTCCTGCAGCTTGGCGGTCAGGGATTCGAGGTGGCGGGGAATGACGTTGGAAACGGTGACCTCGCTGCGGGTCGCGGCGGCGGCGATCATGTAGGTGCCGGCTTCGATCATGTCCGGCACGACGGCGTAGGTGCAGCCGTGCAGCTCGGGAACGCCGTTGATGCGAATGGTCGGCGTTCCGGCGCCGAGAATGTCCGCGCCGCAGCTGTTGAGGAAGGACGCGACGTCGACGACGTGCGGTTCCCGCGCCGCGTTGTCGATGACCGTGCTGCCGTTCGCTTTGCAGGCGGCGAGCATGATGTTGATGGTCGCGCCGACCGACGGGACGTCGAGGTAGATCGACGCGCCGTTCAGCCCGTTCTCCCGGCTGTCGCAGGTGATATTTCCGTCGGGCAGCTCGCCCTTTTCGACCGTCGCGCCCAGCGCACGGAACCCCTTGATGTGCTGGTCCATCGGGCGCGAGCCGAAGTCACACCCACCGGGCAGGCCGGTGCTGGCGTACCCGAACCGCCCAAGTCCCGCGCCGAGCAGGTAATAGGAGGAGCGCAGCTTGCAGGAATCCGCCCGCTCGATGACCGCCCGGGTGACCGGACGGGTGTCGATGCGGATCCGCCCGTCGCCGTCAAAGTCGATCTTCGCGCCGAGCGAATCGAGGATGTCGCAGATGAAACGGGTATCTTCGACCGCCGGGACGTGCTCGATGGTGCAGACGTCTCCGACCAGGATAGACGCAAAAAGGATCGGCTCGGCGGCGTTCTTCATGCCGCCGCAGCAGATGGTTCCTTGCAGGCGCTTTCCGCCGTTGATGTACAGTTTTTCGGTCATTCGCATAGAATACTAAACCTCCGTGGGGGGAGTGATCTTTTCAAAAAGGAAGGCGAACCCTCGCTGAAAGGGTATGCAAAAGGTGTTTTTTTGGTGCTTTCGGGCGGAAAAGGGCGGCTTTCAGTCCGCCGCGATGCCGACGTTCTTGAGCGCTTCCGCCTGCAGGGTGTAGAGCTTGTAGTAGACGCCCTGCTTCTCCATCAGCTCCGACGCAGTCCCCGCTTCCATCAGCTTGCCGTTTTCGATGGCGATGAGGGAATCGGCGTCCCGCAGGGTGGAGAGCCGGTGGGCGATGACGAGGGTCGTGCGGGTCCGGGACAGCTCGGTCAGGGCGTTCTGGATACTGCGCTCGGTCTGGGTGTCCATGGCGGACGTCGCTTCGTCGAGGATCAGGATCCGGGGATTTTTCAGCAGGGCGCGTGCGATGGAAAGGCGCTGACGCTCCCCGCCGGAAAGCTGCCGGAAGCCCTGCCCGATGCGGGTCTGGTAGCCGTCCGGGAAGCCGATGATGAAATCGTGCGCGTGGGCGGTCCGGGCGGCCGCGAGGACCTCCTCGTAGCTCGCGTCCGGGCGGGCGTAGCGGATATTTTCCAGCACCGTGCCGTTGAACAGGTAGGTTTCCTGCGAAACGATCGAGATGTTCCGCCGCAAGCAGGCGAAGGAATAGTCCTTGATATTCCTGCCGTCGAGCAGGACCTGCCCCTCGTCGCAGTCGTAAAGGCGGGTGACGAGGTTCGCGATGGTGGACTTTCCGGCGCCGGTCTGCCCGACGATGCCGAGCGTTTTCCCCGCCGGGACGTGGAAGGAGATATCCGTGAGCACCTTGCGGTTCTCGACGTAGGAGAAGGTGACGTTTTGGAACTCCAGTTCCCCGCGCAGGACCTCCGGGTCGATCGCGTCCGGCGACTCGGCGACCTCCACCTTCGCGTCCTTGATGTCGAACAGCCGCTTGAGAGCGTTCAGGCAGTCGCTCCACCAGTCGGTCACGTCCGAAAGCATCTCGATCGGGGAGTAGACCAGCGAAAGCAGGGCGGAGAAGGTCATGAGCGTCGGGAAATCCATACGGGTCCCGTCCATGATGTACCACCCGCCGACCAGCCAGACGACGTAACTGCCGAGCTTGAGCGCAAATCCGAGGAACGGATAGATGCGGGAAGCGGTGTATTCCAGCTCCTTCGACGCTTCCGCGGCGGCTTCGCTGCGGGCGCCGAAGCGCTTGGTTTCCGCGTCCTCCCGCGAGAACGCCTTGACGACGCGCACGCCGTTGATGACGTCCGACAGGAACGAGTTATAGGAAGCCCGACGGGACCAGTTCCGCGCATACAGCTTTTCAAAAAGGCGCGAAAGCAGCTGGAACGAGACGAAGAACAGCGGAATGGTCGCGAACGTGTACAGCGTCAGCTCCACGTTGATCCCGAACATCACGACCAGCAGCACAAGCAGCTGAATGATCTGGGAAAGCAGGGCGGGGAAGCCGTCGCAGAAGAACCAGTAGATGGTGGTCGAGTCGCTGTTGATCTGGGTCATCAGCGAGCCGGTCTGCCGGTTGGTAAAGAAGGAGAAGGACAGCTTGCCGAGCGATTGGAAGATGTCGGTCTTGAGGTCGTAGGACACCTCGGCGGCGACCTTCGCGTTGACCGTCCCGGTCACGAGGCTGACCAGCAGCGACAGCAGCCGTACCGCCATGAGCGTCAGCACCAGAGCGCCGATCTTCCCGTACAGCGAGCCGGACGGGTCCAGCACGTCGGCGTAGAGCACGCTGTTGCTGATGTATGGCGTGACCAGCGAAAGCCCGACGTTGAGCAACAGGGTAAGCAGGATCAACAGCACGAACCCCTTGTAGCGCAGGAACATTCCGGCGAGCCGCTTGGCAAGCCCGGTCTTTTCAAGGCAGTGCGGGCAGTAGCGCCGTCCGCGGTCCGGGAACCGCCGTCCGCAGCGGGGGCAGATCTTGCTGTCCGCGTCCTCCCCCTTGAGCAACCGCTCGGAGAGAAAGCCGTTTTCCTGCAATTCGACGACGGCGCGGCAGAAAACGGTCGCGTCGTGGCTGTATGTTGCGGTAAACCCGAACAGTTGAAGCGATTCGCCGTCGTCCGCGTCCGTGCAGACCGCGCGACCGCTCGAAAGAAGCAGTTCGACCTCCGGCTCGCGGACGGACGACACCGGCATACGGAACGGTTGATCCGCTCGGTAGGCTTCCGCACGGCGGCGGTTGCCGGAGGACGAGAGTCCCTTTTCGCGGGTGATCTCAAGGTACCCTTCGGCGCGTAAGACCTCTTTTTCGGTCAGCAGGACGAAGCAGTCGCAGGACTGCCCGTCGACCGAAAGGTCGCTGCGCAACGCGAGCAGGACGTCCTCTTTCCGAACGCCGTACACAGCAAAATACGCCCACACCGACGCGGGGATCCTCCCCAAAAACGTCTGCCGGGCTTTCGCGGTATTCGGTTGGGGATCGGTATTGACTTGGGCACCCATATGCTTCACCCGTTTCGGCGACGGACGCCGATCGGACCGTTTTTCCTTTTCACAGATAGAAAGAGTATACCACACCCAAAACGGAATTGCAAGGGGGAGACGCAAAATACCGACAAATTTTCTGTGAATTTTTTCCGTCGGGGACTTGCAAGAGACGCGGGAATGTGGTATACTATGAAAAATTGCGAAAAAAAATGATTTCGGAGGGTTTTATGGCAATCAAACAGGAACTGACCGCCGTGCGGTCGATCTTCGCTTCGCCGGACGCCTTCGCCGGGCGGACGCTGAAATTGGGCGGCTGGGTCCGCAGTATCCGCGCCTCCAACAGCTTCGGATTCATCGAGCTTAACGACGGCACCTGCTTCCAGAACCTTCAGGTGGTGCTGGAGGAAAGCAAGCTGGAAAACTATAGGGCGATCTCCCGCCAGAACGTCGGCGCGTCCCTGCTCGTCGACGGGACGCTGGTGCTGACGCCGGACGCCAAGCAGCCGTTCGAGCTGAAGGCGGAACGGGTGGAGGTGGTCGGCGCGTCCTCGCCGGAATATCCGCTCCAGCCGAAGCGCCATTCCTTCGAGTTCCTGCGCTCCATCGCGCACCTGCGTCCGCGTTCCAATACGTTCAACGCGGTATTCCGCGTCCGTTCGGTCGCCGCGCAGGCGATCCATCAGTTTTTCGCGGAGAAGGGGTTCGTCTATGTGAACACCCCGATCATCACGGCGAGCGACTGCGAGGGGGCGGGGGAGATGTTCCGCGTCACCACGCTCGACCCGCAAAAACCGCCTTTGCGCGAGGACGGGAAGGTGGATTATGCCAAGGACTTCTTCGGCAAGCCCGCCAACCTGACCGTTTCCGGCCAGCTGGAAGCCGAATGCTTCGCGCTCGCCTACGCCAACGTCTACACGTTCGGTCCGACCTTCCGCGCCGAAAACTCCAATACCCCCCGCCACGCGGCGGAATTCTGGATGATCGAGCCGGAAATGGCGTTCGCCGACCTCGAGGACGACACCGCCCTCGCCGAGGAGATGACCCGTTACGTCATTCGACGGGTGCTCGACGTTTGCCAAAGCGAGCTCGCGTTCTTCAACCGATTCGTCGACAAGGGATTGCTCGAACGGCTGACGCTCGTCGCGGACAACGCCTTCGCCCGTTGCACCTATACCGAAGCGGTCAAGCTGCTGCAGGAAAGCAAGCAGTCCTTCGTCTACCCGGTCTCGTGGGGGTGCGACCTGCAGACCGAGCACGAACGCTACCTGACCGAAACCGTTTTCGGCCGCCCCGTGTTCGTCACGGACTATCCGAAGGAGATCAAGGCGTTCTATATGCGTCTCAACGACGACGGAAAGACCGTCGCCGCGGCGGATATGCTGGTCCCCGGCGTCGGCGAGCTGATCGGCGGCTCCCAGCGCGAGGAACGGCTGGACGTGCTCGAAGCGCGTATGGACGAGCTGGGGCTTCGCAAAGAGGACTACTGGTGGTACCTCGACCTGCGCCGGTACGGCGGGGTCAAGCACGCCGGGTACGGGCTGGGCTTTGAACGGCTCATCATGTACCTGACCGGCATCTCCAATATCCGCGACGTCGAACCGTTCCCCCGCACCGCCGGCAGTGCCGAATTCTAACCGACGCGAATACGCTGTATATGTTATCAGAAAAAAGGAAGCGAAACGCATGAATCACGAACAGCTCATCAAGCAGTACGAAACCATCAAAGCCCGCGGAAAGAAACTGGATATGTCCCGCGGGAAGCCCTCTCCCGAACAGCTCGGCACCATGTCCCGCCTGCTGACCGCCGTCATTCGCAACGACGAATGCTTTTCCGAAACCGGCACGGACTGCCGCAACTACGGCGGGCTTGACGGTATCAACGAAATGAAACGGCTCTTCGGCGAGATCCTCAACGTGCCGATGGAGCAGGTCATCGTCGGGGGCAATTCCAGCCTGAACCTGATGTACGATACGGTGGCGCGAGCGATGCTCTGCGGGGTGCGGGAGGACTGCAAGCCCTGGTGCAAGTACGAGCAGATCTCGTTCCTCTGTCCCGTGCCGGGGTATGACCGCCACTTCGCCATCTGCGAGCTTTTCGGCATCCGCATGATCAACGTCCCGCTGCTGTCCGACGGGCCGGATATGGACCTGGTCGAAAAGCTGGTCGCCGAGGACGACACGATCAAGGGCATCTGGTGCGTTCCGAAGTACGCGAACCCCAGCGGGATCACCTATTCCGACGAGGTCGTCAAGCGTTTCGCCCAGCTCAAGCCTGCAGCAAAGGATTTTCTGGTTTTCTGGGACAACGCCTACGTCCTGCACGACCTGACCGACACGCCGGACACGCTTCTGGAAATTTTCTCCGAGGCGGCGAAGTACGGCAACGAGGACCTGTTCATCGAATTCATGTCCACGTCGAAGATCACCTATTCCGGGGCGGGGATTTCCTGCCTCGCGTCCAGTCCGCGCAACATCGCGCACATCCTGTCCTGTTTGAAGGTCCAGACCATCGGGCATGACAAGCTCAACCAGCTCCGCCATTCCCGCGTGTTCCGTACGCTTGAGGACGTCCGGGTGCAGATGCGGGTGCATATGGAGATCATTCGCCCGAAATTCCAGCTGCTCTACCGGGTGTTCGAGGAGGAGCTTTCCGAAGTGCCGGGGGTGACGTGGACCAAGCCGAACGGCGGGTATTTCATCTGCATGACGCTCCCGTGCGGGACGGCGAAACGGGTCGTCGAGCTCGCGAAGGACGCGGGACTGGTGCTGACCGCTGCCGGTGCGCCGTTCCCCTACGGGCAGGACCCCAATGACAACATTCTGCGCATCGCGCCGACCTATCCGTCTCTCAACGAACTGGCGGAAGCGGCGCCGCTCCTGTGCTGCTGCATCAAGCTCGCCGTGCTGGAGGCCGCTCAACAGACGGTTGGGCAAAATGCACAAAATAATCCCTAAAAGTTTAGAGAAAACATCGTTGAAAACAAAAGCGTGCTATGCTATAATGAAAACAGAAACTATTTTACAGAAATGCCAAGAAATGCCAAAACGGGAGGGTTCCTTATGTTTCGCAAAAAGTCCATCGCTGCGCGACTGACCTGTGTTTTGTTGGTCGCCCTTCTGTGCGTTTTTGCGCTTGCCGCGTGTGAGGACGACGGGGGGACTTCCTCCGGCTCCGGCGCCGCTTCGGGTCAAACTGCCAGCGGCGGCGATACCGCAAGCCCGGAAGACAATTTCCTCTACAAGGATTTTTATGAGGACACGACGGTCAAGATCCTCTGCGTCGGCACCAGCCGCCATACCTACGGCGAACTGCAGTTTGTCCCGGACGAGGACAGCAATTATACCAAGGTCAGTGCGGCGGTCGAGGCCCGGAACGGTCTGATCGAGCAGAACCACGGATTGAAGATCGAGATCTATACCGATGCCGATAATACCCCGGTCGCGTACCTTCGCGAACAGCAGCAAGCTGGTACGGCGGACTTTGATTTGGTCTGCGATTCGGTCGACAACATGGTGCAGAGCATCACGGATCACCTTTTCTGGTCCATCGAACCGGAAAAGCTCAGCATCGACCAGCCGTGGTGGGATCACGAATGTATGGACGCGATCTCCATCGCCGGGAAGTCCTATTTCCTCAGCGGCGATGCGCTGATCACGGACGACGACAATATCTATCTCTATCTCTACAATAAAAAGATGTACGAGGAGAATGCGGATCTGCTGCAATACGGCGATATTTACGACATCGTCAAGGACGGTAAGTTCACGCTCGATCTCTTCGAGGAAATGTGCAAGCTGGTGTCCCATGCCGACGAAAACGGCGAATGGGGCTTTAACGCCACCTACGGCAACCTCTCCCACGCCTACGGCGCGACGGTGCTGGTCAACGGCTGTGATTTCGCGATGGCGACGACCGACCCGGACACCGAGGACTACTTCCAGCTCAACGTGGATTCCGGGCAGGGGCAGACCATATTTGACAAGGTCTACCAGATCATGTCGGATAAGCAGATCACCCAGCGGGCGGAGCTGATCATCGGTCAAGGCTCGTCGCCGTCCAAATACGGCTTTGCCGAACTGGAGGAGATGTTCGTCAATCAGAGAGGGCTGTTCTATAACACGACCTCCAGCTCCATCTCCATTCTCAAGCGGACGGATATGGATTTCGAGTTCGGCGTCCTGCCGACCCCGAAGTATGACGAGAGCCAGGAGCGTTACTGCAATACGGTCAACCGCTACCAGTCCTCCGTCATCGGGATCCCGATCTGCTGCAGGAACATGGATGCGGCGTACGCTCTGCTCGACGCGCTCGGCTATTACGGCGGCGACGTCAAAAAGGCGTACTATCAGGAAACGCTTCAGCTGCAGACGCTGTCCGAAGAGGACTCCGAGATGCTGGACCTGGTCTACGGCAGCCGTTTCTATGACCTCGGTTCCTATTTCAACTGGGGCAACGGCGCTTTGATCAACTTCTACGGTTCGCTGATCAACGGCACGACCAACGATCTGGCTTCCCGCTGGGAGGCGATCGAATCCTCGGTCGAGACGGATATGCACGCGACGGTGGAAGCCTATAAGGATTCCGTCGCGTAAGGCGAAACTTTGAAGGAGCGAAAATGAATTTGCGAATGAGACGGCTTTTGTCGGTACTGCTTGCGGGCGTTTTGACGGTTTTGCCGATTTCCGCGGTTTGCGCGGCGGAAGGGGAGACGGTTCTTTCCGTCGGGAAGTCCTATACCCTTTCGTATGACAGTCCGATCGAAAACGCGTACCCGAATAAGGCGTATACGCCGGAAAACGCGCTGACGGACGGCGTTCGCGCGACGTCGGCGTCGCCGGCGGACGGGGCGTTCCTGCATCTCTACCGCGGCACGGCGGTCACCGTCACGATCGACCTCGAGTCGGTCTGCGCGGTTTCTTCCGTGGAGGTCGACAGTCTGCGGGCGAACGGCGGCGTGCAATGTCCGCGCTATGTGAAAGTCGCGGTGTCGGAGGATGGCGAAACCTTCGGCACGGTCGGCACGCTCGACGACCCGGATTCCATTGCGGGCGTCGGCGCGCAGCTCGTCGAGCAGAAGGTCGAACTGGAAAAGCCGTATCGTGCGCGGTATGTGCGCGTCACGTTTTCGAGCGACGTACATACCTACATCGACGAAATTACGGTCAGCGGCGCGGCGGACGCTTCCGGCGCGGAAAGCGCGTCGGCGGACGAACCGTTCGTGGAACGCGGATTCGCCGGGCAGATCGACGGCATCGGCAATATCGTGCTGATGTACACGTCCGGCAAGTATACCGAGGAGAAGCTGCTCCCGTATCTGCTGTACGTCGATACCGAAGGCAACGTGACCGATACCATGTTTTCGTCCATGCTGTTCCTGCCGAACACGCACGATTTCAAGACCGAAGCCGGCTGGAGCGAATACATCGACGAGCTTCTCGGCGTTTCGGATACCACGAACCTCGCCGCTTTGGACCGGCTGGTCGGCGAACACGGTGCGGAACTGGGAGAGGGAATCCGTTACCCGGTGTTCCTTTCGGTCCCGTATCTCGCGTTCGGCGGCTATTCGCTCGGCGGGATCTCGCCGAACAACCTTGAAAATCGGACGCAGCTGCTGAAAACCTACGTCGACCGCATCGTCGGGGCATTCGAGGACGCGAATTTCGCGCATCTCGAGCTGAAAGGGCTGTACTGGCACGAGGAGATCGTGCAGTACACCATGACCTCGGATGAAGAAGCGTTCATCATGGCGTTCAACGACTACGTCCATGAAAAAGATCTGAAAACCATCTGGATCCCGTATTATTGCTCGCCCGGTTCCGAACGTGCGGTGGAGCTCGGGTTCGACTGTGCGACCCTGCAGAGCGGTTATGCGTTCGGCGGGAACGAAGAAACCGGCGATCCGCTGCCCGGAACGGTGGAGGATTCCGCCGGACAGGCGAAGAAATACGGGCTCGGCATGGAGTTCGAGCTTGACATCGGCAAGCCGGATTTCCGCGAGCGGTATTACAAATATGTCCATACCGGCTATGCGACGGGCTGCATGGACGGGCATATGATGATGCTCTATCAAGGCGTGACGGGGATCCTTTCCTGTTCGCAGGCGGCCGCCTCGACCGACCAGCGGCAGGTCTATGATATGACCTATCAGTACGTCAAAGGCACATTCGCCGCCCTTGCGCCGACCGTCGCGCAGGATCAGTGCGTCGTCGGTGCGGTCGGGGAGCGCACGTCCGGGCGATTGGACGTTGCGGACGAGGACAGTCTGCGCGGCGACCTGAAAACCGCCGAACTCGACATCCCGGAAGGACTGCCGTTCATGCTCGAAGGGGATGGGTTCTACCTGCTCAACGGCTCGAGCGCGGAACCGGGCGCGTACGAAGTGCGCTTCAGCGTGACCGACGGGTACAATGTTTCCGAGCTGTCGGCAGTGAAAGTGGTCGTGTATGACCCGGAAAGTGCCGGGAAATTGGCGCTGGACGGGGAAGTGACGGTGTATACCCGTTTGGACGCGTCGGCGGAGACCGTTTCGATCCCCGCGGGCGAAGCGACCGCCGTGCAGCTGGAGGACGGGTGGTACTACCTGTCCGCCGACGATTCGGGCAAGGACGTTTTCGGGTTCGTGCAGGTGGACGAATCCACCGCGAAGGACCTGCCGAAGGCACTTTGTGACTTTGCCGGCGTCAAGTCCGGCGGCTTCCCTTGGGCGATCGTTGGTATCATCGCCGGCTGCGTCGTAATTGTCGCGGGGGGCGTCGCGGTCGTGCTTCTTCGGAAGCGCAAAAAGGGTTGACACCGTATTATTTTGAAACAAAAAAGTAAAATAAAGCCGCTTTAAGCCGCAAAGCAAGAAAGGAACATCCCCATGAAAAAGTTATTTCTTCTGCTCTTAGCGCTTGCTCTGGTCGTCGGCGTCGCCGCATGTTCGGGTGACCCTGAAGAAACAAGCAGCGCATCAAGCACCGCAACCTCCTCGTCCGGCACGTCGTCGGTGAACAGCGCCAGTTCGAGCGCTTCGTCCTCCGCGAGCAGCGCCTCCTCCGCAAGCAGCGCTTCCTCCTCCGCGAGCAGCGCCGCCTCTACGAGCTCCGCTTCCGGCGCGTCCTCGGATACGACCAGCGGAAGCGGCACGACCGCCGCGGAAGCTCTTACCCAGTTTATCAGCTGGGACGGGTCGATCGGCGAAGGCACGAAGCTGCAGGCCGCAATCGCTACCGGTGCGACTTGCCTGCAATTGACCGGGCTCAACGAGGGTCCGGAGGACGGCGTCGCGGGCGTTATCGGCTTCAACTACGATTACGGCGGAACCATCGCCAGCGACAACGGCAGCTACGACGATTACAACATCCTCGTGTTTACTTACAACCCGGATAGCTGGGGCTATACGCTCACCAAGTCCCTCGCCGTCAGCGACAGCGGCAAGGATGACGTCGAGATCCCGGAGGACGGCTTCGTCCTCGCCGTACACAAGGATTTCCAGGAAAAAGTGGACGCGATCAAGAAGCTCAAGCCGGAAACCGTCGTCTTCCCGCACGGCTTCCGTGCGACGGAAGCGCTTGATGCGCACATCAAAAACGTGACCGCCACGGTCGACGGCTCCGTGACCGAGGACGAATACGGCAAGCCGATCTGGGAGATCGAGCCGGATTCCGATATCGCAAACTACGAGCAGTTCGCGAAGCTGAACGTGGAAGTCACCGCGAAGGTTTACATGACCTACGATGCGGAAAACCTGTATCTCGGCGTGGTCGTCGATTCCCCGAACCACTATCTGCCGGACGATCAGACCGGGAGCCTGTGGCGCTACGATTCGATCCAAATCAACGTCCTGTCGATTTCCCCGACCGACGATTACTTCATGAACAGTGCAAACTGGAACTTCGGAACCGGCGGCGGTAAGACCCAGCAGGCCCAAACCGATAACATTTTCCGTCAGTACGGTGTCGGCGTGACCGATACCGGCAAGGACGCGAACCAGCTTTACTGCGGCGACGCTTCCATCAAGTTCGGTGGAAAGAACGTCTCCAAGCGTGACGACGGCGCCCAGACGACCACCTACGAGGTTTCCATCCCGCTTTCCGAATGCGGAAAGAAGGGCGAAACCATCGAAGGCAAGAAGGGCACGACCATCGGCGTTTCCATCTCCGTCAACCAGGGCGACAAGGACACCTGGAAGAACGTCGCGATCCGCGACGGCGGCGGCATCATCGGTCTGAACGACCTCTCGAAAGTGCCGACCATCATCTTTGATTAAACAAAAAGAAGCCATAGAAATTCGGAAAGGAATTTGAAAAACAGGTATGAAAATCGGCGTCAGTCTGTATAGCTTCCACGAGTACATCGACACCCTCGGAACCAAAGGCTGCATTGACAAAGCCAAGGAATTCGGGTGCGAAGGCGTGGATTTCGTGGATTCCTCCTGGGGGAAGGGTCTCCCGTACGAGGAATATCTCGCACAGGCCAAGGAATTGGGCGATTACTGCAAGGAGGTCGGCGTGGAAGCGGTCTGCTTCTGCATCGGTTCCGATTTCCTCAACAACGATTTCGACAAAGAGGTCGAGCGCGTCAAGCGCATGGTCGACGTCGCGGTCGCGCTGGGCGCGAAGTGCATGCGGCACGATGCGACCCCCGGCTATCCGGCGTCTGTCAAGACCCGCCGCAGCTTCGACGCGGTGCTGCCCATTCTGGCGAAAGCCTATCGCGAGGTCACGGAGTACGCGAAAACGCGTGGGATCAAGACCTGCATCGAGAACCATGGGTTCTTTGCGCAGGACCCCGAGCGCGTCGAGAAGCTCATCAACGAGGTCGGCGACGAGAACTTCGGCGCACTGGTCGACATCGGGAACTTCGCCTGCGCGGACACGGACAACGCGTACGCGGTCGGCGTGATGGCGCCCTATGCGATCCATGCGCACGCCAAGGACTTCCACAAGCGCTCGGGCGCGGAGGACGCGCCGGGCGAGGGCTGGTTCCAGACCCGTGCCTGCAACTACCTGCGCGGTGCGATCATCGGCCACGGCAACGTGCCGGTTCACCAGTGCATCCATGCGCTGCAGCGTGCGGGCTACGACGGCTACCTGATGATCGAGTTCGAGGGAATGGAGGATCCGCTGAAGGGCATCCGCATCGGCGCGGACAATCTGCGGCGGTATCTGCACCAGTAAATCGTTTTCCGGGCGGGGCGAGGGGATTTCCTCGCCCTGCTTGCTTGTTTGACCGCAAAAAAGGGAGGGAACGCTTTGCAAGCAACCAAAAAAAGGACCCCATGGAAGGAGCTGTCCGACCGCGGAAAGATCAAACGGGTCGCATTGCTCGTCGGGGTTATTCTGCTTTCCCTCGCCGTCCTCGCCGGGGTGCTCGGCTTGACGGCGTTCCTGCTGCATGACACGCCCAAGCGCCCGGACCCCCTTCCGAGCGACGTGTTCTACGAAGCGGATTACGACCGGGATATTTTCGAGTATCCGGCGTATCAGCGGCTGGATCGGTCGGTGCGCTACTTGGAATACGGCTCCGGCGAAACCATCACGGAGGAAAACTACCAATCCCTTGGCGTCGCGTCAGCCTTCTTTCACGACTATTTCGACGCGGTCATTCGCGGCGACTGCGAGACCTACCGCTCCTTCCTGACGCCGTACTATATCGACACGTTCGAGCCTCCGGAACGGTTCACGATGCAGATGCTCTACGACATCGAGGTCAACCGGACGCAGTCCCGTTCGACGGCGGAATACGAGGGACGGGAGGTCTCGGTGTACTACTTCGAGGTGAAGTATAAAATTTTTGAAAACAATGGCACGTTTCGGAACGACGTAGCGAGCAACCGCTCGACGACGCAGTATTACGAGCTGTACGACCTCGGCGACCGAATCGTCCTGAACGCATTCAGTCAGAAGCAGGTCGTCCTGGATCCGTAAGCGGCGGAACGAAACAATTGGATAGCATCGCTTCGACCGTTTTCTGCGCAACAGCGCGGGAGGCGGTCTTTTCTTCAAAAAATAGACACAATGTTACAATTTTTTTACGATATGCGCTTGCAACCGCCCGGATTTTCGCGATAAAATGAAAATGAAAGAATGTATCGTATCGGGAGGAAGGACGAATGGCTGTGCAGACGGAAAAGGACGGGGACTTCGTACGGTTCGAGGAAGTCTCCAAAATCTATCAGGCGGGGGAGACGGAGATCCGCGCGGTGGACCGCGTCAGCTTTACGGTCGGTCGCGGGGAATTCTGCGTCGTCGTCGGACCGAGCGGGGCGGGGAAGACCACGCTGCTGAATATGCTCGGCGGAATGGATAGCTGTACGTCCGGGAAGATTTTTCTGGACGGGCGGGAGATCAGCGCCTGCGGGAAAAAGGCGTTGACGGAGTACCGCCGGCATTCCGTCGGGTTTGTTTTTCAGTTCTACAACCTCATGCAGAACCTGACGGCGCTCGAAAACGTCGAACTGGCGTGCGACATTTGCCCGAACCACCTCGACGCGGCGGAAACGCTGCGGGCGGTCGGGCTGGGCGATCGAATGTCGAATTTTCCGGCGCAGCTTTCCGGCGGGGAGCAGCAGCGGGTCGCGATCGCCCGCGCACTCGCGAAAAATCCGAAGCTGCTGCTCTGCGACGAGCCGACCGGGGCGCTGGATTCCCGCACCGGGCAATCCATCCTGCGTTTGCTGCAGGACACCTGCCGCTCCACCGGCAAAACCGTCATCATCATCACGCACAACCAAGCCATCACGAAGATGGCGGATCGGGTCATCACCGTGCGGAGCGGGACCGTGACGGACGTGCGAATGCAGGAGCACCCGCTTTCGGTCGACGAGATCGAGTGGTGAAAGGAGCATTTCCGTGAAACGCAATTACAGACGAATGATCCTTCGCGCCGTCCTGCGCGGAATGCCCCGGTTTCTTTCGATTTTCGCGATCGTCGCGCTCGGGTGCGGGTTCCTGGTCGGGCTGTTTTCGACCTGCCCGGATATGCGGGATTCGGCGGACGATTACTACCGGCAGTACCGGGTCATGGATCTGGACATCAAGGGCACGGCGGGGCTGACCGACGATGATCGGGACGCGGTGCGCACACTTCCGGGCGTCGACCGCGTGCAGGCGGGATACAGCATGGACCTCGTGCTCGGCGACCGCAACGGAGACGAGCTGACCGCCCGACTTTGGGGCTTTTCCGAGCCGGCGGAGGAGCGGGTGAACAGCTTTGCGCTCACGGAAGGGCGTATGCCGGAGAAAGCCGACGAATGCGTGCTGGAAATGCCGAGCGCGTTCGCCGCCGGATACGCCGTCGGGGACACCTTTACGGTTTCCGAGGAGAACGCCCCGGAAGGGCTGGTCCCGCAGACGTTTACCGTCGTCGGTCTAGCGGAAAGCCCGCTGTACTTATCCATCGAACGGGAAAAGACCACGGTCGGGACCGGGCAGGTCAGCGCGGTGCTGTACCTTTTGCCGTCCGCGTTCGATCTTTCGGTGTTCACCGATTTCGTCGTGACATTTACGGATACGGCGGCATATAACTGTTTCGCCGACGAATACCTCGACCTGCTTGACGAGAAGCAAAGCGACGCGGAAGCGCTCGGCAAGGAGCGTTCCGACGTGCGGTACGCGGACATCCGCAAGACCTACGACGACAAGATCGCGCAGGCGGAGGGCGAACTGCAGGACGCCGAGGACGAGCTGGAAAGCGGTCTTGCGGATGCGGAAGAACAGATCGCGTCGGCGCAAAGCCAAATCGACGGCGCGGAGAGCGCCTTGCAAACGCAGATCGACGGTCTGCTGCTTTTCTACGGCGAAGAGGAAAATTTCCCGCCGGAGGTCGCCGCCGGGGTCGCGCAGACGAAGAAGGAACTGGACGAACAGAAAAGCGTCCTCGTGGATTCGCGGGCGGAGCTGGAGAAGCGCCGCGCCGACGGCGAGCGGGAGCTGGCGGATGCGCGGGCGGAGATCGAGCAGGCTAAGGCGGACAGGGACGCGCTGGAAGCCCCGTCGTGGGTGGTGCTGACCCGTGCGGACAACGTCAGTTTCAACAGCTTTTCGACCAATTCGGAGAAGATTCGGTCGATCTCGCTGGTGTTCCCGGTGTTCTTCTGCCTCGTTGCGGCGCTCGTCGCGATGACGACCATGACCCGCATGGTCGAGGAGGAGCGCACGCAGGCCGGTACGCTCGGTGCGCTCGGCTACACGAACCGGGAGATCCTCTGGTCGTACCTCGGCTACTGCCTGTGCGCCTGCGTGCCGGGGTCGCTGCTGGGCATTTTGATCGGTTCGTGGCTGTTCCCGAGCGTCATTTGGAACGCGTACAGCATCATGTTCGCCCTGCCGAAGCTGGAACTGTCCTTCCGATTCGGCTACGCGCTCGCCGCATTCCTGTCGGTCTGCGGGGGGATCCTGCTGGTGACGTGGCTGGTCTGCCGGAGCCTGCTGCAGGAGACGCCTGCGTCGCTGATGCGTCCGCGTGCGCCGGTCGCCGGGAAGCGGATCTTTCTGGAGCGGCTGACCTTCCTTTGGAAGCGGCTGTCCTTCCACCGCAAGGTGGCGTTCCGCAACTTATTCCGATATAAGAAGCGGCTGCTGATGACGGTGGTCGGTGTGGCGGGCTGCACGGCGCTGCTGCTGACCGGGTTCGGTTTGCAGGACTCCATCGGCTGCATCGTCGACCGGCAGTTCGACCGCGTGCAGACCTACGAATTGACCGTCTCGCTCAAGGACGGGGCGGTCTGGGAGGACGACCCGACGCTTCGCGCATTCGCGGAGGACGACCTCGTGACCGGCGTGCTGCCGGTGTGCGCGGAATCGCTGACGCTGGAGAACGGTGGGGACGAGGTCGAGGACGTGACGCTCTACGTCCCGCTGGACGAAGCGCGAATCGGCGAATACCTTTCCCTGCATACGCGCAGCGGCGACCCGCTTTCGCAGGCGGACGGACTGCTGCTTTCGGATAAGGCGTCGCAGATCCTCGGCGTTTCCGCGGGGGACGAGGTTACGCTGAAACGCGAGGACGGCGGGGAAGCGACCGTCCGCGTCGGCGGCGTGTTCGAGAATTACCTGCTCAATTACGCCTGCCTGTCCCCGTCGCAGTACCGCGACCTGTTCGGGGAGGAGCCCGCCCCGTCGAGTATGCTCGTCAAGCTCGACGAGGACACCGAGGAGGTGCGCACGGCGGTTTCGGAGCGGCTGTACGGGAGCGAAAGCGTCGCCTACCTGCAGTTTTCCGGCGAACTGCGCGAAACCTTCTCGAATATGATCGAAAAACTCAATTTCGTCGTCTATGTGCTGATCTTTTCGGCGGGAGCGCTGGCGGTCATCGTGTTGTACAACCTCAACAACATCAACATCTGCGAGCGCCGCCGGGAGCTCGCTACGATCAAGGTGCTCGGCTTTTACGAGCCGGAAGTGTTCTCGTATGTGTTCCGGGAATCCTTTCTTCTGGCGGTGCTTGGCGACGTCGTGGGGCTTCTGCTCGGGATTTTGCTGCACGCGTTCGTCATTCGCACGGTGGAATTGGACATCGTCATGTTCGGGCGGGACATCGGGGCGATGAGTTATGTGATCGCGTTCGCGTTGACGATGCTGTTTTCGCTGCTCGTCAGCCTGCTTTCGGTCCCGGTCGTGCGCAAGGTCGATATGGTGGATTCGCTCAAAGCGAGTGAATAATGGGGAATTTTTCGGGGGGGCAAACGCAATCGCGGCGACGTCGCTACGCGTCGTCTTGCTCTGACTTTTCCCCCCGAATCCCCCCCTTTGTTCGAAAAGCGGCTCGGCTTGCGCCACTTCTGACGCCGCCTTCGCCGCTTTTCTCTTGAGGAGCCCCTCCGGCGGCACATGTCCGCCTACGGGGCATTATTTTATTGTATTTTGACTGTGTTGGAGTTTTTTTGACACGACGAAAGCGTCGGTGCCGACCGGCGCTTTTTTCGCATTTTCCTTCTAAAAGTCGCATATTCCTGCCGCAAATCGACCGTCAAAGGCGACCCGTCACCGTATCACGCTCTGAAACGCCACGGCGCGACCGATGATACGGATCTCGCCAAGCTCTTCGCCCATATAGACCAACGGTTCATAGGCGGGGTTCTCCGGGGTCAGGATCAGTTTTTCGGATTCCGGGTAGTAGTAGACCCGCTTGAGCGTCGCCTCGTCGCCGATCAGCACGGCGGCGATCTGCCCGTTCTCGACCGTATCCTGCCGGCGGATAAACACGATATCCCCGTCGAGGATCCGTGCGCCGACCATGCTGTCCCCCTGCGCACGCAGGCAGAAATCGGCGTCGAGCGTGTCCGGCACGACGATAAATTCCCCGTGCTCCTCGCTCGCGAAGAGCGGCTGCCCGCAGGCGATCCTGCCGAGGAGGGGGACTTTTTTGGTTTCCAGCGGGAGGAGGTTGCCGGGAACGCGGGACGTCCCGACGGGTTCCTGCCCGATCAGATAATCCACGCTTACGTCAAAAACCGTGGAAATTCTACGCAGGACTTCCATCGACGGGCGGACGCCCGTTTCGTATTTGCCGACGGTGGAACGCTCGACGCCGATCCGTTTTGCGAGCTGTTCCTGCGTGATCCCTCGCTCCTTGCGGAGCTGTTTGAGCTTTGCGGAAAAATCCATATGCGGTTCCTCCTTTCAAAGCAATTATATCGAACAAAAATCACATTGTCAATAGATTCTGAAAATATTTCACAAAACCCCCTTGACAAATTCGCTTTCCTGTGGTAAAATGTGATTGCAATTCAGAATATGACGATCAAAGGAGGAAAAAGTGAAAGTTGTTCAATTTTTTGAAAGGCGACGGCGCAGGGGACGCGGAAATCCATGCGCATTTCCATGCGAAGGGCGGAGAAACATCTTGACGCGAAACCGCATACACCAAATACTGAGGGGGGACAAGGCACAATGCAGTTAAAACAATGCTATCTTATCGAAAACGACTGCTACAAGCAGTCCGTCAAAATGGACGGCGGCAAGCCGAAAGGCATCGTCGTTCACTCCACGGCGGCAAACAACAAGACGCTGAAACGCTATGTACAGCCGGTCGAGGGGCAGGAAAACCGTCAGGCGATTCTGGACGACCTCGGCAAAAACGGGAACGGCAACCACTGGAACCAAAGCAAGGCGGGCTTCCAGAAGTGCGTCCACGCGTTCATCGGCGTAAACGCTGCGGGAGAAGTGGAAACCTACAACACGCTTCCGTTCGACGTGGTCTGCTGGGGCTGTTCTTCCGGCAAAAACGGCAGTTACAACTACAACCCGAACGCTCGCGTGCAATTTGAAATTTGCGAGGACGACCTGCAGGACGAAGCCTATTTCGACGCCGTCATGCGGGAAGCGCAGGAGTTCTGCGCGTACCTCTGCGAGCGGTACGGGTTTACGGAGCGGGACATCTGCTCGCACAACGAAGCCGGCAAGGCGGGTATGGCGAGCACGCACACCGACCCGGACTACTGGCTGGCGAACTTCGGGAAGGATATGGACTGGTTCCGGCAATGCGTCCGCGACCTGCTGTCGTCCGAAACGGACGATCCGCCCGAAGCGGACCCGACTGCGTTCAAGGTCGGCGACCGCGTCCTGTACACCGGCAAGGTCCACTACCGGGGCGCGAACGCGGCGACCGGCTACGAGTGCGTCGGCGGCGAAGCGGAGATCACGGAAATTTATAAGCTGGGCAAGAGCAAGCACCCGTATCACCTTCGCCACACCGGCGAAGGCTGCACGGTGTTCGGTTACGTCGACGCGGGGACGTTTGCGCCGATTGGGGCGTCCGCCGGGTTCGCGGTCGGCGACCGGGTCCGCTGCAAACCGGGCGTGACGCAGTACGCGGGCGGCGGTCGGATGGCGGCGTGGGTCCCGCAGGCGACGCTGTACGTTCGCGCCGTGGAGCAGGACGGGGAAGTCCTGCTGGTCAGCACCGAACCGACAAAAGCGGTCTACACCGGGCGGGTGAAGGCCGCAGATCTGGAAAAATTTTGACAGAGGAAGCGCAACGCATGAAAGCAAAGACCAAACGGTGGTTGAAAGCGGCGGGGATCCGCGCGATGAAAACCATGGCGCAGACGGCGCTCGCCACCATCAGCGCCGAAGCGATGCTGGAAGGGGTCAACTGGCTGACGGTCGCGAGCGCGACCGCGTTGGCAGGGGTCCTGTCGCTGCTGATGTCCGTCGAAGGACTGCCGGAAGTCCAAGAAGCGGGCGGCGCAGGGGAGCGCGCCGGCAAAAAGGCAACAAAGTGAAAATCCCCCTTCGGGGGCGTAAAAATCGCGGCAAGCCAAACGGACTTGCCGCGACGGTTGAATGCTGGATCGCCTACGGCGAAATGATGTACCGCCTGTCGGCGGAATGCTGTTGCTCCCTTGCGGTCGCAATGACGCGATATTTGCCCTATGTGCCTGTGGCACATATCATGTCCCCGAAGGGGACGCATCGTTGGCGAAGCCAACATCATTAGGCAGAGCCGACATCATTTGCCCGACAGGGCAAACATCATTGAAAAAGGCGGTTGCTTTCGAAATCGCCTTTTTCTTGTCTATGGACTATAAAAAAGATATTTACACCAGTTTTTAATAGGGGTTTGAACCCTTGCGCAAATGTAAAACTATATGGATGCGTATTACAGTAAAATACTATCGTAATTCTTTTCTCATAACTATAAAATCTTTTTCTTCTGCCACCTTAACAAATCCTGCTTTTTCATATAAGCGAATAGGTCCAGCACAATCCCATTCGTATCGTTCACTGCGAATTACAGGAAAACTTTCTATAGCGATATAGCCGTTGGCTTTCGCATCAGATATAACTTTTTGCAACAGTGCAGTAGCCACTCCTTTGCCTCGAAAATTCGGAGCGATTTCAAAACAGACTACTGCTTTTTCGCATCTTTCTACCGGTGCATAGAAATGCGCACCGGTACACGATTCAACAGGAAAGTTGGATTTGTCGTTTGCATTACACCATCCAATAGCAACATCGTCAACGAAGGCAAGATAACCTTGCAGAGTTCCTGAAACAATTTGTTGTTCGGCAATTTTTCGAGATACAACACCATAGTCAATTCCGGCAGCGTTATTATATTCAGATTGGTACATTTCCTTTGTCATTTGGTAAAGTTGACAGTAGCACCGATACGGAGAATCATCAGTAAAAGCTCTGTTATCAAAAAAGTCGAAATAATCATTAATTAACTCTGGTGTGAGCGGCTTAATTGTAATATCCATCCTATAACCTCCGAATGTGATAGTGATACAACACATACAAATTACTGTTTATTATAGACATTGTAACATTGCAAAAGAGAAAATGCAACAAAAGCCTTATTTACATCCGTACCCGTAATGTACACTTAAATAAATAATTAAAAACCCGACAAATCGAAACTTGTCGGGTTTTCTGGTGAACCATCGGAGACTCGAACTCCGGACCCCCTGATTAAAAGTCAGATGCTCTACCGACTGAGCTAATGGTTCGTGCCGGATTCACAACACACATAGGATACCACAAAATCGGCGAAATGTCAAGTGCTTTTTTTGTTTTTCCCGAAAAAAGGGGGCGAAGCTTCCCGTCCGGCCTCGTTTATTCCGAAAAAAGGAACGAAACTCCCGCCCGGCTCCTTTGCCAAAAACAAAGCGGCACGGAAACCGGGAAAGATCTCCGTGCCGCTTTCGGCGTATGTCTTATGAAATTCGTTTAATCGGCGTGTTCCTCTTCGAGCGCGAGACTTGCCGCATCTTCCTCCGAATTGACCTTGCGCCAGTTGGAAAGCTTCAGGTCCTCGAGCGACAGGCAGCCGTAGTAGTCGGCCTTCCCGATGCCGCTGAGCTTGGAATCGGCGACATAGCTGTTCGTGTAGTAGAACAGCATCGTTGCCGGGCAGAGTTCGTCGAGCATCTGCTCCGCTTCGTGCAGCGCTTCCGCACGCGCCTTCGGTTCGGCCGTATAGGTCGCGCGGTCGATCAGCGCGTCATATTCATCGCTTTCCAGACCCGTGTAGCCGGGCGTGACGCCCGCACCTTCGAGGTCGATGGTGACCTGCCGTCCGCTGTACATGGTCGCGTACGGGGCGAGGTAGGCGAGCGCGTCCGTCGAATCCATGATGACGTTGTAGCCCGCGATGTCGAAGTCGCCTTCCTTCAGCGCCGCTTCGTATTCGCTGAACACCAGTCCTTCGGCTTCGACGCTGATGCCGAGTTCGCCCCAGCGCTCGATGGCGTAATTGGCGATGTTTTCATAGACGTTGTAATTGTCCACCGACTGCTCCAGCAACCGCTTGCTGGAGAACTGGGTCGAGTTGTAGCGGGAGAAGTCCTCCGGGATCAGGTAGATAAGTTTATACGATCCGCGCGAACCGCCGAGCAGTTCCTGCGCACGGTCGAAAGAGTAATCCGCGTAGGCGTTGCCGCCTTCCTCGCGGAAATCGGAATCGCTGTCCGTGTCGAACACCCCGGACGGCACGAAGCCGGTCGCGGCGACTTCGCCGGTGCCGGTCACGTCATTGACGATCGCGCTGCGGTCCAATGCGGCGGCGAGCGCCTGACGGACGGACGCGTCGGTGATCGTGCGGGTATTGAAGAGGTAGGCGTACCCGTTGGTCGTGCTCGCCGTTTCCATCTTCTTGGAATACGAGCCGTAGTTATCCTTGGTGAACCGGGAGAGCATATGGATCTTCCCGTTGTCGTACTGCGACGCCTGATAGTTCTCCTGCGACTGATCGGGCTCGGTGGAGTAATTGATCTGGCCTTCGTAGTACGTGATGCTCAGGCGGTAAGGCGTGACGTATTCGTCGGTATCGTTGTCCTCGTCGTAGCGGTAGTATCCGTTGCGCTCGAGCACAAGGCGGTTGCCCGCGACGAACGACTGCACCTTGAACATGCCGTTCGTGACGATGGATGCGGCGGAATAATCGCCCCACTGGTAAACGTGGTCGCGGTCGTCCTCGGACTTATAGTCCTTGTAACGCTTGACGACGTTTTCGCTGACCGGGGAGAGGTGAATGTTGGAAACATTCTCCGCAAACCGATCGCACGCATACTCGAAGGTATCCTCGTCGTAGACGTAAGGCTGGATGCCGTATTCGGCACGCTCCTCCTCGGAGAAGTCCTTCGCGTCCTCGAACACGACCTTCAGCAGTTGATCGTCCTCGGCGGTGATCCCGAGGTCGTCGGACGTCATGATGCCGGCCTTGATCGCCTTGGCGTTCTTGATGCAGTAGAGCAGGGGGGCGTAGGGGCTTTCGGTGTCCGGGTTGAGGATGCGCTTCCACGCCCAGACCACGTCGTCCGCCGTCACGCCGGTGCCGTTGGACCACTGCGATTCGTTGAGTTCAAAGAAGATCGCGTACTCCTGATTGACGGTATCGTATTCCCCGTACCAGTCGTCCGCCAGCGCACCTTTCACGTCGCCGTCGTCGTCCATGCGGGTCAACGGCTCAAAGAGCAGGCTGAGCAGCTGCGTCGTATCGGAGTTGCCTTGCAGCAACGCCGGATCCAGCGTCTGCGGGAAATCCGCGAGGTAGAGCTGGACGACAGCGCCCTTCTCGTCCTCTTTCAGACCGCAGGCGTTCAGAAGCAGGACGCCGAAGCAGACGCAGAGCGCCAGCGCCAGCACCCGTTTCATCGCACGTCTCATTGATTTCGTGTGTTCCATATGTCCTCCTGACGTTTCCCAAGAGGTTGCCGATCCGAAAAACCGACAATCAGGGATTTTGATACTGCTTTAGTATAGCACATAATGCGGAAAGAATCAAGGGCATTTTTCGATTTTCGCCTTTGCACAAAAAATATCGCGAATTTTGGGAGTTTTGACCAAACCGCGGACAGCCGGACGAAAAATCGAAACCCCTCGCGGCGGAAAAAGCCGCGAGGGGACGCATTTGGGAGCGGAAAACCGCTTTTTTACTTGGAGATCAAGCCGTACAGGTTGAACTGCGCGAACGCAGCGCCCATGACCAGGGAGAGGGTGGACATGATCTTGATAAGGATATCCAAGCAGGGGCCGACCGTGTCCTTGAGCGGGTCGCCGACCGTGTCGCCGACGACGCCCGCGTCATGCGTGGGCGAGCCCTTGCCGTTGCCCTCGCCGAGCGCGCCGGTCTCGATGTACTTCTTGCCGTTGTCCCATGCGCCGCCGGCGTTGCCGGTGAAGATGGCGAGCATGATCGAGGAGAGCGTCGAGCCGACGAGGATGCCGCCGACGAACTCCGCACCGAACAGGAAGCCGCAGATGATCGGGAACGCGATGGCGAGGATCGCCGGGAACTTCATTTCCTTGATCGCACCCTGCGTGGAGATGCCGATGCAGGTCTTGGTATCCGGCAGCGCCGTACCTTCGAGCAGCCCGGGGATCTCCTTGAACTGGCGGCGCACTTCGACGACCATGCGCTCCGCCGCCTTCGCGACCGCCTTGATCAGCAGGCCGGAGAACAGGAACGGCAGCGCCGCGCCGAAGATGGCGCCGGTCAGCCCGAGCGGGTTGATGACGTTGAGGGTGACGGCGCTGAACATATCTTCGATCTTATCGATGCTGTCAAGAACGCCCTTGTCAGCGAACGAGAACATGTACGAGGTCATCATGCACAGCACCGCCATGGCCGCCGAGCCGATCGCGAAGCCTTTGCCGATGGCGGCCGTCGTGTTGCCGACGGAGTCGAGGGTGTCGGTGATGTCGCGGACGTCCTCTTCAAGGTAGGACATTTCCGCGATGCCGCCCGCGTTGTCCGAGATCGGGCCGTAGGTATCGACGGAGACCGTCGCGGCGACGAAGGACAGCATCCCGATGGCGGCGGCGGCGACGCCGTAAGGACCCGCGATCAGGAAGGAGAAGAAGATGGAAAGCCCGAGCACGATGCAGGGGTACATACAGGAGATCATACCGACCGCAAGCCCCTGTGTGACCGTCAGCGCCGGACCTTCCTTGGAAGCGGCGGCGATCTCCTGCGTGGGCTTGTAGTCCGCACTGGTGTAGTACTCGGCGAGCTTGCCGATGACGATGCCGGCGACGATCCCGATGGCGGCGCCGATCATCGGGGAGATCCAGCCGAAGCGGAAACCGATTTCGTCCTTGAACGTTGCGCCGTTTTCAAACGAGATGCCGGAGAAGAGCCAGTAGGCAACGGCGAAACCGCCGATCATGGTGAGCGCGGCGGAGATCCAGGTCGCCGCATTGAGTTCTTTGTGGGGGTTATCCGAGAGCTTCTTGCGGAGGAACAGGGAGAGGATCCCCAGCACGCAGCCGATCAACCCGACGCCGGACAGGGCGAGCGGGAACAGGATCAGGGAGCGGAGCAGCGCAGCGCTGTGGATCATGTTTTCGGTGAACAGTTCGATGGCCATGATACTGCCGGACAGCATCGCGCCGACGTAGCTTTCCAGCAGGTCGGAGCCGAGACCGGCGACGTCGCCGACGTTATCGCCGACGTTGTCCGCGATGGTCGCGGGGTTGCGGGGGTCGTCCTCGGGGAGGTGGGCCTCCGTTTTACCGACGAGGTCGGCGCCCATGTCCGCGGCCTTGGTGTAGATACCGCCGCCCATACGGTTGAACAGGGCGATGATGGAGCAGCCGAGCGCGTAGGAGGAGATGGTCATGGAGAACTTGCCGCCGAGACCGAGATTCACCCCGGCCATATCGACGATGCTCTTGAGGGAGTTCCCCAGCGCTTCGCCTTCGCCGCAGGCCGCGTCGATCTGACGGAAGCCGAGGCCGAAGATCAGGAACACCAGGAAGATGCCGAGCAGCGCACAGCCGGAGACGCACAGACCCATGACCGAGCCGCCCTTGAACGCGACCTTGAGCGTTTCCGAGAGGGATTTGGTCGTGCGGGCCTTGTTGGTCACGCGGACGTTGGCGTAGGTCGCGATCTTCATGCCGATGTACCCGGCGGAAGCGGACATCACCGCACCGATCAGGAACGCGACCGCGGAGGACCACGAGATCAGCAGCGCGAGGATCACGACGATGATGGACGCGACGACCGCCACCACGCGGTACTCATAATTGATGAACGTGTTTGCGCCGAGACGGATTTCGCCGGCGATCGTCTTCATTCTGTCCGTGCCTTCGTCGAGTTTCTTGACGGAGAAGAAGTTGATCGCGGCGTACGACAGTCCTGCCAGAGCGGCGATGATGACAAGACCGAGTACGAGGTTGAGTTGCATACGCTGTGTCCTTTCTGTTCTTGCGGACCGTAACGATGGTCCGCTGTATTGCGCAACTTCCGCAGAGCCCTTGGGGACGAACTCAAAAATCCCCAAATTTTGCACGCTACCTATTATATTTATGTTTTGCAATAAAGTCAAGAGAAAATTCACGAAAAAATAAAATTTTTGCTTTTTCCACAAAAATCGTCGGATCTGACTTGACTTTTTCCACTTGTTCTGGTAAAAGAAAAGGGGAAGCGGCGGGACGAACCGCCGCGCCGGAAAGGAGTTCTCTATGTTTCCGAATCTGATCCCGATGCCCCGCCGGGTCGACCGGCTCGAAGGAAACACTTCCCTGCGGGGAATGCGCATCCTGCTCGGCGAATCCTGCGACGACAGGATCTTCCATGCCGCAAAGACGCTCGCGTCCGAGCTTTCCGCCGAATGCGGGGCGGAAACGGACGTTTTTCGTCTGCTCGGCGAACCAGACGGGCGAACCGGCGTGTGTCTGAGCGCCGGGAACGGGGACGGAGAGGGGTACAGCCTGTCCGTCGGCGGGAATTCCGTGCGGCTGCGCGGAGATTCGCCCGCAGGGCTGTTTTACGCCGTGCAGACTTTGCGACAGCTTCTCCGCAAAAGCGGCGGCATACTCCCGAACCTGCGAATCGAGGACGGACCGGATCTGGCGTACCGCGGGGTGCTGCTTGACACTTCGCGCGGACGCGTGCCGACCGTCGAAACGGCGAAGCGGCTGATCGACCTGCTCGCGTATTATAAGGTAAATTCCTTGCAGTTTTACGTCGAACACACCTTCCCGTTCGAGGCATACGACGGGATCATTTCGCCGGACAACCGCTTTACGGCGGAGGAACTGCTCGAACTGGACGAATATTGCCGGCTTAACTTCGTGGATTTCGTCCCGGCGCTCGCCACGTTCGGCCACCTCTACCGGCTGCTCGAAAGTCCCCGCTGGCGGGACCTCGCCGAATTGGCGGAGGGCGAATACGTCTATGACCCGGTGCCGTTCCGAAACGAGAACCACACGATCGACCCGACGAATCCCCGCTCTCTGCCGCTGATCACCGGCATGATCGACACCTACGCCGGTCTGTTCCGCAGCCGGTTCTTCAACATCTGCGGCGACGAAACGGACGAGCTTGGGAAAGGGCGCAACAGGGGCAGGGACCCGGCAGAGCTCTACCTTTCGTTCGTGCGCGGGTTGACCGAACATGTAAAAGGGCTGGGGCGGACGGTCCTGATGTGGGGTGACATCCTGCGCAAGCACCCGGAAAGCATCGACGCGCTGCCGGAGGACGTCGTCCTGCTCAATTGGGACTATCGCGCGAACCCCGACACCTCCGCCGCGTCGTTCTTCCGCGCGTCCGGGAAGCGGCAATTGGTCTGCCCCGGCACGTGGAGCTGGAACCATTTCAGCGAAGTCCTGCCGACGTCCGAGCCGAATATCGCCGCCATGATCCGTTCCGGGCATGAAAACGACGCTTTCGGCGTGCTCAATACCGTCTGGGGGGATTACGGTCATACCGCACCGCTCAATACGACGCTCTTCGGGCTTTCGCTTGCCGCTTCTCTCGGCTGGAACCGATACGAGGACGCTCCGTCCGCGTCCTTCGACCTGCGGGCGTCCGACCTGCTCTATGACGAAGAAACCGGGGAAGCGGTCCGCCTGCTGCGTGCGCTCGGGCAGGTGCAGCTGATCGAATGCTGGGGCGGGTACTGCCACCAGTTCTACGGCTCGCCGACGTGGATGCCGCAATGCGATGACCCGGCGGTCCTGACGTCTGCCGCGGAGCGGGCGATGGAGATTGCCGACGGGTTTCGAACGCTTTCCATGCGAAGCGACGTCAAAAATGATCTGCTGCTCGCCTGCGAAGGGGTCTATCTGCACGACCTTGCGGCGGCGAAGCGGTTCGGCGGAAGCGCGGCGCCGCCGGACGGTTTCGTCGACGACTGGTGCGCACGGTACGCGAAGGCGTGGCGGCGGGAGAGCAAGGAATCCGAGCTCTACCGGGTGCTGGACGTGATCCGGGGGAGCTTTCGGACGTGATTCATTCGAGCAGGACCGGCTGGAGCTGATGTCCGCGCAGGGCGGCGTCGAGCGTCTCCGGCAGGCGGCGGAAATCGCAGATGAGGGAGGTCGGCTTGCGGTCGGCGTCATCCTGCCCGAAGGGGACGAAGTAGACGTTCTTCTTTTCGAGCACCATGGCGATATTGAACAGGTTTGCCCCCAATCCGTCGTTGGTCGCGATGCCGATGACGACCGGGCGGCGGTTCCGCAGCTGGGCCTTGACGCACATGGTCACGACGCTGTCGGTGATGCCGGAAGCAACCTTGGCGAGCGTGTTGCCGGTGCAGGGGCAGACGATCAGTGCGTCGAATCCGCCCCGGGTGATGACCTCCTCCGCTTCCCGGATGGTGGCGATGTGCGGGTGCCCGGTGACGGTGCGGACGGTTTCCCGGAGCGCCGACGCTTCGCCGAAGCGGGTGTCCGTCGAAGCGGAGATCTCCGAAAGCACCGGGTAGACGTCGTTTCCCTCGGCGAGCAGCCGGAGCTGCGCTAAGGACCGCGCGTGCGTGCAGAAGGAGCCGCAGAGCGCGTAGGCGAGTTTCATGATCCGTTCCTTCCTTTCATTTGATTCATGGGTTCCGTTCGAGGAGTCCGCGACGCGTCAGGGCGCGTTCGACGCTTTCCTTCAGGATGCGTCCGGCGCTTTCCGGCGCGTATTTCCCGGGGACGCCGGGCGCCTGCAGGACCCGTTTCCCGCTTTTGACGGCGTTCGCAAGGTCGATGAGCGTCATGGTTTCCGGCAGGGTTTCCAGTACGGACGGGGAAAGCACTTCCGCCGGGACCGTGTTGAATACCACGTCCGCTTCCGGCAAATAGGACGGCAGTTCGCCGAAGGAGATCGCCTCGTGCCCGCACATGCGGATCAGCGCGTGGTCGCTCTCCTTTCGCGCCGCGACCGTGACCTTGCAGCCGAGCGCACGCGCTTTGACGGCGAGCCGCTTGCCGATGCGCCCGAAGCCGAGGAGCAGCACGCGCGACCCGTTGAGGCAGATCGGCATCGCCTGTGCCGCGAGGACCAGTGCGCCTTCCGCCGTCACGTCGGCGTTGCGCAGCAGCATCGCTTCGTCGCAGTAATCGAGGAACCGCTCGTCCTCCTCCGGCAGCATCCCGCCGCAGACGGCCTGCGCGTGCTCGGAAAGCCGGAAAATATCCTCGAGCGGCAGCTCCGACGAGGAGAACGGCGCGAACAGCACCCCGCCGCCCTTCGTGTATGGCATGGGCAGGACGACGACGTCCGCCCGCGAAAGCGCCTGCTCCGGCAGGCGGACGAACTGCGCCAGCGTCTCCTCGCATCCCTCAGGCGGGGCGTACCGATCAAAGCCGGTCAGCAGGACGCGCCGTCCCTCGGACGCGAAAAGTCGGGCGGCGACGAGCGTGCGCAGATCGCCCCCCGCGAAAACCAAAAGGGTTCGGTCATTCATCAAAAAGTTCCTTCCTTTCCCTTGAAAACCTTGGAAAATAGGGGTATTTTTCGTCGGATTGCCTAAAATTGCCACGGGGAATGTGGCGTCCTGTACAAAATTTGAGAAATTCGCTTGACAATGCGGGAGAATTTTGCTATACTATAGGAACCAAAAGAAATTTTTGGCAGATCCGACGTCGGCAGACGTCAAGAAAATTGGAGTTTTCAAACGCATGAACGGACACATAAAGGAACGGCCGTTGGTCATACTCGTGGCGCTTGTCGTTGCGATTCTGGTGCTTTCGGTCTCGATCGCGACGCTGGGGTTTCCTGCCGAGGAGGAAGCTCTGCCGGAGGACGGCTCGAAGGGCTCTGTTTCCCTGATGATGCGCCCGGACGTCTCCGTGCCGGAGGTTTCCGTCCCGTCGGGGCATCAGACCGGCGAGCCGGACGACCCGGTTCGCGAGACCCTGGAAAACAGCGGTGACGAAGGTTCCGTTCCGACCGTTTCCGAACCAACCGTCTCCGAACCTGCGGTTTCCGAACCCGCTGTCTCCGAGCCGACCGTTTCCGCGCCGGAGCCGGAGGAGCCGGACGTGAGCGACGCGGAGCCGGACGTTCCCGAGATCCCCGATGTTCCCGACGAGCCGTCGGAGCCCCTCGAGGAATACACCCTGCGGGTGGTCGTGACGGATACGGGCGGCGAACCGATCCAGGACGCGATGGTGTACGCCGGGAATTCCGAGGGCGTAACGGACGCAAACGGGATCTATTCCGTCACGATGACGGCTTCCGACCTGCATCTGTGCGTGACGGCGAACGGCTACTCTTCCTATGACAAGGCGCTGTCGCTTTCCCCCGGATTTACGGAGGAAACGGTGGTCCTCGCGGTCGCGGGGAATATCCGCAACCTGCTCAATTCCGTCGAGCTGCACCCGTATCGGACGGACCTGCCGGAGCTGAATGCCGCTATCGAAAAAGTCCTCGGCGAGATCCTTACGCCGGGAATGGATACCTATGACAAGACCAAAGCCTGCTACGACTGGGTCATCGACCATATGGTCTACCAACGCGTTTCCCACGCTCGCCAAGGGTACTGGGAGTGCGCCTACCAAGCGCTCCAGGAAGGCAAGGGAACCTGCAACTGCTATTCGCTGCTCTTTATCGCCATGACCCGCTACATCGGGCTGGATACCTACTATGTTGAGGGCGTGACGTCCGCCAACGGCGGCGGAATGACCGGGCATTTCTGGGTCGTCATGGAGATCGGCGAGGATACATACGTCTTTGATCCGCAGGTGGAGGACGCCATCGCGGACCGCACCGCCTCAAAGACCGTGACGTACAGCCGGTTCTGCCTGCGCGAGCCGAACGCGAAGTACGTCTACAGCGGAAAATCCCGCAAGACGCATATCCGCAATTTCGAGAGCTACCTGTCGAACAACGGGTACTACGCGAACTGACGAACCGTTTCCGCAAGCACGTTTCCCTTTTCGGGAGACGTGCTTTTTCATGCGAAGTCAGCGGAGCGCGTCGAGGAAATACTGCAAATCGGCGGGCGTGTTGCCCCGTCCGAGGCTGACGCGGACGCCCCCGGTTTCAAGGGTTCCGAGCGCCCGGTGCGCGGCGGGTGCGCAGTGCAGTCCCGCCCGGACGGCGATCTCGCGTGAAGCGAGCCGCTCGGCGAAGGCTTCGCAGTCGATCCCGTCCCGGTTGAACAGCAGCACGGGGACGTACTTTTCCGCCGACGCGTCGTCCGCCGGCGCTCCGTAAAGGCGCACGCCGTTCTTTCTTTGCAGTTCGCGCAACAGCAGGCGGAACAGGTTCTGCTCCCGGTCCGGGAAACGGAATTCGGCGAGCGCCGCCGCAAGCCCCGCAAAGCCGCAGACGTTCTGCGTCCCCGCTTCGAGCCGTTCCGGCAGTTCCTCCGGCATTCCGACCGCCCGCGATTCGATCCCGCTTCCGCCTTCGAGGATCGTGCGGAAGTACGGTACGCGGTCCGGGTTGCAGATGAGCGCCCCGGTCCCGGTCGGGCCGTAGAGCCCCTTATGCCCGGGCAGACAGAGAACGTCCGCGCCGAGTGCGCGGATATCTACCGGGATGTGTCCTGCGGTTTGGGAAGCGTCCACGATCAGCAGGAGGTCCTCCCGCTTCACGGCGTCGCGCATCGCCCGGATCGGCAGGATCCGCCCGCAGATGTTCGACGCGTGGGTCAGCACGGCCATATCCGTCCGCTCGCCCGCGGCGATGCGGAAGTTTTCGACGGTCACGCCGTCGTCCGTCAGATCGACCCGGAACTGCTTGAGCGTGATCTCCTGCGCACCGCGCAGGGCGTTGAGCGGCCGCATGACGGCGTTGTGCTCGAGCGTGGAAGTCAGCACCTCGCCGCCCGGGCGGTAAAGCCCCTTGATGGCGAGGTTGAGCGCCTCGGTCGCGTTTTTCGTCAGGACGACGTTTTCCGGCGTGCTGCCGAAGCGTTCCGCGAGCAGTTCCCGGCAGCGGAACAGCACCCGGTCCGCGTTCCGCGCGGGGGTGTGGCTGCTCCGCCCGGGGTTTCCGCAGCTGACGAGCGCGTCCTGCATGGCGCGTCCGACCGCGTCGCTCTTCGGGAAGCCGGTCGCCGCGTTGTCGAGATAAATCATGCGCAGACGAATCCTTTCCTGTTGTTACGCTTTTTGAAAGCGGCGTGCGCCTTCGTCTATCGGTCCTCCACCGTTCCGAGCACCCGGATCCCCGCCTCGCGCAGGAGCTTTTCCGCCCGCAGGCGGTCGCCGGCGGAGACCCGCAGCCCGTAGCCGCACCCGCGTACCTTCCGAATCGCGGCGGAGCGGGTGAGCGAGGAATAGATCTGCCGTTTGCCGAGCAATTCCTGCGCCTTGAGCGCGTAGGTGACGGACGAAAGCACGAGAATCCAGTTCATGGCGGTTCGTGTTCCTCCCTGTGACATACCTTTTCGTCTTGCACGTCCGGGGTTTTCGCGTCCGTTTGTGCGGGGAAACCGCTTGCTCCGAAGAGCGTTCGCTCCTCAAATTTCGCTGGTTTTCCCCTCGGTAGCAGTATATGCGGAGGTCTTCCGTTGGCTAAAAAAATCGTTCCGACGTGGAAAAAGTCGCCATTCCGAAAAAATGTCACACTCTGACGGTTGACAAGCCCGGTTCGGTTGGTTATAATGAAGGGTAAGGATTTTGGAAGCGGAGAAAGGCAAGGTCGTTTGCATGGAGAACGAATCTACGAAAAAGACGGACCGGGACGTGCAGTTCGGCTTCTGCAAGGTCGCCTGTGGGGTGCCGACCCTGCGCGTGGGCGCGCCGGAGGAGAACGTGCGGGAGCTGTGCGCCCTGTTCGACCGGGCGAAGGGCGAGCACTGTTCGGTGCTGGTGTTCCCGGAGCTGTCGATCTGCGGCTACACCTGCGGGGACCTGTTCCGGCATGCAGTGCTGCTGGACGCCTGCGAGCGTGCGCTGGAAACGCTGCTGCGGCACACGGAGGGGTCCGACCTGCTTTGCGTGGTCGGCATGCCGGTCCGTGCGGGCGGTGCGCTGTACGACTGTGCGCTGGTATTGCAGAACGGAAAACTGCTCGGCGTGCAGCCGAAGGAGTACCTCGCGGAGGGCGCGGAGTTCTACGAGAAGCGCTGGTTCGCGTCCGGCGCGGACGCGGCGGTGGATTCCGTCGCGCTCGCGGGGCAGGAAGCCCCGTTCGGGCGGATGCTGTACGAAACGGACTGGGGACTGACCGTCGGGGTGGAGATCTGCCAGGACCTCTGGGTCCCGCTGCCGCCCTCGACGTTCCTCGCGCTGCAGGGCGCGAATCTCATCGTCAACCTTTCCGCGAGCGACGAAATCGTCACCAAAGCGGCCTACCGTGCGTCGCTGGTCAAGGCGCAGAGCGCGTCTCTGATGTGCGGCTACGCGTACTGCAGCGCCGGGGTCACGGAGTCCTCGACCGACCTCGTGTTCAGCGGGGCGACCCTACTGTGCGAGAACGGAACGATCCTGCGAGAGGGAAAGCGCTTTTCGCGGGAATCGGAACTGACGAGCGCCTGCTTCGACGTCCGCAAGCTCGAATCCCTGCGCCTGCAGGACGTGTCCTTCCGCGACAACGCCGCGCGTGCGGCAATCCTGCACGCGACGCCCTGCCGCCGTGTCCGGCTGGACCTGCCGCCGCTCCCGTACCGGCTCTACGACGGCGACGCGGACCCGTGTCCGTTCGTCCCGCGTGGGGAAAAACTGCACGAGCGGTGCGAGGAAATTTTGCAGATCCAAGCGTCCGGACTTGCGACGCGCATGGCGAATATCCGCTCGGAAAAGCTGATCGTGGGCATTTCCGGCGGACTGGATTCGACGCTTGCGCTGCTGGTGTCCGTGCGTGCGGCACAGCTTTTGGGGTACCCTGCGTCGAACGTGCTCGGCGTGACCATGCCCGGTTTCGGCACGACCGGCCGGACCTATCACAACGCCCTCGCGCTGATGAAAGCGCTCGGCGTGACCGTGCGGGAGATCCGCATCGACAAGGCGTGCATCCAGCATATGCGGGACATCGGCCTGCCGGAGGATGCGCGGGATATCACCTATGAAAACCTGCAGGCACGCGAGCGTACGCAGATCCTCATGGACCTCGCCAACCGCGAAAACCGCCTGCTCGTCGGCACCGGCGACCTTTCGGAGCTTGCGCTCGGCTGGTGCACCTATAACGGCGACCACATGAGCATGTACGGCGTGAACGCCTCCGTCCCGAAGACGCTCGTGCGGCATCTCGTGCGGCATATCGCGGACGGGTCCGACCCCGCCGTCGCGGAGGTGCTGACGGACGTGCTCGACACCCCGGTCAGCCCGGAACTGCTCCCGCCGGACGAAAACGGCGAGATCGCCCAGAAAACCGAGGAGACCGTCGGTCCGTACGAGCTCAACGACTTCTTTCTCTACCATTTCTTCCGCTACGGCTTCGGGCGGGAGAAGCTCGCCTTCCTCGCCGGACGCGCCTTCGCGGGGCGGTATGACGAGAAGCAGATCGAACGCTGCCTCGAGGAATTTCTGCGGCGGTTCTTCCGCTCGCAGTTCAAGCGCTCCTGTATGCCGGACGGGCCGAAGGTCGGCTCGGTCAGCCTGAGTCCGCGCGGGGATTGGCGCATGCCGTCCGACGCGGACTGCGCGGCGTGGCTGCGGGAAAACGAATCATGAAAGGAACCGAACGCTTATGACACAGAACGAACAAATGGCGGAATTGCTGTTTCCGCAGATCCACGAACTGCCGTCCGACGTCGAGGCGCGCTATCCGGCGCGGACTTTGCCGGAGGGCGCGAAGGTCACGCGGTTCGCGCCGAGCCCGACCGGGTTCGTGCATATCGGCGGCGTCTACCAGGCGCTGATCGACGAACGGCTGGCGCACCAGTCCGGCGGGGTATTCTACCTGCGCATCGAGGACACGGACGCACGTCGGGAGGTGTCGGGCGCGGCGGAAGCGCTGCTGCGCACGCTGGACGTCTACGGCATCCGCCCGGACGAGGGCGTGACGCTGGACGCCGACGGGAACCTTGCCGACCGCGGGAAGTACGGTCCCTACCGCCAGAGCGAGCGGGCGGAAATCTACCAGACCTTCGCAAAGCAGCTGGTCCGTGAAGGGAAGGCGTACCCGGTCTTTTCCTCGCCCGAGGAGCTCGAACAGGCGCTCGCTGCCGACAAGAAGAACGAGAACAAGACCAAGGACTGGGCGTCCACCGCCGAGGAGACCCGGCGGACCATGCTGGAGAACCGAACAATCACCCCGGAGCAGGCGAAACAGGCGCTGGACGCGGGAAAATCCTTCGTTCTGCGCATCCTTTCCGATGGCGACGGCGAAAAAAAGCAGAAGGTGACCGACCTGATCAAGGGGGATCTGGAGCTCCCGGTCAACGACGAGGACTTCATCCTGCTCAAATCCGACGGCATCCCGACCTATCACTTCGCCCACGCCGTGGACGATCACCTGATGGGCACCACCCACGTCGTGCGCGGGGAGGAATGGCTCCCCAGCCTGCCGAAGCACCTCCAGCTCTTCCGCTATCTCGGCTTCCGCCCGCCGAAGTACCTCCACACGGCGCAGGTGCTGCGCCGGGAGGAAAACGGGGCGAAAAAGAAGCTGTCCAAGCGGGATCTGGGGGCGGGCATGGCGGACTACGCTGCGCTCGGCTACCCGTCGGAAAGCGTGTGCGAATACCTGCTGACCCTGCTGAATTCCAACTACGAGGAATGGCGGAGCGCCAACCCGGACGCGCCGTATACGGATTTCCCGTTCTCCATCAAGAAAATGTCGGGTTCCGGGTGCCTTGTGGACTTCGATAAACTGAACGATATCTCCTGCGGCGTCATCGCCAAAATGACCGCCGAAGAGGTGTACGAACGGCTGCTCGCGTGGGCGGACGCTTACGACGCGCCGTTTGCGGAAGCGCTGCGGGCGGACCCGTCGCGTGCGGTCGCGCTCTTCGCGATCGGGCGTGGCGGCAAAAAGCCCCGCAAGGATTTCGGCTGCTGGAAGCAGGCGAAGGAATTCGTCAAGTGCTTCTTCCCGGCGTACTTTACGATTGAGGAACCGCTGACGGAATACGACCCGTCGGACGTGAAGGAAGTGCTCGAGCGCTTCCTTGCGGTCTACGACCCGGCGGACGACGCGGACGTGTGGTTTGAAAAGGTCAAGCAAATCGCGTCCTCGCTCGGCTACTGCACCGACCGCAAGGCGTACAAAGCCGATCCCGGCGCCTATCGCGGGTCCGTCGCGGACGTCAGCGCCTTCCTGCGGGTCGCACTGACCGGGCGGCGCAATTCGCCGGACCTGCACGCGGTCATGCGTGCGCTCGGGCAGGAGGAAACGCTTCGCCGGCTGAACGGATTTCTCGCGCAACTCTGAACATACGGAAAGGAACGACCGAACATGATAGAAGCCACCAATTTCATCGAGGAAGCCATCAACGAGGAACTTGCGGAAGGGAAGATCGAAACCGTCCACACCCGCTTTCCCCCCGAACCGAACGGCTACCTGCACATCGGGCACTGCAAGGCCATCGCCATCAACTTCGGGACTGCCCGGAAGTACGGCGGTGTCTGCAACCTGCGCATGGACGATACTAACCCGACCAAGGAGGACACCGAGTACGTCGACGCCATTCGCGAGGACATTCGCTGGCTGGGTTTCGACTGGGGCGACCGATTCTTCTATGGTTCGGACTACTTTGAAAAGGACTACGAGTTCGCCGTCGAGCTGATCCGCAAGGGGCTCGCCTACGTCTGCGAGCTGACCCCGGACCAGTTCCGGGAGTACCGGGGCGACCTGACGCATCCCGCCGTTTCGCCCTATCGGGACCGCCCGGTCGAGGAAAACCTCGACCTGTTCGCGCGGATGCGTGCGGGGGAATTCCCGGAGGGGAAGTACACCCTGCGGGCGAAGATCGACCTCGCTTCCGGCAACTTCTGGATGCGCGACCCGGTCATCTACCGCATCAAGCACGTCGAACACCACCGTCAAGGCAATCGGTGGTGCATCTACCCGACCTACGACTTCGCGCACCCGATCCAGGATGCGCTCGAAGGGGTCAACATTTCCCTGTGTTCGCTGGAATTTGAAATCCACCGTCCGCTGTACGACTGGGTCATCGAGCACGTTTCGGTCCCCGCACGTCCCCGGCAGATCGAGTTTGCCCGCCTGAACCTGACCTACACCGTCATGAGCAAGCGCTACCTGCGTGCGCTGGTGGAGGAAGGGCGCGTGGACGGCTGGGACGACCCGCGGATGCCGACGCTGTGCGGAATGCGTCGTCGGGGGTATCCGCCGGAAGCGATTCTGGACTTCTGCCAGCGCATCGGCGTCGCGAAATCGGACAGCCTTGTGGACATCTCCCTGCTCGAACACTGCGTCCGCGAACAGCTCAATCGGACGGCGCTTCGCCGCGTGGCGGTGCTGCATCCGATCCGCGTCGTGGTCGAGAATTTCCCGGAGGGGGAGACGGCATGGTTTGAACTGCCCAACCACCCGCAGGACGAGAGCGCCGGGAAGCGCCGCGTCGCGTTCACGCGGGAGCTGTATATCGACGCGGAGGATTTCTCGCTGGATCCGCCGTCCAAGTTCTTCCGGCTCAAGCCCGGCGGGGAAGTGCGCCTGATGGGGGCGTACCTCGTCAGGTACGTCGGCTGTCAGACGGACGAAGAAGGCAACGTGACCGAGGTCACCGTCCACGCCGACCTCGAAACCGGCTGCGGTATGCCCGCGGACGGGCGGAAGGTCAAGGGGACCATCCATTGGCTTTCCGCTTCCGAATCGGTCGAAACCGACGTCTACCTGTTCGACCACCTCTACACGCTGGAAAACACCGGCGACCTGCCGGAGGGCATGACGCTCAACGACTGCCTCAACCCGCAGTCGCAGACCGTGCTGAAGGGCTGCCGCGTCGAACGCTCGCTCGCGGAAGCGGCCCCCGGCGAGCAGTACCAGTTCGTCCGCACCGGCTACTTTACCAAGGATTCCAAGCGGGACGCGTTCCTGCAGATCGTTGAATTGAAGGATAAGAAACCGTTTTGACGTTCCGAAACGGCGAAAGGAGGGTCATCCATGGGAAAGCTGATAACCTTTGTCGTGCCTTGCTATAACTCGGAGGGATACCTGCGCAAATGCGTCGAAAGTCTGCTCCCGGCAAAGGAGAACTGCGAGATCATCATCGTCAACGACGGCTCGACCGACCGAACCGGGGAGATCGCGGACGGCTACGCGGCTTCCGCGCCGGACTGCGTGCGGGTCCTTCACCAGCCGAACGGCGGACACGGGTCCGGCATCAACAACGGGCTGTCCGCCGCGCAGGGGACTTACTTCAAGGTCGTGGACTCGGACGATTGGGTCGACGGCGACGCGCTGGCGCGGGTGATCGAGACGCTCGGACGGCTCGAAGCGCAGGGCGGCGTGGACCTGATGGTCTGCAATTACGTCTACGAACACGCGGATACCGGGAAGCGGCAGACGATCCGCTTCGGCAACGCGCTCCCGGAGGGGCGCGTGCTGACGTGGGCGGATACGCACCATTTCCGCGTCTCGCAGCAGCTTTCCCTGCATTCCTGCATCTATCGGACGGAAACCGTGCGGGGGAGCGGTCTGAAGCTGCCGGAGCACGTCTTTTACGAGGACAACCTGTTCGTCTACGTCCCCCTCGCGTTCGTGAAAAAACTCTACTACCTCGACGCGGACTTCTACCGCTACGCCATCGGGCGGGTCGGGCAGTCGGTGGAGAAGGAATCGCTTAAGAAGCACAGCGGGGACCAGCGATTGGTCACGACGCTGGCGTTCGCCGCCCACGACGTGCCCGCCATCCGCCGGGAGAACCCCGAACTCGGCCGGTATCTGCACCATTCCCTGAGCTTCCTGATGATCATCGCGGTGCTGTTCACCCGTATCCAGAATACCCGGGAATCCGACAGACAGGTGACCGAATTTTGGCGGGAACTCTGCCGTATCGACCCGAAACGGGGGAAACGCATGAAGTATTTCAGCCGTTCGGGGCGGTTCCTGCTCTCCCTGCCCGGCTATCCGGGACGTTTGTTCTGCCTGCTGATTTACACGATTTCGCACAAAGTAGTGCGGTTCAATTAGGAACCGTTCGCGAATGACAAGAAAAAGGAGACCCCGCGAGAGGGCCTCCTTTTTGTTTTCCGCAATATTCTTGCGCTTACTCGACCGTGACCGTGACGGTGGTTTCCTCGGACCACAGCAGGTAATTGCTGTAGCGGAAGGTGAAGCTGTCGGTGCCGGTAAACCCTTCGTTCGGGACGTACCAGTATCCGCCGTCCGGGTCGAGCGTGACCGAGCCGTGCTCCGCAGAGAGCGTCAGCTCTGTCATGTTGATGCCCTCGACGTCCGCGAGCAGCTCGCCGTGCAGCGTTTCGCCCGCTTTGCAGGTTTCGGAGAGGTCCGGGAGCTTTTCGGGCGGCGCGAGCGTGCCTTTGACGAACCCGTAGGTCGCGTCATACAGGCTGCGCCCCATCTCCGTCCCGGAATAGCAGGCGTCGTAGAACACCGTCACGCTCTGGTAGAAGGCGTGAATGGATTCCGTCATGTAACCGGCTTCCGCGCCGTAACCGAGGTAGCGCATATACCGGCGGTAGTACGGAAGCTGGGAAATCGCCTGGTCGTTGACCTCCAGCTCGATGCCCATGCCGAGGTTGCGAATGAGTGCCGCAGCGGTATACAGCTGGGACGTCGGACGACTGAGGTTAAAGACGTAGTTCGGCTGCATATAGGCGGCGGCGAAGCCGTAGCTGTTCCAGGTGGAGTAGCCCTTCGCGACATAGTAGGGGATCCAGAAGATCTGCGTGCCCTTTTCCTTTGCGGCCTGTGCGACGGCCGGGAGCGTCTGGGTGTCGTTCGCTTCGTACGCGACCGCCTCGGCGAACCAGTAGAACCCGTTGAGAGAGAGGTTTTCGTACCCCGCTTCGGCGAAGCGATCGAGGTACATCTGCATATAGACGCTGATCACCTTGACACGGTCCTCCAGCTTCGAGAAATCCTCGTTCACGCCGTCCCCGTCGATGTCGCCGAAGTCGGTCGCCGTGACGTGCGGGTACATGATGGTCGGATAGACCTTGAACTTGTAATCCGACGGCAGGGAAAGGGCTTCCTTGACCTTTGCGGCGGCCTTGTTGAGGGCGTCGAAGTGCTGTCCTTCCTTGAAGTTCTCGTCGAGCTGGTACTGCCAGTCGACCAGCTTGCTCGGGTTTTTGAGCGCCTGCTCGCCCTCGTGCGCAAGTCCGCCGCTGGGCAGTTTGCCGCCCGGAGAGGGCAGGAACAGGAATCCGTCGAACAGGGTGTCCTTGATGTTCCCGTCTGCGTCAAGGTAGGCGACGTAGGGCAGGAAGAAGTCCTCGTCGAGGTCCTCCGTGCCGTAGTAGATCAGCGCCATGTCGGTCACGCCGCCGAGGATGTCGTCGCTCGGCGCCATGTAGCGGTTGCTCTCGGACGGCGTCAGCCCGGAATCGCTCAGCTTCTTCGTGCCGCCCGTGATCGCCTGCGTACCGTAGATCTCGATCTCGTCCGCGTAGGAATGGGGGTTGTTCGAGAAGGAAACGCAGACGAACCGTGCTTCGAACGGCGTTTCCAGCGTCAATTCCGTCGAAATGGATTCGGTATCGGTCTGCGGCGAGCAGACCGCGATGCCGACCGAGTACCAGCTCAACCCGTCCTCGGAGAGGTAGAAGTTGGTGGTCGACGGGGCGACGATGGCATACGGGCGGTACTGCAGGTAGTTGATCTTGAACCCGGTGACCGAGCTGTTCGCGCCGAGGTCGAAATAGATGCTCCGGCTGCCGCCGTTCCGAGTGCGGTTCCAATAGCCGTTGTTGAAGGTCAGGTCGGGGGAATACTTCCCGTCGGTCAGCACGCCCGCGTCGGCGAGGGTGTTGTGTTCAATTTCTTCGGCATAGGAGAGCTGCGTGCCGGAAACGATCTGGTAGGGAAGGTTCAGCGCAAGGTTCGTGACCTTGGAGGACGGATTCGGCCAGTAGGTCGGCTCCGTGACCTCCGGGAGCTCCAGCGGGGGATAGAGGTACTTGGTCGTATCCTCGCCGTGGAGGGACGCGTCCGCCTCCTCGATAAGGAAGCAGGCCGTATCCGTTTCCGCAAGCACGAACCGCACCGCTTTCGCCGTGAATCCCTTGCGGAAATGCAGGGCGAAGGTGAAGTTGGTCACGTCCAGGTCGTTCGGGGCGTATATGCGGCCGATGCGGTCGTAGCTGTCCCCGTCCGCGGAAATATAGAAATCGACGTAGTACGGGAGCATGTAGCGCAGGTTCGCCTGCTGGTACATGGAAAGCGAGAAGTCCGAAAGCCCCTCGACGGTGTCGCCGAGCGGGATGTCGACGGTCAGCTCCTCGCCGCCGTCATATCCGGCGAATGCGCCGCTTTCGTAGGTCGCGCCGGCTTCCGCCCCGTCGGTCAGCAGCTTGCCGTCCGTATCCGGGAAGAGCGCTCCGGCCGTGCGGGAGACGGTGTAGGACTTTTCCTTGGTGGCGCTGACGAGCGTGTCGTCGCGGGCAATGTCCACGCTTCCGGCGAGCAGGTCGTCGGCGGAAAGGCGGTTGTCGCTGTATGCCGCGTTAAGCTGGGTGAGGTAGTTCGCGGTGAGCGAGGAACCCTCGGTGTTGGAAATGACGATCAGCTCGTCCAGGAACAGCCATGCTGCGGTGCCTTTCAGGGAGAAGCGGACGTAGCGCGCGTCGACAGGGGCGTCCAGCGTCGCCCACGCCAGCTGGACCTCGCTTTGCTGGTCCGGCGCGATGCGGAACAGGGGACCACGGGTCCATTTCCCTTCCAGATCGTCCGTATAGTAGACGCGGGAAAGGCCCAGTCCGCCGATGCCCGCTTCGGTCGTGTTGAGGAAGCTGACGCCGAACTTGTAAAGCTGCCGGAAGTCCTCGCCCATGTCGAACGTGACGTCAAGCGAACTGCTGCTGACGGCGAATCCAGCGAACTTCGCGTCGCCGTAGGAGGAGCCTACGTCGGCGTAGACGCCGTCGCAGAGTTCCGTCCCGAACGTGTCCTCGTACTTGCTGTCTGCGGCGATGGAGGTCGTGTAGCTTTTGCCGATGCTGACGACCGTTTCGTGTTCAATGGCGACCGCTTCGCCGCCCGAAACGTCGCCCGACGTTTCGCCGCTCTCCGTTTCGGCGTCGGAGGTTTCGCCGTCGTTTCCGCCGCATGCGGCGAAGGAGAACAGCAGGACGAGCGCCAGCAAGGCGGATAGGAGTTTCTTCATAAATGGTATATTTCCTTTCGTTTTTTGGCAGAGTTGATCATTCGTTTTCGCGCAGGTAGTACGCCACCGCGAGGTCGACGACCAGTCCGTAGCTCGCCGTGCCTTCGCTTTCCCCTTGGGAATTGAGGAACACGTCGTTGACGGCGCCGGTCACTTTTGAGGCGGTGCTGTGGCTGTACTTGCGGAAGAAAACGGAGTAGGCGTTCAGTTCCCCCTGCACCGAAAGCGGCATTTTTTCGGCGCAAAGCTGTCGATACAGGTCGCCGTCCGCTTCGGCGAGCGCGTCCATGAGGTACTGCAAAAGGTTGACGTACCCGGAATAGCGCAGATAGGGGTCCTCGCTGCCGACGCAGACGAGATAGGCGACAAAATTCGCTTCCTCCTCCTTTGCCAGTCCGCGCTGGTGCGAAAATTCGTGCGCGACCGTGAAGGGGCGGATGAAATCGGGGTAGTTGACGTTGATGTTGACTTCGCCGGTCATGAACGTGTAGACCCCGGAAATGTGGGTGTAGGTGAACACCGACGAGCTCGCGAGCGGTTTTGCGTAGCTGCGGAAATGCCCGACGTAGTCCGCGTCCGCCGCGTAATGCGCATACGCCTCGTTGACCCGGTCCACCAGCTCGTTGAAATCGTAGGGCATGACGGATTCCCCGCCGTAGGCGAAGAAAACCTCATCCTCCACGTCCTGGATTTGTTCGCAGACCGCGCAGGCAGTGTCGTACAGCTCCTGCGCGGAAACTTCGCGGTCCTCCAGCGAAAGGTTTTTCGCCAGCGAATAGCGGAAGTAGCAGGGAGCGAAGGCGGTAAAGAACAGCGTCAGCACCGCGAGGATCCCGCAGACGAGCGGCAGGAGCCAGCGGTAATAGTTGTAGGTGCTTTCATCCCGCTTCATCGAACGGGAGGAAAAGAAGAAGTAGCCGAAGATCAGAAGCGGCAGGGAAAAAATCGCCCATTCCACGACGGAAAACCGCAGGATCCCCGTGACCTTCGCCAGCAGGAACCGCAGCGCCTGCGACGGATACCGCGCCCAGAACTCCGCGAACGCGGGAAAACACCGCGAAAGCACATAGACGACGATCCCGAACAGCACGCAGCCGAAGGAAACGACGACGTAGGGACGGAAGAATCCGCGTTCCCGCAGTTTCTGCGAAAACGGCGTTTTCGTCCGTTCGCGTTCCGCCCCGTCCATCAAAGCACCATGCTCCAGCCGAACGGGTCCTCGCGTTTGCCGTACTGGATGCCGGTGATCTCGTCGTAAAGCATCTGGGAGATCGGACCGATCTCGTTGTTGTGGATGGTGATGCGGTCGCCGTCCCAGTTGAGCTCGCCGACCGGCGAAATGACGGCGGCCGTGCCGGTGCCGAACATCTCGTCGAGCCGTCCGGCGGCGTGGACGTTGTAGACCTCCTGGATGGAGACGCGGCGCTCCTCGACGTCATACCCTTTCGAGCGCAGCAGCTGGATCGTCGAATCCCGCGTGACGCCGGGAAGGATATTGCCCTCCAGCAGCGGCGTGACGACCTTACCGTCGATGACGAAGAACACGTTCATCGCACCGACCTCGTCGATATACTTGTGCTGGATCCCGTCCAGCCACAGCACTTGCGCGTAGCCGCTTTGCTCGGCCTTTTCCTGCCCGATGAGCGACGCGGCGTAGTTCCCGCCGACCTTTGCGTATCCGGTCCCTCCCTTGACGGCGCGGACGTACTCGTCCTCGACGATGATCTTCACCGGCGCGAGCCCGCCCGCGTAGTAGGAGCCCGACGGGGAGAGGATGATGAGGAATTTATAGTGCTTGGACGGGTGGACGCCCAAACCGACGTCCGTCGCGAAGATGAACGGACGGATGTAGAGCGAGGTCCCCGGCTCGGTCGGGATCCAGCTTTCGTCGGTCAAAACGGTTTCCCGGATCGCCTGCAGGACGTCCTCCGGCGGCAGGGGCGGGATGCACATCCGCAGGTTGGTGTTGTTCATCCGTTCGATGTTCTTGTCCGGGCGGAACAGGCGGACGCGCCCTTCCGCGTCGCGGTAGGCCTTGAGCCCCTCGAACATCTCCTGCGCGTAATGGAACACCACGCAGGCGGGGGAGAGGACGAGGTCGTGGTAGGGCGTGATGCGGGCGTCGTGCCAGCCGTTTTCGGGGTCATAGTCCATCTCGAACATATGATCCGTAAAAATTTTGCCGAAACCGAGCGCACCCGCAGGCTTTTGCTTGGGGGTCCCGGTTCTTTCGATCCTGATTTCCATGGAGAGTTTTCGCTTCCTTTCTTTTGGTTGCCAAAAGGGTCGTGTCAACAAAACACAGCCTATTCTACCATAGATTCAAAAAAAATGCAAGAGACGGACGGAATTTTTTCCGCTTTTTCGCCAGAAAATCCGCTCGGCTTTTTGTGTAACCCTACAATTCATACTTGTTCGCTCCTTCCGTTCATACGGAGTTCACAACCGTATCGTATGCTATAGACAGAAGGTTCCCGACGCAAAGGAAAGGAGCGTTTCTCGTATGAATTTACTTCGTTTTCTGACGCCGAAGAGTCAGGTCGCGTATCTTGAGGACACCGCAAGCGTCCGCAACGGGCTCGAAAAGCTCCGTCATTACGGTTATACCGCCATTCCCGTCATCGCCCGGGACGGTCGATATGTCGGCACGGTCACGGAGGGGGATTTCCTCTGGGCATTGCTCGAACAGGGCGACTGCGCGATGAAATCGCTGGAGAAGCGCCGGGTCGTCGACCTGCTGCGCAAGAATTGGAATCCGCCGGTCCGGGTCGGCGAGATGATGGACCAATTGCTCAACCGACTGATGGACCAGAATTTCGTCCCCGTCGTGGACGACCGGGGCGTGTTCGTCGGCATCGTGACTCGTCGGTCGGTGCTCGGAAGCGCCTTGCTGCCGCAGTTGACGCGGGAATTTACGGACAATTTACAAAGTGTTAAAAATCCAGAAATAGTTTAAGCGTATTCTGGAAATGGTATCCAAATTTGGGTGCCATGCAAAAGCGATGATGGGAAGAGTAAACCGCAAGGGTAGTCAAAGCGAGCCGCCGACGGTGGGAAGGGCGGTACGGAATTGCGGCGGAAGAACCTCCCGGAGCCGCCGTGCGGAACCTTCGCGGGGTTTTCCCGCGGGGCAGTAGGTGCGGACGTGTCGGCACGTTACAGCCGGACCGCATGGTTTGTGCGGGCGGAGCGGCTTCCCGGGCGCTTTCGGGCGCGGAACGGGGGCAAGACGGGTGGTACCGCGGAGAACGCATTTTTGCGCTTTTCGTCCCGATTCCCTGCGAAGGGATTCGGCGAAGGGCGCTTTTTTCTGTGCCCGTTCGCATAGCAGACATTCTGGAAAGGAACCGAAAAGCAAATGAAACGAACCATCTATTGCGGAGAACTGCGGGAAGAGCTGGTCGGCAGCGAACAGACCTGCTGCGGCTGGGTGCAGACCGTGCGGGACATGGGAGGCGTGATCTTCGTCGACCTGCACGACCGCGAAGGCACGCTGCAGGCGGTCTGCAACCTCGAAAAACTCGGACCGGAGCAGTTTTCCGTCGCCGAGGGGCTGAAGAACCAGTCGGTCGTCGCGGTGCGGGGGCGCGTGCGCCTGCGGGACGCGGAGACGGTCAACCCCCTGCTTTCGACCGGCACCGTCGAACTCGCGGTGGAGTCGCTCGAGGTGTTTTCGCAGGCGGAGACCGTCCCGTTTTCGCCGGACGGCGACGCGTCGGTGCGGGAGGAACTGCGGCTGCAGTACCGCTATCTCGACCTTCGTCGACCGTCTTTGCAGCGCAACCTGCGTTTCCGCCACGCGCTGCAGCGCTGCGCGGAGGAATACCTCGACGCGCAGGGCTTCGTCTGCGTGGAAACGCCGATGCTCTGCAAGAGCACGCCGGAGGGCGCACGGGACTACCTCGTCCCGTCGCGGGTACACCCCGGTTCCTTTTACGCGCTGCCGCAGTCGCCGCAGATCTACAAGCAATTGCTGATGGTCGGCGGGATCGACCGCTACTATCAGGTTGCCCGGTGCTTCCGCGACGAGGATCTGCGTGCCGACCGCCAGCCGGAATTCACGCAGGTGGATATGGAGATGTCCTTCGTCGAGCAGGAGGACGTCCTGCAACACCTCGAAGCGATGTTCAAGCACCTTTTCAAGACCTGCATGGGCAGGGAAGTCGAAGGGGCATTCCCCCGCCTGACGTGGCAGACGGCGATGGACATGTACGGTTCGGACAAGCCGGACCTGCGGTTCGGACTGCCGATCGTGGACATCACGCCGGTCGCGGGGCGGTGCGGATTTTCGGTGTTCCGCTCGATCGCCGACCAGGGCGGGGTCATTCGCGCCATCAACGTCAAGGGCAAGTCGGATTTCACCCGCACGCAGATCGAGGAATTGACCGCTTCCGCCGTTCGGCTGGGCGCAAAGGGCATGGCGTGGATCGCCGTGCGGCCGGACGGGGAACTGTACTCGGTGCTGACGAAATACTTCAAGCCCGAGGAGCTGCGGGAGATTTTGGACGCCTGCGGGGCGGAACCGGGGGATTTCCTGCTGTTCTGCGCCGATAAGCTGCAGACGGTCCGGCGGGTGCTGGGCGGATTGCGGAACGAGCTCGGCGGAATGCTCGGATTAAAAGATAAGGATAAATTCTGCTTCCTGTTCGTGACGGATTTCCCGCAGTTTGAATGGTCGGAGGAGGAAAAGCGCTACGTCGCGACCCACCACCCGTTCACCATGCCCTACGAGGAGGACGTTCCCTACCTGCTGACCGCCCCGGAGAAGGTGCGGGCGCAGGCGTACGACGTGGTGCTCAACGGGGTCGAGCTCGGTTCGGGGTCGATCCGCATCCATCGCCGGGACGTGCAGGAGAAGATGTTCCAGGCGCTCGGCTTTTCCGACGCGCAGATCGAGGAGCGGTTCGGGTTCATGGTCAACGCGTTCCGTTACGGCGTGCCGCCGCACGGCGGATTCGCGTTCGGGCTGGACAGGCTGACCATGCTTCTGTGCGGTGCGGACTCGCTGCGGGAGGTCATCGCCTTCCCGAAGGTCAAGGACGCGTCCTGCCCGATGACGCAGGCGCCCACCCCGGTCGACGACGCCCAGCTCGCCGTGCTCGGTCTGCTCGGCGGCGCGGGAGTCCGCGCGGAACGGGAGCGCACGGCGGCGAAGCGCAAGCCGACCGTCGACGTCGAGCGCATCGCGTCGCTCGCGCGGCTTCGCCTGACGCCGGAGGAACGCGAAACGCTTCCCGGCGAGATGGAAGCGATCATCGCGTTTGCCAACCGCCTTTCCAACGTCGATACGAGCGGCGTGCCGGAAACGGCGCACGCGGCGGACCTGCAAAACGTCCTGCGCGAGGATACGGTCGTCCCGTCCTTCCCGCGTGAAACGCTTCTGGAAAATGCCCCGACTGCCGCGGACGGCTATATCACCGTCCCGCGTGTCGTGGAAGAGTAAAGGAGGGAAAACGCAATGGAAAAGAAACAGATCCTCGGACTTTCCGTCGCCGAACTCTCCGAATATTTGGCTTCCCGCGAGCTTTCCGCCGTCGAGGTCACGGACGTGTTCCTGCGGCATCTGCGGGAAAAAGAAGAAGAGATCGGCGCATTCCTGACCGTCTGCGGGGAGCAGGCGACGGACGCCGCGGCCGCCATCGACAAGCGTCGTGCCGACGGGGAGATGCTTCCGCCGCTGGCGGGCGTGCCGATGGCGCTCAAGGACAACCTCTGCACCAAGGGGATCCTGACCACCTGCGCTTCGCAGATGCTGCGCGGGTTCGTCCCGCCCTACGACGCGGCGGTCTGGGAAAAACTGCAGGCGCAGGGGACCGTCCTGCTCGGAAAACTGAACATGGACGAGTTCGCCATGGGCTCCTCCAACGAAAATTCTTCCTTCCACCCCACCCGCAACCCTCGCGACCCCTCCCGCGTGCCGGGCGGCTCGTCCGGCGGTTCCGCGGCGGCGGTGGCGGCGAAAGAAGTGCCGTTTGCGCTCGGGTCGGACACCGGCGGTTCCATCCGCCAGCCGGCTTCCTTCTGCGGCGTGGTCGGCATGAAACCGACCTACGGGCGGGTCTCCCGGTACGGGCTGGTCGCGTTCGCGTCCTCGCTCGACCAGATCGGACCGCTGACGTCCGACGTGCGGGATAACGCCATCGTGCTCGGCGCCATCGCGGGAAAGGACCCCCGTGACGCGACCTGCGTCTCCCTGCCGGTGCCGGACTACACGGCGGAGCTGGAAAAGGGTGTCGAGGGGCTGGTCGTCGGCGTGCTGAAGCAGTTCTTCGGCGAAGGGCTTGCCCCGGCGGTAAAGGACGCGGTGGAGCGTGCGGCGAAAACGCTCGAGGGGCTCGGCGCGAAGCTGAAGGAGCTCTCGCTTTCCGCCGTTGATCACGCGCTGCCCGCCTACTATGTGCTTTCCTCGGCGGAAGCGTCCTCGAACCTGTCCCGCTTCGACGGCGTGCGCTACGGCTACCGCGCCGAAAGCTACGACGACATCACCGACCTCTACTGCGCCAGCCGCAGCGAGGGCTTCGGCAGCGAGGTCAAGCGCCGCATCATGATCGGCACCTTCGCGCTCAGCGCCGGCTACTACGACGCGTACTATAAGAAAGCTCTGCAGGTGCGGACGCTGATCCGCCGGGAGCTGGAGCAGGCGCTGGAGACCTGCGACGTCATTCTCTCGCCGGTCAGCCCGACGACCGCCTACCGGCTCGGCGAAAAGATCGCCGACCCGCTGCAGATGTACCTCGGCGACGTCTACACGGTCCCCGCCAACATCGCGGGGCTTCCCGCGCTGTCCCTGCCCTGCGACGAGGACGGGGACGGGCTTCCGATCGGGATGCAGCTGCTCGGACGTGCGTTCGACGAATCCACGCTCTACCGCGTCGGTTACGCGTTTGAGCAAACCGGAAAGGAGCGAAAGTAAATGAGCGCGACCCTCTATAAAGGCTACGAAATGGTCATCGGTCTGGAAGTGCACTGCGAACTGCGCACCAGGACGAAGATCTTCTGCTCCTGTCCGACGGATTTCGGCGCGGAACCGAATACCCAGTGCTGCCCGGTCTGTATGGGGCTGCCCGGGACGCTCCCGGTGCTGAACCGCAAGGTGGTCGATTACGCGGTCAAGGCGGGGCTTGCCACCAACTGCACGATCGCAAATTACAGCAAGCAGGACCGCAAGAACTACTTCTATCCCGACCTGCCGAAGGCGTATCAGATCTCCCAGTACGACCTGCCGCTCTGCGAACACGGCTGGCTAGACATCGAGGTCGACGGCGGGGCGGACGGCGAAAGCGTCTCCAAGCGCATCGGCATCACCCGGATCCATATCGAGGAGGACGCGGGAAAACTGGTGCACGACGCGGAGAAAGGCACCTTGATCGACTGCAACCGCTGCGGCGTGCCGCTGATTGAGATCGTTTCCGAGCCGGATATCCGCTCGTCCGCCGAGGCGGTCGCCTATGTGCGCAAGCTGCGTTCGATCCTGCTTTACACCGGGGTGTCCGACTGCCGGATGCAGGAGGGGTCGCTGCGGTGCGACGTGAACCTTTCGGTCCGCAAGGCGGGCGAAACGGCGTTCGGCACGCGGACGGAGATGAAGAACATCAACTCCTTCACCTTCATTCAGCGGGCGATCGACTTTGAGTACAAGCGTCAGGTCGATGCGCTGGAGAGCGGCGAAACCATCACGCAGGAGACTCGCCGGTTCGACCCGAACACGGGGAAAACTTCCTGTATGCGGAAAAAAGAGGACGCGAACGACTACCGCTACTTCCCGGACCCCGACCTGCCGCCGATCCGCCTGTCCGACGAGGTCATCGGCGCCCTGCGCGCGGAAATTCCGGTCCTGCCGGACGAGCGCAAGACGCAGTATATGCAGCGGTACGGGCTGACCGCCTACGACGCCGAACAGCTCACGTCCTCCCGCGAGCTCGCGGACTACTTCGAGTCCTGCGCGGCAAAAACCGACTACCCGAAACTGCTCGCGAACCTGTTCCTCGCGGAGATCTTCCGCCTGCTCCCGCCGGAATTCGGCGTGGAAGACCTGCGGGCGGACCCGGCGCACCTCGCGTCGGTCGCGCAGTTGATGGGGGACGGCACGGTCAATTCCGGCACCGCCAAGAAACTGGCGTGCGAGGTCTGGAAGGAGGACATCGACCCGGTTGCCGCCGTCGCGGAGCGCGGACTGGCGCAGATGAACGACCCCGCCGTCATCACTGAGTGGGTCAGGCAGGCGCTCGAAGAATCGCCGAAGCTGGTCGCGGACTACCGTGCAGGCAAGACCAAGGCGGCGTCCGCCCTGATCGGACGCGCGATGGCGAAATCCCAGGGCAAGGCCAACCCGGTCCTGCTCGGGCATATCGCCATGGAGCTGCTGCAAGAATAACGGAATCGAAAAGACGCCAGCGGAACAAAAAATACAATAAAAAACGTCCCGTAGGCGGACATGTGCCGCCGGAGGGACACCTCCAGAGAAAACCGGCGATGGCGGCGTCAGAAGTGGCGCAAGCCGAGCCGGTTTTCGACGAAAGGGGGGGTTATTCGGGGGGAAAATACGGAACAAGGCGGAGCGCACAAAGTGCGCGAAGTCGCTGTGATCGTGTTTGCCACCCGAAAGAGCGTGTCGTAATCGACACGCTCCAAAGACGGGATTTTTGCTTGTTTTTGATTGACAAACAGGTTTGTACGCGGTATAATAGAACGGTTCCCGTTCAATCCGGGAGAAGGGCCGGCAGGAGCAGGAAGCGCAGCAGCGGTTCGCGGTCCGCCGGTTCTTCCAGCCGCAGCGCGTCGGAGCGGGTGCAGGGGAAGAGCAGCATCATGCGAAGCACGTCCTCGGATTCCCCGTCCCGACCGACGGCGAAGCGCCAGCCGTTGCATTCGGCGAGCTTTTTGAGCACGAGCAGGTCGAAGAACAGTCCACCGCAGACGGTTTCCAGCCCGGATTCGTAGTCCCCGGAAAGCACCAGACTGCGAAGGTCCTCGCCGAACGCCGGCTCGAAGCAGACGGAAAAGATGTATTCGTCGTCGAAGATGTCGCTTCGGATTTGAAAGAATTCCCGGGAACGGGTGTGCTCTGCGGCGACGGAAAGCAGGGTCGCCGCCGCGTAGCAAAGCTCGTCCGATGCGGCGCGGACGTACTGCGGCGCGTCGAGGAGCTTCACGGACGGGCGGAACCCGTTGGGATTGAGCATTTTGAGCGCCGTCGCGAGCAATCGCCGAAGCTGCGCGGTCGCGTCGCAGAGGGGCGCTTTCTCGGCGAGGTCCTCGGTGAAACGGAGGTACATTCCCAGTTCGAGGTTGCAGCGGACCATTCGCTTGATATTCCTGCGAAGCGTGCGCAGGTCCTCGTCGGAGAGGGTCTTCTGCGTGCGCATACGGTCGATCTGCCCGACGGTCAGACGGAAGAACGGCGGCGGTTCGCAGCCCCTTCGGGCGATTTTGGACGCGAGCGACGCGGTCAGGTCCCGCAGGGCGACGAGATAGCCGTCCCGCCGGCGGGCGACGATGGCGGAACGGGTACTTTCGCCCCGCAGTTCGACGACGGTCTCTTTGCCGTCTTCGAGCGAATCGAGTTTCTTTCGGTCCGCGCTCGAAAGCAGCGGGTCGATGGAAGCCTGTTTGCGGGGCGTGTGGATATTGACGGTATCGCTGAAGTTGCGGGAGGTCAGTCTGCGCTTCTCGTCAAGTCCGAGCATCGGATAGGGAAGCTGACTGAGAAATTCCTCGACGGGATCGACCGCTTTCTGCGGCGGTTTTTCGAGTTTGCTCGCCATGGACGGGCCCTCCTTTGCATCTTCGTTACGGGGAACGGTCTTTCCTATACTTTACCAAAAGCATCTTGACTTGTCAACAGTTTTTTGTTGGAAAAGTGCGAATTTTGCAAAAAAGGGAGGAAAAACGAATGACGGAAGTCGTTGCGGCGCTGCTCCGGGACGGAGAGCGCTTCCTGATCTGCCAGCGTCCGGCGCACAAGGCGCGGGGACTGCTTTGGGAGTTTGTCGGCGGCAAGGTCGAACCCGGCGAAACCAAGGAACAGGCGCTCGTGCGCGAGTGCCGCGAGGAGCTCGACGTCACGGTCGAACCGCTGAACGCCTACATGGAGGTCGTTCACGCCTACCCGGACCTGACCGTCCGGCTGACGCTGTTTGAAGCCCGGATCGCGTCCGGCGTGCCGAAGAAACTCGAACACAACGACCTGCGCTGGATCACCCCGGAGGAGATCCCGCTTTTCCAATTCTGTCCGGCGGACGAGACCATCCTCGACCGTATCCAGGCGGACTGCGTCCGAGCGAAGATCGAATCCCTGCGGGACGCGGACTATCAGGCGTTCCAGAGCGCCCTGCTCCCGACGGTCCCGCCGGAAAGCGTGCGGGGCGTGCGGATCCCCGTCCTGCGCAAGCTCGCCCGGGCGCTTTCCGGGAAGGCGATGGGGGACGCGTTCCTGCGGGTCCTGCCGCACGGGTGCTACGAGGAAAACCTCCTGCACGGCTTCCTGCTCGAACGATTCCGCGAGCCGGAAGAAGCGATGGAGGCGCTCGAACGGTTCCTGCCGTACATCGACAATTGGGCGGTCTGCGACACGGTCAACCCGAAAGCCCTCGCGAAGCGCCCGGACGACCTGCTCGCGCACATCCGCGTCTGGCTGACGTCCGCCCGCCCCTATACCGTGCGCTACGGCGTCGGCATGCTGCAGCGGTACTTCCTCGACGAGCGGTTCGACCCGGAACTGCTTGCGCTTGTCGCCGCCCTGCCGACCGGGGAATACTACGTCGAAACCATGACCGCGTGGTTCTTTGCCACCGCCCTCGCCAAGCAAGAGCGCGAAACCCTGCCGTATTTCACCGAACCCGATCGGCTCCCGCCGTCCGTCCGCCGCAAAGCGGTCCGAAAGGCGCTGGAGAGCCGACGCATCCCCGAACCGCTCAAGCGGCGCTTGCGCGCCCTTCGCGAAACCGAAAATACATAACCGTTTCAATATAGAAAGGAACTTTTCATCATGGCACACCTGACAGTCCAATGCTTTTCTAACGTCCTCGGACACTGCATCACCTTTGAAGCACTTCTCCCGGAAACGGCGACCAACCAGATCGGCATGAACAGCGTTGACGGGGGAGATAGCTACCCGGTGCTCTACCTGCTGCACGGGCTTTCCGACGACCAGACCATCTGGATGCGCCGCACGTCGATCGAACGGTATGTGTCCGAGCGGGGCATCGCCGTCATCATGCCGTTCGGCGAACAGAGCTTCTACAGCGACATGCAAATGGGCAGGCGTTACTGGACCTTCCTGTCCGAGGAACTGCCGAACCTCTGCCGCTGCTTCTTCCCGCGCATCTCTCCGCGCCGGGAGGATACGTTTGCCGCCGGGCTTTCGATGGGCGGCTACGGGGCGTTCAAGCTGGCGCTGAGACGCCCGGATCGGTTCTGTGCGGCGGCGTCGCTGTCCGGCGTGCTGGACATTTCCGCGTTCGTCGGTCGTCAGATGCCCGGAAACGCCCGTTTCTGGAACGCCATTTACGAATCTCCCGCTTCTCTCGCGCAGAGCGAGGACGACCTGTTCGTCGCCGCCGACCGAACCGCAAAGGCGAAGGACAAACCGCTTCTGTTCGCCTGCTGCGGGACGGAGGACTTCCTGCACGGCGACAACCTGCACGCTGTCGACGTGCTGCGCGGAAAGGGACTTGACGTGACCTACGAGGAAGGCGAAGGGACGCACAATTGGGTTTTCTGGGACAAGTGGATCCAGCGTGCGCTGGACTGGCTGCCGATCCGCCGGTAAAACGCGAAAAAAGTTTGATTTTCCCCCTTGACAGAACGGTTTTGCCGTGATATAATAGGGAAGTTATCGAGCTACCGCGCTAAAGCGATAAAGCAGAAAGGATGTGCAAACCCGTGAAAAATTGGCATACCGAGGAAACGGACGCGCTTTTCAGGGCGATCCTCTCTCTGAACAACGTGGAGGAATGTTATGCGTTCTTTGAGGACGCCTGCACCATCAAGGAGATCATCGAGATCGCGCAGCGTCTGAAGATTGCCCGCCTTTTACGCGACGGCGTGAGTTACCACGCGATCTGCGAGGAAACCGGAGTCAGTACGGCGACCATCAGCCGGGTCAACAAGTGCTTATCCTACGGCAACGGCGGCTACCAGCTCGCGCTGGACCGCTCGGACGGGCAAACGGACTGAGCGGGGAGCGAAAAGGAAAGGAAGGGTTCACGGACATGAACGAGCGATTGCTCAAACGGGAAGAAAAAGCGGTGTTCGCTCTACGGGAGCTGTACACGGCCTACGGCTACCGCCCGTTCAAGATGGGCAAGTTTGAGTCCTACGACTTCTATGCACGCAATAAGGAGTTTCTGGTCAGCGACCGCATCATCGCGTTTTCGGATACGGACGGGCGGCTGCTGGCGCTCAAGCCGGACGTGACCCTTTCCATCGTCCGCTCTTTGCGCGACGAGGACGGCACGGACTGCGGCTGCAAGCAGAAGGTCTGCTACAACGAAAACGTCTACCGCGTTTCCGGCGGGACGCGGCAGTACAAGGAGATCCTGCAAACCGGGCTGGAATGCGTCGGGGATCTGGATCTGTACGACCTGTTCGAGGCGGTCCTGCTCGCGGCGAAGAGTTTAGAGGCGATCTCGCCGTCGTACGTGCTGGAGATCTCGCACCTCGGCGTCCTGCACGCCCTGCTCGACGGCTGCGGCGGGAGCGAGGCGTTCCGCCGGGAAGCGGCGGGATACGTCGCCGGAAAGAACGCCCACGATCTGCGTCGCGCCTGTGCGCGGGAGGGGATCCCGCCGGAGCAGGCGGAAAAACTGTGCGGGTTCGTCGGCGTGAGCGGGGAACGCAAGCAGGTGCTCGCGGAGCTGGAAACGCTCTGCGGCGACAGCGCAAGGGAAGCGCTGGACTGCCTGCGCACGCTCTCAAATCTGCTCGACGCGCTCCCGCAGTCGGATCGGATTCGGTTTGATTTCTCGCTGGTCAACGATATGAACTACTACGACGGCATCGTCTTCAAAGGGTTCCTCGACGGCGTGTGCGAGGGGGTGCTGTCCGGCGGGCAGTACGGTCGGCTGATGCGCCGCATGGGAAAACGGGCGGACGCCGTCGGGTTCGCGCTCTACCTCGACCTGCTTGAGGAGCTGCCGCGGGAGGAAGAACCGTACGACGTGGACGTGCTGCTGCTGTATGGCGAAAGGACCGATCCCGCGTCGGTCGCGAAAGCGGTGAACGACCTGACGTCGCACGGAAAGACCGTCAGCGCACAGCGGGGAATTCCGCCGAAGCTGCGGGCCCGCGAGGTGATCCGCATGGAGGAAGGGCAGGGGACGGTATGATCAAGATCGCGTTACCCAAAGGCAGGCTGGGCGAAAAGGTGTACGCCCTGTTTGAAGCGGCGGGCTACGAATGCCCGTCCATCCGCGAAAACAACCGCAAACTCATCTTCGAGAACCCGGAAAAGCAGGTCTGCTACTTCTGGGTCAAGCCGTCGGACGTGCCGGTCTACGTCGAACGGGGTGCGGCGGACGTCGGCGTGGCGGGGAAGGATATCCTCCTCGAACACGGGCCGGACGTGTATGAACTGCTGGATCTGGGGCTGGGCAGGTGCCGCATGGCGGTCGCCGCGCCGGAGGGGTTCCGGGACAGCGGCGAACGGACGCTGAAGGTCGCGACGAAATTTGCGAACATCGCGCGTCGCTACTACGCCGAACAGGGGCGGGACATCGACATCATCCCGCTCAATGGCTCCATCGAGCTCGCCCCGCTGCTCGGGCTGTCCGACGTCATCGTCGACATCGTCGAAACCGGGACGACCCTGCGGGAGAACCGCCTGGCGGTCGTCGAAACCATCCTGCCCATCAGCGCCCGTCTGATCGCGAATCAGGCGAGCTGGCGCTTCAAGGCGGATGCGCTCGTCCCGCTCGTGCGGAAATTGGAAGGAACGGTCGAAGCAAATGATTAGAATTTACGCTTGCGGGGAAGTCCCCGACGAGGAAATTTTTTCGCGGGAAATCGGCGCGCCGGGCGACCTGCGGGAAACGGTTTCCGCGATCCTCGACGACGTCCGCGTCAACGGCGACCGGGCGCTGCTCGCCTACGCGAAAAAATTCGACAGGGCGGAACTGACCTCCGTCGAGGTGACGGAAAACGAGTTTGACGAGGCGCTTGCTGCCGTCGAGCCGGCTTTTTTGGACGTTTTGCGGGAAGCGGCGGAGAATATCCGTGCGTTCCACGCGTCGCAGGTGCGCACGGGGTTCGTGCAGACCGAACGGGACGGCGTGGTGACCGGGCAGAAGGTCATACCGATCGAACGGGTCGGGCTTTATGTGCCCGGCGGGACCGCCGCCTACCCGTCTACGGTGCTGATGGACAGCATCCCGGCGAAGCTGGCGGGCTGTCCGACGCTGGTGATCACGACCCCGCCGGGGCCGGACGGTAAGGTGTCCCCGGTCATCCTCGCGGCGGCGAAGATCGCCGGGGTGGACCGGGTGTTCAAGGTCGGCGGTGCGCAGGCGATCGCGGCGCTGGCGTTCGGGACGGAAACGGTCCCCTGCGTCGACAAGATCGTCGGCCCCGGCAACGCCTACGTCGCGGAAGCGAAGCGGCAGGTGTTCGGCCGGGTGTCCATCGACATGATCGCCGGACCGAGTGAGATCCTCGTCCTCGCGGACGCGACCTGCGACCCCGCCGTCGTCGCCGCCGACCTGCTCTCGCAGGCGGAGCACGACCGCATGGCGAGCGCTGTACTCGTCACGACCGACCGCCCCTTCGCCGAGCGGGTGCGGGACGAGCTGGAAAGGCAGATCCCGCTGCTCCCGCGTGCGGAGATCGCCCGCGCGTCCATCGACCGCAACGGGAAGATCATCCTCGCGTCCGACCTCGCGGACGCCGTCGCCGTCGCAAACCGCATCGCGCCGGAGCATCTCGAACTCTGCGTGGACGACCCGTTCGCGTACCTCCCGCAGATACGCAACGCCGGTTCGGTGTTTCTGGGGAAGAACTGCCCCGAAGCGCTGGGTGACTACTTCGCCGGACCCAACCACACGCTGCCGACCGGCGGGACAGCGCGGTTCTCCTCGCCGCTTTCGGTCGACGATTTCGTCAAGAAAATGCAGTTTACCTACTATACCGCCGACGCGCTGGAAGCGGTCGCGGACAAGGTCGCCCGGTTCGCACGGCAGGAAGGGCTCGAAGCCCACGCAAGAAGCGCGGAATCGCGGTTTCGGAAGGGGACGTAACGCATGAGCAGATTTTCCGTCGGCAGGATCCGCGATCTGACCCCCTACGTCCCCGGCGAACAGCCGCAGGACCGGCAGTATCTCAAATTGAACACCAACGAATCCCCGTTCCCGCCGCCCCTGTCCGTCGTGCGGGCGGTCGAATCAGAAGCCGACCGTTTGCAGCTCTATTCCGACCCGGAAAACCGCAAATTGACCGAAGCGCTCGCCGCTTACGCCGGGGTGCGCCCGTCGCAGGTGCTGGTCGGCAACGGCTCGGACGAGGTGCTGGGGTTCGCGTTTCAGGCGTTCGCGGACGAGACGCGCCCGCTGCTGTTCCCGGACGTTACCTACGGCTTTTACACGGTCCTCGCGGGGCTGTACCGTATCCCGTACACCTGCGTCCCTTTGCGGGAAGATTTCACGGTCGACCCGGAACCGTATCTCGGCAAACGGCGCACGGTCGTCCTCGCCAATCCGAACGCCCCGACCGGCATTCCGCTTGCGACGGAGCAGATCGAGCGGATCCTGTGCGCCGACCCGTCGTCGGTCGTGCTGGTGGACGAGGCGTATGTGGATTTCGGCGGGGAGAGCGTCCTGCCGCTGGTCGACAGGTATGAAAACCTGCTCGTCGTGCAGACCTTCTCGAAGTCCCGCTCGCTTGCCGGGGCGCGGCTGGGGTTCGCCGTCGGGAGCGAGGCGCTTATCGCCGATCTGCAGGCGGTCCGCTGCTCCTTCCACCCTTATAACGTCAACCGCATGACGGCGGCGGCGGGCGTCGCCTCGCTGCAAGAAGCCGACGTGTTCGCGCACAACTGCCGCACCGTCGCGGAGAACCGCGAATGGACGGCGGACAGGCTGCGGTCGCTCGGTTTTACCGTCCTGCCGTCGAAGGCGAACTTCCTTTTCGCGTCCTCCGACCGCGTCGGCGGGGAGGAACTCTACCGAACCCTCAAAAAGCGGGGCATTCTCGTGCGGCATTTCTCCGCCGAACGGGTGTCCGCGTTCAACCGCATCACGATCGGCACGCGGCAGCAGATGGAGCAGCTGCTCTGCGCCGTCGAAAGCATCTGCAAGGAGGAATCCCTATGAGAAGCGCACGCATCGAAAGAACCACCAACGAAACCGACATCTCCCTGACCCTCTGCCTTGACGGCAAAGGGGAGAGCACGGTCGCGACCGGCGTCGGATTCCTCGACCATATGCTGACCCTGTTTGCCCGGCACGGCGGGTTCGACCTGACCGTTTCCTGCAAGGGGGACACGCAGGTGGACGACCACCACACCGTCGAGGACGTCGGGATCTGCTTGGGCAAAGCGTTCGCGCAGGCGCTCGGCGAAAAACGGGGCGTGAACCGCTACGGGAGCATCGCACTGCCGATGGACGAAGCCCTGCTGCTCGCCGCCGTCGATCTTTCCGGCCGGGGCGGGTGTTTCCTGTCGTTGGACATTCCGGCGCAGAAGGTCGGGACCTTCGACACGGAGCTTTGCGCCGAATTTTTCCAGGCGTTTTCCCAGAACGCGGCGCTGACGCTGCACCTGCGGCAGATTTCCGGGACGAATTCCCACCACATCATCGAAGGGGCGTTCAAGGCGCTCGCCCGTTCCCTGCGCGAAGCGGTGACGGTGGACGCGTCCCGCGCCGGGGAGATCCCCTCGACGAAAGGGATGCTCGCATGATCGCCGTCGTGGATTACGGGGTAGGGAACCTGTTTTCCCTGCGTTCTTCCCTTCGCGCGGTCGGCGCGGAAGCGTCCGTCACGTCCGACCCCGACGTGATCCGTTCCGCGGAGCGGATCCTGCTGCCCGGCGTGGGCGCGTTCGGGGACGCGGCGGCGAAGCTGCGGGAAACGGGGCTGGGCGAGCTGCTGCGCACGGAAGCGGGGAAGGGGAAACCCCTGCTCGGCATCTGTCTCGGGATGCAGCTGCTGTTTGAAAAAAGTTACGAATACGGCGAACACGACGGGCTCGGACTGCTGTCCGGGAGCGTCGTGCCGATGGAGGGCAAGCTTCCGCCGTCGCTGAAAATTCCGCACATCGGCTGGAACGCACTGCACTTCCGCCGCCGGCACCCGCTGTTCCGGGACGTCGGCGAAGGGGACTGCGTCTATTTCGTGCATTCCTTCTACGCCGACGATTGCGCCGACAGCGTCGTCGCGACCGCCGCATACGGGATCCCGCTGACCGCCGCCGTCGCGAAAGGGAACGTGATGGGCTGTCAGTTCCACCCGGAAAAGAGCGGGAACGTCGGGCTTTCCATCCTGCGGGCGTTCTGCGAAAGCGAGGTGTGGGCATGATCCTGCTTCCGGCGATCGATCTATACGGGCAAAAGGCGGTCCGTTTGGTGCGCGGGGATTACGCGCAGATGACCGTCTACAGCGACCGTCCCGTCGAACTGGCGAAGGCATTCGAGCGGCAGGGGGCGACCCACCTGCATATGGTCGACCTCGAAGGGGCGAAGGACGGAAGTACGCCGCACCTTGCGCTGGTCGAGCGCGTCGTGCGGGAGACCGGGCTTTCCGTCGAGGTCGGCGGGGGGATCCGGCGGATGGAAACGGTGGAACGCTACCTTTCCTGTGGGGTGGATCGGGTCATTCTCGGCACCGCCGCCGTGACGGACGCGGACTTCCTGCGCCGTGCCGTCGAAACCTACGGCGAACGGATCGCGGTCGGCGCGGACGTGCGGGACGGGTTCCTCGCGATCCGCGGCTGGCTGGAGCAGTCGGCGCTGACGCTGGAGGACTTCCTCGCGCGAATGCAGGAGATCGGCGTTCGGACGGTCGTCTGCACGGATATCTCCAAGGACGGAATGCTCGGCGGGGCGAATCTCGCGCTGTACAAGGCGCTTTCCGAGCGCTTTTCGCTCGACCTTATCGCGTCCGGCGGCGTTTCGTCGCTCGATGACATACGCGCCCTGCGGGAGATGGGCGTTTACGGGGCGATCCTCGGAAAGGCGTACTACACGGGTGCCGTCGACCTGCGGCAGGCGCTCGACGAAGCGAAAGGCGGTCCGGCATGATCACGAAGCGCATCATTCCCTGCCTCGACGTCCGGGACGGACGGGTGGTCAAGGGAGTCAACTTCCAGGGACTTGCGGACGTGTCCTCCCCGGTGGAATTGGCGAAATACTACTCCGAAAACGGGGCGGACGAGCTGGTTTTCTACGACATCACCGCGTCCTTTGAGGGACGGCGGTTGTTCACGGAGATCCTGCGGCAGGTCGCGGAAACCATCTTCATCCCGCTGACCGTCGGCGGGGGGATCAACACGGTCGAGGACTTCGACCGCGTGCTCAAGTGCGGGGCGGACAAGGTCAGCGTCAATTCCGGCGCACTGCGCGACCCCGAACTGATCCGCGAAGCGGCGAGGCGGTACGGCGACCAATGCGTCGTGCTTTCGGCGGACGTCAAGCGGGTGGACGGGGAATTCCGCGTCTTTGCGAAGGGCGGACGCGAGGATACCGGGCTGGAGGCCATCCGCTGGATCCAACGCGGCGTCTCGCTCGGCGCCGGGGAAGTGGTGGTCAATTCCATCGACACGGACGGCGTCAAGCGGGGGTTCGATCTGGAAATGCTCGACGCGGTCTGCCGCGCGGTGCGCGTACCCGTCATCGCGTCCGGCGGCGCGGGAACGAAAGAGGATTTCCTGCGCCTTTTCCAGACGCTCCCGGACGTGGACGCGGGGCTTGCCGCCTCGGTCTTTCACTTCGGCGAGATCCGCATCCCGGACCTCAAACGGACGCTCCGCGCGCACGGGGTCGTCGTCAGACTGTAAGTAAGGAAGGAAATTCGGATATGTTACCCATCGAAGAACTGCAATTTGACCGGGACGGGCTGATCCCCGCCGTCGTCGTTGACGCGCTCAGCAGGAAAGTGCTGACGCTCGCGTACATGAACCGCGAGAGTTTGGAAATTTCTATGCGAGAGGGCACGACCTGCTTCTGGAGCCGGTCCCGCAAACAACTCTGGCGCAAGGGCGAAACCAGCGGCAACCGCCAGCACATCGTGTCCATCACCGCCGACTGCGACCGCGACGCGCTCGTCGTGCTCGTCGAGAAGGACGGTCCCGCCTGCCATACCGGCGCGGACTCCTGCTTCAACGACAGGGTCTTTGAGAGCGACGTCTTGCAGGAATTCAGCCTGCAGGGGCTTTACGAACTGCTCGAAGGGCGAAAGAAGGACCGCCCGGAAGGTTCCTACACGACCTATCTGTTTGAAAAAGGGATCGACAAGATCCTCAAAAAGGTCGGCGAGGAATGCACCGAGGTCATCATCGCCGGCAAAGCGGACGACAAAAAAGAAACCGTCTACGAGCTTGCGGACCTCGCCTACCACGCGATGGTGCTGATGGTGCAGATGGGCATCACGCCCGAGGACGTGCAGAGGGAACTCGCGTCCCGCCACGTCATCGACCACAAGGTCAAGCAGGAAAAAATGACCTGAAAAGGTCAAAAAAGGCACCTGTTTTGCGAAAAACAGGTGCTTTTCTGTTTGCTTTGCGAAACATGGGGGACGTCTGTCCAGACCGGCGTCCCCCGTTTTTTGGTTTTACGACGCCGTGACGGTCAGGACCTCGTTCCCGCCTGCGGACGTCGGGTCGCCGTACAGCCCGTTGGTTTCGTCGCCCGTCGGGGTGACTTCCGCGAACAGCGTGTAGGTTTCGCCGCTTCGCAGGGCGGACGCGGAGACGCAGACGCTCTGCGCGTCCTGCCGCAGGACGAACGTGCAGACCGCGTTTCCGTCACCGTCGCGCAGGCTGTACACCGTCCCCTTCCGCAGTTCCGCTTCGATACGGAGATGACCTTGCGCCGACGTCGCGTCCGGGTACTTCGCCTGTCCGGCGGACCCGTAAGCGAGCAGGAAGCCGCCGTCCGTGCGAATGATCCCGCCGTCGTCGCCGCAGTCCAGCACGCTGTTCGCGTTGTTCGTCGGTCCCTGCACGACGACCGTCCCGCCGGAGAACACGAGGTCCCCGTTGGAATCCAGCCCGTCCCCGCGCGCGTCCGCGAACAGCGAACCGCCGGAAATTTCGATGAGCGTTTCGGCACTGATAGCGTCATCGCTCGCCGTCAGCTCGACCAGCCCGTCCGTGATCTTCACGAACCCCTCGCGGGACTCGATCCCCTCGAATGAGCGCGTCACGCGCAAGGTCCCGCCGGAAATTTCCACATTTCCTTCCGCTTTGATCCCCTTCGCGTCGGAGTCGTCCTTTCCGCTGTACGCGTCCAACTCCAGCGCGGCGTCCCCGCCGATTTCCACGTCGCCCAGCGAGCGCAGGGCGTGGTCGCCGCTCTTGACGTGCAGCGTCCCGCCCGTGACCCGGATCAGCCGCGGCACGTCCAGACCGTCTCCGCCGCATTCGACCGTGAAGTCGCCGCTCTCGATTGCTAAATAGCCCTTCTCCGGGTCTTCCTCCTCGGAAACCTTCAGCCCGTCGCCGTCGGCGGTCACGCGGACGGTCCCGCCCCGCGCGGAGAGGGAATTTTTGCCCTTCAGCCCGTCCTCGGCGGCCTGCACGGAAATGTCGCCGGAAACGATGCGAAGATTCTTGTTGCTGACGACGCCGTGGCGGTAGGTCGTTTCGACGGAAAGCGAGCCGTTCCCGTTGATCGTCAGCGAGCATTTGCTGTGGATCGCGCCCGCGTAGCGCCCGTTGCCGGGGTTCGTCCCCTGCACGAAGCCGCTGCCGGTATCCGTCACGGCATTTTCCGTCCCGTCGGCGAGCGTGATGGAGACCTTGTCCGCTTCCTCGCAGTAGAGCGGCGAATAGTCCGCGCAAGTCAGCGAAAAGCCGTTGAACACCAGGTGAACCTTCTCCGTGTCCGCGACCTGCACGAACACCTGCCCGTCAAACGAGCCGGAGAGCACATAGGTCCCCGCCTGCGTGATCGACAGTCTCCCGGACGCGTAGGACGCGCCCGTCCCGTTTTCGATCGTCACGTTGCCGTCCTCGCATTTCACGAACGTATCGCTCCCGGACCACGCCGCGTCCAGGTCAAAATTCGACCAGCTCGCGGGGGAATCGCCGTCCGGCTCGACAGCATCGCCCGGTTCGTCGGACACGGACGGTTCGGCGGAACCGCCGTCCGACGGGATCTCCCCGCCGCCGGAGGACGCGCACCCGCAGGAAAGCGCGAGGAGCAGCAGGCCGCAAAGCAGCCCGCAAAGCAGCCGTTTTCGCATCTTACAGTTCCCCCTTCGGTTCCACCGGGCGTCCGCACTGCACTTCCAGGTTCCCGTTGCGGCAGCGGATCTCGTCCAGCAGTTTTTTCTCCGTCCCGCTCTTGCGCAGGACGATCTCGTAGGTCAGTTCGTACAGACTGCCCATCGCGGTCGTGCGGACGCGGACGAGCGTCCACGAGGACGCGAAACGACCGAGCAGGTCGTCGAACAGCCCCTCGTAGTCTAGACTTTCCGGGATCGTGATCTTCAGGGCGCGAACGCCCGTCGCGACCCCGCCGACGTTGAGCAGCAGGTAGACAAACCCGATGAGCAGCGTCGAGACCGTCAGCAGGAGCGCAATCAGGATATATCCCGCCCCGCAGGCGAACCCGACCGCGCAGGAAAGCAGCACCGCGCAGATCTCCCGCGCCGTCCCCGGCTGGGAACGGAACCGCACCAGCGAAAACGTCCCCGCTACGGCGATCCCCGCGCCGAGCCGATTGCCGACGAGCATGCCGATGACCGTCACGATCAACGGCAGGACCGCCACGGTCAGCAGCAGGCTCTGCCCGGACCGACCGCGGAATCGGAAACAAAGCGAAATGACGATCCCGAGCAGGGCGGCGGCCCCTAAACAGACGGCGAACGAAGCGCCATCGATCCCGGTATTGGGAATGACGGAACGGAAGGAAAGAATATTTTCAAACATAAACGGAACCTCCGGCAATTTTCAGTAAGGAATCGTCCGTCTGCCGCAGCAGGCGGAGGTACGCCTCCCCGTATTTGGAGAAGGTCGTCGGGAAGATCCGGCATTCGTCCAGGGCGGACGCGAGCCAGAGGGGCATTGCGCCAGCGATCTTCAGCTCCAGCAGCCGCAGATCCTGCCCGAGGAGCGGCTCACCGTCGATCCCGGTCCGCAGGTCGAGATCGGATGTACGGAAACGGATGTCGCGGTCGATCGTGATGCGCAGTTCCTCGTCGTCGACGGCGTAATAGGCGTTTCTCTCGTAATGCAGCGCCAATTTCGGGGAAAGCGACGGATAAAACCCGAGCATCCAGCGGATCTCCCGCGCGATCTGGGAATCGGGTCCCGCGTCGCCCCCCGCGAGGAATTCCGTCGCCTGTCGGTAGGGCAGGGACAGCCGACGCTTATACACCACGCCGTCGTACTTCTTTTTGACCTCCGCGAACGCCGGACTGTCGTCCGTCGGCACGCCGTAGCAGCGCAGACGGAGCTTTTCCTTGTAGCGGGGTTTTTCGAGCGACCGGCGAATGAGCAGGTGGTCGGGGGTATCGTAATAGCAGTTGCAGATGCGCGTCTTGCCGAATGGGTCCGGGCGGATATGCGGGGAAATACACCGCAGGAACGCCTCGGCGGCGTCGGCGGACGCGAGATACTTTTTTTCGTAGCGGCAGAAAATATTGCGGATCCCCGGCATATGCGTCCACCTCCCCCTTTTTGGACTTCCCTTTGTTAGAATAGCAGATTTTTATGAAAAGTGCAAGCCTTTTTTGTAAAAAAACGGCGAAGGAACAGACTTTTCTATCTGCTCCTTCGCCCATGAAAGGGAGATCGGTTAGCCCTTGATATTGTTCTCGTAGCTCTCGATCATTTTCTTGACCATCTGGCCACCGACAGAACCGGCCTGCTTGGAGGTCAGGTCGCCGTTGTACCCCTGCTTGAGGTTGACGCCGACTTCGCTCGCCGCTTCCATCTTGAACTTGTCAAGCGCAGACTTCGCTTCCGGCACAAGATTCTTGTTCGACATTTCGTTGTTCTCCTTTTCTGTTTTCTTTTTGCGGCCTTCCGTTTTACGCCGCGGTTCGTTCGTTTCTATATCAGAGGTTTTCCCTCGCTGTTATTTTGCACAGCAGATACGAAAATATGATTGGAAATCCCTGCCACTCCGCCGTGCTATTTCTGCTTCGATTTGAATAGCAAACTCCAAAGGAGCGCGAAGAACAGCGACGCGGAAACGCCGGTCGCCGCGGCGGTCAGACCGCCGGAAAGCGCACCGAGCAGTCCGTCGGTTTTCACCGCTTCCCGCACGCCTTCCGCCAGCGCGTGACCGAACCCGGTCAGCGGGACGGCGGCGCCGCATCCGGCAAATTCCTTGAGCGGGCCGTACAGCCCGACCGCGCTGAGCACCACGCCCGCGCAGACGTACCCGGTCAGGATCCGTGCCGGCGTCAGTTTGGTCAGGTCGATGAGCAGCTGCGCGACGACGCAGAACAGCCCGCCGACCCAGAATGCGTGAAGAAATTGCAGCCAATCCATGCGTTACGCCCCCTTCCCGGTCGTGGATTCGAGGCACACCGCGTGCGCGACGGACGGAATGGACAGCTTCTGGAACGCGCTGTTGGCGCTCAGCAGTGCGCCGGTGCCGATGGCGAGGATGCGCCCGAGCTCCCCGCGCCGCATACGTTGGAAGAAATAACCGCCGAGCACCGACGCGAGGCACCCGCACCCGCTTCCGCCGGAATGCATATCCTGCTTCTTTGCGTCGTAGATCAGCACGCCGCAGTCGAGATGCTTCGGGGCGATGTCCAGCCCGCATTTCTGCAGAAGCTCGTCGGTCAGTTCCAGCCCTTCCTGCCCGAGGTCGCCGGTGACGACCGCGTCGAAGTCCGCGAGCGAACGCCCGCTGTGGTCGAAGTAGCGCAGGATCGTGTCCGCCGCCGCGGGCGCCATCGCCGCGCCCATGTTGTTCGCGTCGGTGATACCGCCGTCCGTCACGACGCCGAGCACGCCGTCCGCGACGCGGATGCCCGTGTCCTCCGCCGTCAGCAGGAACGCGCCCGTCCCGGTGACCGTGTACTGCGCCGTCGGGGTGCGCTGACTGCCGTATTCCGGCGGGAAACGGTACTGCCGCTCCGCCGTGCAGAAATGCGACGACGCGAGCGCGACCGCGCTCGGCAGGAATCCGCCGCTGACCAGCGACGCGCCGATCAGCAGCGCTTCCGCGATGGTCGAGCAGGCGCCGTACAGCCCGAGGAAGGGGATCTGATACCCGGAAATGCCGAAGCTCGTCCCGGTGCATTGGTTGACGAGGTCCCCGCCGAGCACCGCCCCGATCTCTTCTTCCTTCACGTTCGCCTTTTCGAGCAGCAGCCGCAGGTTGCGGCGGACCATTTCGCTTTCCGCCTGCTCGAAGGTGCTTTGCCCGAAGTATTCGTCGGATTCGGACGCGTCGAACCAGGCGTTCAGCGGTCCTTGGTGTTCCTTTTTGCCGACCGTCGTCGCCGTCTGCGCGAGGTAGCACCCGCCGGTGAAGCGAATGACGCCGTTATTTGCCATGGTAAATCCCCCTTTCAGAGCGTGAACAGGTAGTACAGCACCCCATACAGGATGGAGCTGACCGCCCCGTACACGATGACCGGTCCCGCGATCGTGAACATCTTCGCGGCGACGCCGGTGACGTATCCTTCCGCACGTGCGTCGATGGCGGGCGCCGCGACGGCGTTGGAAAAGCCGGTGATCGGCACGAGCGTTCCCGCCCCAGCGTATCTCGCGATGCGGTCGAACCAGCCGATCCCGGTCAGCAGTCCGGCGAGGAAGATCAGCGTGACCGATACGCACAGTCCGGCGGGCTTTTCCTCCATTCCCGCCCATTGGTAGAGCACGCTCAGCGCCTGCCCGAGACAGCAGATCAGCCCGCCGACCCAGAACGCACGCAGGCAGTCCCGCAGGACGTGCGAACGCTTGGCACGGGACTCGGTATAGGTTTGATAGGCTTTTGCATCCATACAGGTTTCCTCTCTTTTCGTTTCTTTTTCGGTACTATTTTGGTGCGGAAGCGAAGAAATTATGCTTTATCCCTTGACAATTTCCCGACCGAAGGGTATAATTATAGAAAAGGGATTTCACGATTTTATGACGGTAAGGTGGGTTTGCTCTTGAAACGTTATCTTCCAAAACCGCAGATCGAAAGGTTCGCGAGCATTCGCGACATTCTCGATTACGCGTCCGCCACGTATGGCGACGCGATTCTCTACCGTTACTTTCAAGAAGGGAACGAGATCGGGGAAATTTCCTACCGGGATTTCCGCGCCCAGGTGGACGCGCTCGGAACGGCGCTTGCCGCGAGGGGACTGCGAACTTCGACGATCGCCGTGCTTTCCGAAAGCCGCCCGGAATGGATGCTGTCCTTCTGCGCCGTGGTCTGCGGCGGCGGCGTCGTCGTCCCGCTGGATAAGGAGCTGCAGCCGGATCAGATCTGCAATTTCCTCAATCGGTCGGGCGCGGAGGCGATCTTCTGTTCCCACCGCTTCGCCGAGATGCTGAACGCGAGACGGGCGGACCTGCCGGCCCTGCGCTACGTCTTTGATTTCGACGCCGAGCCCGCGGAAGGCGGGGAGGAAACGGACGGGGAGTACCGGCAGCTCCTGCTCAAGGGGGATCTGCTGCTTTCCGACGGCTATGTGGAATACACCAAGGCCCGGTTCGACACCTCCAAGCCCTGCACGCTGCTCTTCACCTCCGGCACGACCGGCACCAGCAAGGGCGTCCTGCTTTCGCAGGATAATCTGACCGCCTGCGTCTACCATTCGCTCAATATGGTGGATATCCACCGGGGAGACGTGCTGTTCAGCGTTCTGCCTTTGCACCACACCTATGAGCTCGTCTGCGGGGAATTCGGGGCGCTTTGCATCGGCGCGACGGTCTGCTTCAACAACAGCCTGAAGTATTTCCTGCGGAACGTCAAGATCTTCCGCCCGACGGCGATGATCCTCGTCCCGCTGTTCCTGACGACGATCTACAAGAAAATTTGCGAAGAGATCCGCAAGAAGGGCAAGGAAAAACTGGTCCGGCGTGCCATCAAGGCGACGAAGGCCCTGCGCAAGGTCGGCGTAGATGTGCGCGGCGCGGTGTTCGCCGAGGTGACGGAAGCGCTCGGCGGGCGGTTGAAAAAGATCATCTGCGGCGGTGCGCCGATGGACCCGGAGCTGGTGGATCGGTTCGACGAATTCGGCATCAAGGTCTGCCAGGGGTACGGCATCACCGAGTGCTCCCCGCTGGTGTGCGTCGTGCCGTATACGGCCATGAAGTTCGGCTCGGTCGGGCTTCCGGCGTACGGGACGCAGGTCAGGATCGTGCAGACCGGCGAGGACACGCGGGAAGTGGACGCCCCGCCTTACGCCATCGGGGAGATCTGCGTCAAGAGCGAGCAGGTCATGCTCGGCTATTACGAGGACGACGAGGCGACGAAGGCGGCGTTCAACAACGAGGGGTATTTCCGCACCGGCGATTACGGCTATCTCGACGAGGACGGCTACCTGTTCATCACCGGGCGGAAAAAGAATATCATCATCCTTTCCAACGGCAAGAACGTCTACCCGGAGGAGCTCGAGGAGCATCTTTATAAGATCGACCTGATCAAGGAATGCGTCGTGCTGGCCCGCAAGCAGCCGGGCGCCGAGGAGGACGTCATCACCGCCGTCATTTACCCGGATTTCGACCGGCTCCAAGGCAAGACCGACGAGGAAGTCGTGGAAATCATCAAAGCGGAAGTGACCAAGGTCAACAAGAACCTCCCGGTGTTCAAGCAGATCCGCAACGTCGAGCTGCGCAAGACCGAGTTTGAAAAGACCACGACCCAGAAGATCATCCGCTATAAAGTCTGAAAAAAGCAGGGGAGTTGAAAACGCCATGTTTGAACAAATCAAGGAAATTCTGATCAACGAAATGCACTTTGACCCGGAGCAGATCACCCCGGGAACCGAGCTGATCTCCGGGCTGGGCATGAATTCGCTGGAGCTTGCGGACCTGATCGTCATGTGCGAGGATCGGTTCGGGATCGTCTTTGCGGACGAGGACCTTCCGTCCCTTCTGACGCTCGGCGACGTCGCCGCGTACATCGAATCCCACAAGTAAACCGAAAAAATGCAAAAACGGCTCCGCGGTCTGCGAGCCGTTTTTTCTTTGCATACGGACAGGTTTTCCCGCATAGGATAGGAAAAAAGGGACCTTTGCGGTCCCGTGCGGGAAGTTTATGCGGTCGGACGTCTTTTTTGCGAAAAAAGCGTTGCAAGGGGTGTTGACCGTGGCATTTCAACGGACAAAGCGCAGGAAGCGTCGGATCCTTGCGCTCGTACTGTTCGCGTTGCTCGCAACCGCGCTGCTGCTTCGGCGGGGCGGCGGAAAGTCCGAAAGCATTCCGGCGATGAAGCCGTTCGACGGGCTTGTGACCGACCAGTCCCTCTGCGCCGTCACCGTCTCGCTGACCGGCATCGAGAGTAGGGCGTCGCTGGAGCTGTTCGGGTCCGTCTGCGCGGGCATGGACGTGCGTCCGTGCCTGTTCGTGACGAACGACTGGCTGGAGGAGCACCGTTCGGAGCTTTCGGATTTCTCCTACGCGGAATTGGGGCTTCTGTTCGAGCGTGAGCCGGGCGGCGCGACGCGCAAGCGGGTCATGTCGAACCTCGCGGAGGAGAACGAGCGCTTCCTTTCGCTGACCGGGACGTTCCCGCGCTTCGTCCGCCTCGCGTCCGGCGGCCCGAGCGACGCTTTTTCCGCCGCGCTGCAGGCGTATGGGCAGGTCTGCGTCGGGAGCCGGTGCGGGCTGACGGATGCGCCGTCCCCGGGCGCGGTCGCCGACTGCGGGCAGTTGAACGGCACGACCGGGTACGCGCTCGCGAAGTACTGCGCCGGTGCGCTCGCGGACGGGTATACCGTGCTTGCGCTTTCGGATCTGCAGAAGTACGTCTGACCCGTCGAAAAGACCTCCCGCGGCGTTCTTTCCCGCCGCAGGAGGTCCTTTTTGCTTTTATTCTACTTTACCGCTTCAAACGCCGCGTCCAGCGCCGCGATCAGGTCGGACGCGCTTTCGATCCCGATGGAAAGGCGGATCGTGTTGGGCTGGATGCCCTGCTCGCGCAGTTCCGCGTCAGTCAGCTGCGAATGGGTGGTGCTGGCCGGGTGGATCACGAGGGATTTGACGTCCGCGACGTTTGCCAGCAGGGAGAAGATCGCCAGATTGTCGATGAATTTCTTCGCGGTCTCGTCGTCCCCCTTGATCTCGAAGGTGAAGATGGAGCCGGCGCCGTTCGGGAAATACTTTTGATAGAGTTTGTGGCTCGGATCGGTTTCCAGCGACGGGTGATGAACCGCTTCCACCTGCGGGTGCGCGTGCAGGTACTTCACGATCTTCAACGCATTTTCCACGTGGCGCTCCACGCGAATGGAGAGCGTTTCGAGCCCCTGCAGGAACAGGAACGCGTGGAACGGCGAAAGCGTCGAGCCGGTGTCGCGCAGCAGGATCGCACGGATATAGGTGACGAAAGCGGCGGGACCGACCGCGTCGGCGAAGGACACGCCGTGATAGCTGGGATTCGGCTCGGAAATCCACGGGAAGCGCCCGGACGCCTTCCAATCGAATTTTCCGCCGTCCACGATGACGCCGCCGATGGCCGTGCCGTGTCCGCCGATGAATTTGGTGGCGGAATGGACCACGATGTCCGCGCCGTGTTCGAGCGGTCGAATGAGGTACGGGGTCGCGAAGGTGGAGTCGATCACCAGCGGGATGCCGTGCCTGTGCGCGACTGCCGCGACCTCTTCGATGTCGATGATGTTGGAATTGGGGTTGCCCAGCGTTTCAACGAAGACGGCTTTGGTGTTGGGCTGAATGGCGGCTTCAAAGGAGCCCGCCTCCTCGGGGTCGACGAAGGTCGTGGTGATGCCGGACGTGAGCGGCAGGGTGTGCGCCAGCAGGTTGTAGGTGCCGCCGTAGATGGTTTTGGCGGCGACGACGTGCTCCCCGCTTTTTGCCAGAGCGCTGATGGTGTAGTGGATCGCTGCCGCGCCTGAAGCGGTCGCCAGCGCCGCAACGCCGCCCTCCAGCGAGGCGATACGCTGCTCGAAAACGTCCTGCGTCGGGTTGGTGAGCCGCCCATAGATGTTTCCGGCGTCCCGCAGACCGAAGCGGTCGGCGGCGTGCTGCGCGTTGTGAAAGACGAACGAGGTGGAAGCGTAGATAGGCACCGCCCGCGCGTCGGTAGCGGGGTCGGCTTGCTCCTGCCCGATGTGAAGCTGCTTGGTTTCAAAGCCCCAGTTTTTGGAATCGCGAATATCTGCCATGGTGTGGTTCCTTTCTGCGGTTGCCCGCCTTCTTTTTGCATAGTATAGCAAAAAGACCGGCGTTTGTCCAATACGGGAATCCGATTTGCGGCTATCGGAAAAACCGATACCCCGTTTTTGACAAAAATCAGAATGAAAAAAGGAAAAATTACAATGAAAATATTGTCCCGTAAGCGGGCATGAGCCGCTGGCTCCAAACACGAATATGTTTGGGGCATGGGGACAGCATTAAAAGAAAAACGGAGGCGGCGTCAGAACTGGCGCTGACGCCGCCGCGATTGTGTTTGCTGCCAAAATCAGTCGTTTAACACCGTGCCGAAATGCTTTGGGTGTAGGTACCAGGTGCCGCCGTACTGCAGCAGGATATACGTCAATTCCGTCGTCTTTTCGTCGAACGAGCCGGAACGGGTCACCGTCACGGTCACTCGCATCGCGTCGTCCGCACGGGGTAAGGTCGTCGAGAAGGAATCGAGGTTGGCGAACTCGAACGCACCCTCGTAAAGCGACGGGTCGCTGCGCTCGGTGCTTTCGATCTCGTAGGCGACGGAAGAATCCTCACCGTACGCATTGACGTCATATTCCGCCGTCGCGGAAAGCAGGAGCGCAACGGTTTCCGAAAGGTTCGGGAACTCGCTCCGATAGGTGCTGCAGAAATCCGGCGGGAACGCCGATTCGTACGTTCGCACGTCACCGGTCCGCAGGGAATCCACGATCTGCTCGAACGGCGTCGCCAGCCTGTCGCCGGACTCCGACCCGCAGGCGGAAAGCAGCAGCAGGAGCGCGAGCGGGATAAGCAGCAGCTTACGCATCGTCCGCATCGTCCGTTTGCCTCATTTTCAGTTCCATCAGCTCCTCACGCGTGATGAGGATCCGACGCTTTTTGGTCGCCGAATCGAATTCGCCGATGTAGCCCTTTTGTTCCATGGCATTGACGATACGGGCGGCGCGGGCGTAGCCTAATCCGAGCCGCGTCTGGAGCATGGAGGTCGATACGTTCTGCGTGTCGATCGCCATTTCAAGCGCATCAAAGAACTTGTCGTCCAGCTTCGGCTCGTTTTCGCCCTCCTCGCCGTCGGAGCGCTTCGCACGCTTGGAAGCGCCGCACAGCTTCGCTTCCCGCTCGATCTCGGACATGATCTCCTCGTTATAGGACGCGGAGGCCGCCTGCTTGATGAATTCCGTCACGGCGACGACCTCGGTCTTGCCGTCGACGAATGCGCCCTGCACGCGAATCGGCTTCATCGCCGTCACCGGGTAATAGAGCATATCCCCGCGACCGAGCAGTTTTTCGGCGCCGCCCTGGTCGAGAATGATGCGGGAATCCATCTGCTGGGAAACCTTGAACGCGATGCGGGAGGGGACGTTGGCCTTGATCAAGCCGGTGATGACGTCCGTTGTCGGGCGCTGCGTACCCAGCACGAGGTGGATCCCCGCGGCGCGGGCCTTCTGCGCCAGACGGCAGATGGACTCCTCGACCTCGTCCGGGGCGGTCATCATCAGGTCCGCCAGCTCGTCGATGAAGATGACGATGTACGGCTGCTGCTCCCGCTCGGGGTCGTCCTTGACGATGGAATTGTATTCGACGAGGTTCTTCGCCGCGACCTCCTGAATGAGGCTGTACCGCTTTTCCATTTCCGCGCACGCCCAGTTGAGCGTCCCGGCGGCCTTTTTCACGTCGGTAATGACCGGCACGAGCAGGTGCGGGATCCCGCTGTAATCCGCCATTTCGACCTTTTTCGGGTCGATCATGATAAATTTGACCTCGTCCGGCGACGCGTGGTAGAGCAGGGAAATGATCAGCGAATTCATGCAGACCGACTTGCCCGAGCCGGTGGTTCCGGCGATCATCAGGTGCGGCATCTTGCCGATGTCTAGGTAGACCGGGTTGCCCGCGACGTCCTCGCCGAGCACGGTCAGCAGCTTGCTCTTGCTTTCCCGGAAGGCACTGTTTTCGATCAGACTGCGCATGCGCACGGTCGCGGCGGCGACGTTCGGGATCTCAATGCCCAGCGCGCCCTTGCTCGGGATATTTTCGATACGCACCGATTCGGCGGACAGGTGCAGCGCAAGGTCGTCGGAAAGATTGGCGATCTGCTTGACGCGGACGCCGGTTTCCGGCAGGACCTCGTACCGCGTGACCGTCGGACCGAAGGTCGCCCCGACCACGCGTGCCTTGACCTTGAAGCTGTCCAGCACCGCTTCGAGCCGCCGGCTGGTTCGCTCCATTTCCGCGTTCGTCGGGCGCGGGACGGTTCCGTCCTCCGGCACGAGCAGGGAAAGCGGCGGGAAGACGTAGGGCGCTTTCGCGTCCTCCGGCAGCTCCAGCGGTTCGGCGGTCGGACCGTCCGAGAGCTCCTCCTCCGCGAGGGGAAGGTCGTCCCTGTCGTCTTCCGACGGCATTTCAGGCTCGCCTTCCGATTCTGACGGCAGGGGTTCCTCCTCGTCGTCATCCAAAGAAAGTACTTCCGGCTCCTCCGCAGGCACTTCCACCTGCTTTCTTTCGTCCTTTGCAAATAGTTCCGTCGGGACGCGGGCAAAATCTTCCCGCTGTTCCTCCTCCGGGTAGATGAAACGGCGGTTTCCGCCCGGTTCCTCCGGGGACACTTCGTCCGTGATCTCGCGGTCGTCCACGAGAACGGTGGAGACGCGATTCTTGCGGTCGCCGTCCTTCTCGTCCTTTTGCGGGGGCTTGCGGGTGCGCGTGAATTTTTGCGCAGGCTCCGGCACTTCCTCCGGCTCCTCCTCCGCGTCGTCGCGGCGCGGAACGATCGAACCGAAGAACCGCCCGATGGCGCGGATGGTCTGCATCGGCGTGCTGCCGAACAGGAACACGACGCAGACGAACAGGCCGATCGACGCGAGGATCGCCGTGGCGACCCAACCGATCGCCTTGGCGAGCATGGCGCATACGAATCCGCCGACCGCGCCGCCGGATCGCAGCGCGACGCCGTTCGCGTACAGCCCCTCGAGGGATTTGACCGCGTCCCCGTAGAGCTGCCCGTCGGCGGGCGACACGGAAAGCAGGTGGATCAGGCAGAGCAGAAACAGGAACGCGAAAGACGCGAACGTGGTCCTGCTCGCCGCGGCGGGGCGGCGGGACTTGCCCGTCCAAGCAAACACGATGAACAGCAGCAGGAACGGAAAGACGTAATAGCCAAACCCGAACAGCCCCCGCACGACGTCCCGCACGCCGCCGAAAAAGCCGTTATCGATCCACGTGAAGAAGGTCAGGATCAGGAAAAAAGCGAAAAAGACCGCAAGTGCTCCTGCGATCACGCCGCCGTATCCGCTGGCATTCTGCGTCTTTTTCGGCGCTTTTTTGGGAGCGCTTCTTTTTCGGGTCGTCTTTTTTGTAGCCATCGTCCTTGCTTTTCCTTTCCTCCCGCAAAAAGCCCCTTATCGGAGAATACGGAGCCGTTCTGCGATAAAATCTAAATTTTCTTCGATTGTCTTTGTTCCGTCTACGCGGATAATCGGGCAACGCAAAGATTGCACCCATTCCTCAACATAGCTCTCCGTCCTTGCGTTTACCATATCAAAAAACTGCTTCTCGCGCTCGTATAAATCGCCGCCTTGCAGCATTCTTTTGCCGAATTTCTGGAAAGAACGGTTTTTCACCCGCTGCATTCCGATTTCTTTCGGAACTTCAATCCGCACCGCATAATCGTAACGCGACAAAATTTCGTCTCCGTAATCGCCTTTTACGGAGGCGAAAACAAAATTCTCATACGCTCTGACTTCGTCCATAAGGAGCATTTCCACATCGTTATGCGAACGCGGAGCAGCAAAGATGTAGTTTTCGTCTGTTTTCGGGAAAAATAGATTTTCATTATCAATAAAATGAAAATGCAGTTTTTCAGCCAATGCTTTTCCCAATGTACTCTTTCCGCTGCCGTTCAATCCGCATACAATGATTCCCGTTCCCATAACCGTTCTCTTTCAACCAACTAGGAAGTCTGCAATAATTGCGCACAGACCGACCAGGACGGAATAGACGCTGAAAACCGTGAAACCTTTCTTCTTCGCGAAGAATTGCAGCAGACGGATCGCACCGAGCCCGACGACGAACGCGGTCACGGAACCGACGGCGCAGGGTGCCGCAAGCTCGGCGGTCATGCCCTCCGCAAAGAAATCCGGCAGCTTCAGCACGCAGGCCCCGAGGATCGCCGGAATGGACATCAGGAAGGAGAAGCGGACCGCGTCCTCCCGCGTCAGCCCGCAGAGCCGCCCGCCGGTGATGGTCGAGCCGGAACGCGAAATACCGGGCAGGACGCCGAACATCTGCACGCAGCCGATCAGGAACGGACGCGCCCAGCCCGCGTTTTCCAGCGTCAGTTTCCCGGCGGCGAGCCGGTCGCTGACCCAGAGCATCGCGCCGTTGACCACCAGCAGCAGACCGACCGCCCAGCGGTAGGCGCCGAGCGCTTCGACCTTATCGGAGATCAGCGCGATCGGCACGAGCGGCAGGGCGGACAGGCAGAGCATGAAGAACAGCTTTTCCCCGAATTGCAGGGGTTCCTTCCGCTTTCCCCACAGCCTGCCGGTAAACAGCTTGCCGAGCAGGGAAAAGACCCCCTTGATCAGCAGGAGGATCTCCTTGCGGAACATAATGACCACCGCAAGCAGGGTCGCGAGGTGCAAAAGCACGTCGAACGCAAGGGAATTTCCTTCCGTTTCCGCGCCGAAGAACCCGTGCGCGAGCGCGAGATGCCCGGAGCTGGAGATCGGGAGAAACTCCGCGATCCCCTGCAAAAGGCCGTAGAAAAGGGCATTCCAAATCGTCATATTTCTTTTCGCCTTTCCGTCAAAAGGTGCGTTTACGCGCCGTAATCGTAGCCCTGTACCGCGTCAATGGTATCCTGGATCTCTTCGTTGGTCTTGTCGATCAGCCCTTCAAAGCGGGAGGCGTAGTTGGAATCAAGCGTCGTGAACGCCGTCGTGATGCCGCCCCAGTCATAGGCGGGACAGACGTCGAAGGAACGGGTGGCGAAGATCAGATCCAGCATTTCGCCGGACTCGTTGTCGCGCACGTCGCGGTACTTCAGCTGCTTGTCGTAGAACGCCGGCGTGACGAACTCCTGTGACCACATCGAGAGCGCTTCCAGCACCAGACCGACCTCCTCGACGTCCGGCAGGTTGCGCGGGATCGCGAGGTAGGACGTGTTGCCGGTGGAAACTGTGTGGTAGTAGGAATCCTAGTCTTCAAAGGTCTTCGGGATCGGCAGGACGCCGATCGCATCCTCCATGTCGCGGAACCCGACGAGGTTGAACAGACCGCCCATGTAGAACAGTTCGCGTTGTTCGAGGAACGCCTTGTTGACGGTTTCCTCCCACGGATTGGGGTACTGCGGGTACTTGCCGCCGTTGGCGACCATGACGTCGTCGGAATTATAGAAGTTGATGATCTTGTCAAGCGCGTTATACAGCTGCTGCGGATTGTTCGCGACGGTCAGATAGGGGAGATCGTCGTCGTCCTTGTCGGTCACGCGCAGTCCGCCGCCGAGCACCTGCACGAATACGTTATAGGTCTCCGTGCCCAGCGCCCACTGGTCGTGTTCGTCGATCGTGCCGTCGCCGGTCACGTCCTTCGTGATACCCTTGCAGATCTCCATGAAGTGGTCGAGCGTCCAGTTGCCGTCGCGGACGGTCTGGTAGAAATCCTCGTCGATGCTCAGCCGTTCCTTGAGCGACTTGTTGAACATGACGACGAACGTCCCGAGATCATCGTATGTATTGATGTCGCCGTTGATGAAGAACAGGCGGTGGTCGATGGAAAGCTGTTCGACCGCGTTCTGATCCCACCAGGAGTTCTTGAAGTTGAGGGTGGAAACGGTGTTGAGGTCGGTCAGCGTTTGCTGTTCGATCATCATCGCCATGGAAACGGCACTGATGAAGATGACGTCGTAATCGTAAGTCCCCGAGCTGACCATGTTCGCGACGGTGGTGATGAGGTTGATCGAATTGTCGAGCACGCCGGAAATTTTGCAGTTGTAATCGGCCTCGACGTGGTCGATGACCGCCTTTTTCGCGACGTCCACCTGCGAAGAATCATCTTCCTCGCTGTAAATGACCTCGCCTGTGTAGCCCTGAATGGACTGCGTACCGAAATCCCAGCTGAAGATGTTGATTTCCCGTCCGCCCAGGTCTACGATTTCCGGGGGGACGTCATCCGAGCCGGTCGAAACGCTGTCGGAGGTGCTTTCGGACGCGGAGGAATCGCCGGAGGATGCGCCCTCCGCCGTCTCCTCCTCGCAGGCGCAGAGCACCAGCGCGGAAAGCATCAGCAGGGCGAGCAGGCAGGCGCTAAAACGGACAAATCGTGTATTTCTCATATCGTTCTCCTTTTGAGATGATTTCACATGACACTTTAGTATACCATATCCTCCGCCATTTGTCAAGATTCCCGGCCGACGGAAATGCGAATTTGTCTTTGGAAAACGGGGAAGATGATTCATCAAAAGGTCAGCCTAAAGCAGGAATACAGTAAAAATATCGCCCCGTAGGCGGGCATGTACCGCCGAAGGGGCACCTTAAGAGAAAAACGGCGAAAGCGGCGTCAGTATTGGCGCAAGCCGAGCCGTTTTTCGATCAAAGGGGGGTCTTCGGGGGGGAAAAGGCAGAGCAAGGCGACGCGGCGACGAAGTCGCTGGCGACGATGCGATTGCGTTTGCCCCCCGAATCAGTTTCAGGATTGCATATCCAGGATCCCCTGCTCCATCGCGGCCTTTGCCTGTTCGAGCAATGCGTCGAAGCGGGAGGCGTAGTTGGTGTCGATGGTGTAGCAGACGCTCATCAGGTCCCCCCAATTGTAGATCGGTCCGAGGTCAAACAATCGAGTGGAAAAGATGATGTCGAGCATCTCGCCGGATTCGTTGTCGCGCACGTCGCGGTACTTGAGCTGCCTGTCGTAGAACGCCGGGGTGACGAGCTCCTGCGAGCCCATTGCCAGGGCTTCCAGCACCAGCCCGAGGTTCTCCACGTCCGGCACGCCGAGCGGAATGGCGAGGTAGGAGGAATTGTAAACGGAAACCGTGTGGTAGTAGGAATCCTGGTCGGCAAAGGTCTTGGGGATCGGCAGAACGCCGATGTCGTCCTCCATGTCGCGGAAATCGACGAGATTGAACAGACCGCCCATGTAGAACAGCTCCCGCTGTTCGAGAAATGCCTTGTTGATGGTGTCCCAGGTGTTTCCGAAGCGGCCGTAGTTGGCGATCATGACGTTGTCGGTCGAATAGAAGCCGATGATCTTGTCGAGCGCGGAATAGAACTGCTCCGGGTTTTCCTCGACGGTGATGTACGGCAGGTCGTTTTCGTCCTTACTGATCATGCGCAGCCCGCCGCCGACGATTTCGACGAACACGTTGTACGTCTCCGTGCCGAATGCCCATTGATCCTTTTCGTCGATGGTTCCGTCGCCGTTGATGTCACGCGTCGCGTCGTAGCTTTCGCACAGCTCCCGGAAATGATCGAGCGTCCAATCGCCGTCGCGGACGGTTTGGTAAAAATCTTCCTCGATGCCGAGACGTTCCTTGAGCGACTTATTGAATAGCACGCACCACGTCCCAAGGTCGTCGTAGGTGTTGATGTCGCCGTTGACGTAGAACAGCTTGTTGCCGATGGAAAGCTGCTCGACCGCGTTCTGGTCCCACCAGGAGTTCTCGAAGTGGAACGTCCCGACGGAATTCAGGTCGGTCAGCGTCCCGTTCGTGACCATCTTGGACAGATTGATGGAATCGGCAAAGATGACGTTGAAATCGTAGGTGCTGGACGTGACCATTTCTGAAACGAAGGTCGGCAGCGTGATGCCGTTGGCGAACGAACCGTTGATTTCGCAATGATAATCGGATTCGACCCGTTCGGCGATCTCTTTCTTGGCGACGTCAACGGCGGAGGCGTCCTCTTCCTCGCTGTAAAGGATCTCGCCGGAATATCCGTGGATGGTCGGGCCGGTGAAATCCCAGCTGAAGACGTTCAGCTCCATGCCGTCGAGGTCGACGACCTCCGGCGCGACGTCGTTCGACGCGTTCGAGACAGTCCCGGAAACGTCGGCTGATGCGGACGCAGAGGCGTCCGTTTCGTCCGCTTGGTCGCAGGCGCAGAGCATCAGGGCGGTGAGCAGCAGGATCGCAAGCATTGCCGCGCAAAGACGAGGCAAACGGTTCTTTCTCATCGTGTTTGTTCCCCTTTTTCCAAATTTGCCAATTGCATTTTTCTTACAAAAAAAGTGTAGCATCTTTTCTCGTTTTTGTCAAGCTGTTCAGGCGCAAAAAATGGTTTTGACTTTGATTTATATTTTCGCGTTGTAAAGTGAAGTTGTACATAGAAGAAACATTCCATAGAGGCAACCTGTGATAGAACCTGTGATAGAATTGTAATAGCGTACTGCAATTCCGAAAGGAATATCTTCATGGAAAATCTAATATACCACATCCTATACCGACAAGCGCATGGGGCGGGGAGTCAGACTTCCCGCCCCGAAACAGTATACGCCACGCATCATGTCAACGCAAGACCGTTCACGCCGTCGCAGATCAGCTTTGCCGTCAGCAAAATGATCTCCTCCAACGGGATCTTCTTCCCGTCGGCGACCCATTGTTTGTAGATTTCGATGGTGCTTTGGGAAACGAAGGTCATAATGATGTTCTGGACATACGGATCGACGTTCTTTCGCTTCCCGTCGGCGCCCCACGTCTCCGACATGATCTCGTTCGTGATCCGGCGGCTGATGTAGTGGTAACTTCCGCTGCACAGCAGGCGCTCGTGAAGCCGTCCTGCGCCTTCGCTCACCAGAAAGAACTCCCGTGTGATCCTATCCATGTCGCGGGGGCGTTCAAGACCGCGGGTGCGTTCGATGAAGTCCTTCGCCATCTCGTTTTGCAGCTCCCGCAAAAGGTCGTCCAGTGAATCATAATGCAGGTAGAAGGTCTTGCGGTTGATCCTTGCCCGCTCTGCCAACTCCTTGATGGTGATCTGCTCATAATCCATCTCGCAGATCATCTCCTCGAAGGTCTTGCGGATCGCCTCCTTTGTGCGGATCACCCGCAGATCCTCTTTTTCCGTGCCGTTCATGACAAACCCTCCCGCTCTTTAATTGATCGAATCATTATACACCATTCGTGCAGAAAAGTCAACTCATGTGTATTTTGCCTCGTTCTGCAAAAAATGAGGCGTAAACCTCTTTCGGTGCGAAAATGATGTGGAAATGGCGCACCGCAAGCGGTAGTATATACACACGGGAATTGGTAGAGGAGGGATTTCTTTTGAAAAAACGATTGTCTATTATGCTTTGCGCCTGCCTTCTGCTGACCGCTGCGGCTTGCGGCGGAGGCGGGACGCTGGAAAGCGACGAAAACGGGAGCGCTCAGCCCGAAAAAAAGCCGAACGGCGCCGCTTCGCCCTCGGAAAACGAGCCGGAGCAAACGTCGGAGGGAACCGCATCGGGCAGAAACGTCCTCGTCGCGTACTTCTCCCTGACCGGCGAGCAGTATGAGGTGGGCGTCATCGAGAAGGGGAACACCGAGATCGTGGCGGAACTGATCGCCGACGCCACCGGTGCGGACACCTTCAAAATCGAATCCACCGAAGCGTATCCCACCACCTACGACGGGCTTCTGGACGCTTCCCGGAAGGAGGAAACCGATCCCCCGGAGATCGTCGGCACGGTGGAGAATATGGACGATTACGACACGATTTTCCTCGGCTACCCGATCTGGTGGGGCGACACGCCGACCATCGTCAAGGTCTTTCTGCAGAGCTACGACTTTTCCGGCAAGACGATCCTCCCGTTCTGCACCCACGCCGGCAGCGGGCTTGCCGGAACGGACAGGACGATTTCGGGACTTTGCCCGGATTCCACCGTCGGAGAGGGGCTTGCCGTTCGCGGCAGCACCGCGCAGAACGACCGCGAAAGCGCAAAGAAAAGCGTAACGGAATGGCTGTCCGACAACGGATACGCATCCTAAAAAAATCAGGAGGAAAACATGAAACAGACAGTTCTTACCCTCAACAACGGAGCGAAAATTCCGCAGTTCGGCATGGGCGTTTACATGGTACCGGCGGGAGAAGCCACCAAGCAGGCGTGCCTTTCGGCGCTGGGCATGGGCTACCGCCACATCGACACCGCCCACGCCTATCAGAACGAGCGCAGCGTCGGCGAAGCCGTCCGGGAGAGCGGCGTCCCCCGCGAGGAAATTTGGGTCACCTCCAAGCTCTGGCCGTCCGAGTACGGCGAGGGGAAAACCATGGCGGGTATCGACAAAATGCTCTCCCGCCTGCAGATCGGTTATATCGACCTGCTCTTATTGCATCAGCAGGTGGGGGATTACATGGGCGCGTGGCGCGATATGGAGAAGGCCGTCGCACAGGGAAAGGTGCGCTCCATCGGTCTTTCCAACTTTGAATCCGAGCGGCTGGAGGAGGTCTGCGAAGCGGCGACCGTCAAGCCCGCCGCCCTGCAGGTCGAGTGCCACCCGTACTACCAGCAGAACGATCTGAAAAAACGTATCGCAAAATACGGAACGGTCATCGAAAGCTGGTACCCCATCGGTCACGGCGACGCGGGGCTGATCAACGAGCCGGTCTTTACCGAGCTTGCGAAGAAATACGGCAAGACCAATGTGCAGATCATTCTCCGCTGGCACATCCAGGCGGGCAACGTGATCTTCCCGAAGTCAACGAACCCCAAGCATATCCGGGAGAACTTCGACATCTTCGATTTTGCGCTGACCGCAGCGGAAATGGAGCAGATCGCCTCTCTTGACTGCGGCAAACGGTTCTATACGGCGACGTTGGAGGAACAGGAGCGCAACTTTTCCCGCTGGACGCCGGCAGACTGAGAAATGGCGTGCCCAACCGTCACCCCCTGCACGTTCAACTTTTTTCGCCACATCTTTGCCGACCGTCTTGACAAGCGGGTCGAAAAAAAAGTGACAGGGGTTTACGATGGGATCCCTTTCCTTTCCTGAAACATACGATACGAACGCCCTGAAGCGGCCGGAGGGCAGGACGCCCTGATGCGCAGTTTTCCTCCTTCCGAAACGGACGGTTCTACGTCCGAACCGCTGCGGACGACCGCATATGGGAAAAATCGGCGTGCGAAGCCGCCGCCCTGCTTTGAAAAAAACGGCACAGAACGCAAAACGGTTTCCGTGCTGTTTTTTTTTGTTTACGAATTTTCCCCCGGATCGTCCTTGGGAGCGTCCGTCGGGTCGTCCTTTTCCCCGAACGAGGCGACGATGCGCTTCCGGCGTTTGTTGAGCAGGAAGTAGACGGGAAGCAGGGCGATGCCGCCGAACAGGATCGTGAGCGAAATGACCTGAAAGACCCGCTCGACGGGGGAGAGCGGCGATGGCTCGGACGGTTCGGACGGCTCGGACGACGCGAGCGCCGGAAGGACGAGCGAAGGCAGCAGGACGCAGAGACAGAGCGCGAACAGCAGAACGCGGCGTGCGGAAAACATGGCGGAGGACCCCTTTCGCGGTGCGTGAACTTCTTTTTCGTATGCACAGTATAAAACATTTTTCGGAATTTGTCAAACCTTTCTTGACGAACGGCGAAAAAAGCGATATACTGGTAGGTGAAAGAACGAAAACGGAGGGAATGTGGAAATGGAGATCGGCTGGATCGACGCGCTCATCGACTGCGCGGAGGGGAAAGGGCTTGCGGACGGACGGGACCGGGTGTACTACCGAAACCGATTGCTGGAGCTGCTCGGGGAGGACGCCTACGTCCCGCCGACGGAAACGCCGGGGACAGATTCTCTGCAGGCGCTTCTGGACGGGCTGTGCGACCGTGCGGAGAGAAACGGGGTCATCGGCGGCGGCACGACCGAGCGGGACCTGTTCGACACGAAGGTCATGGCGCTGTTCACGCCGCTGCCGTCGGCCGTGCAGGATCGGTTCGCGGCGGAATACAAAAAAAGTCCGCAGACGGCGACGGACGGGTTCTACCGCCTGTGCCGGGACTGCAACTATATCCGCACCGAGCGGGTCGCGAAGGACCTGCGCTGGACCTACGACGGAAAATACGGCACGCTGGACATCACGATCAACCTTTCGAAGCCGGAAAAGGACCCGAAAGCCATCGCGGCGGCGCTGAAAGCGGCGGACGGGGAGAAGTATCCCAAATGCCAGCTGTGCGGCGAAAACGTCGGCTACGCAGGGCGGCTGGACCACCCGGCGCGGCAGAATCTGCGCACCGTCCCGGTCACGCTCGCCGGAGAGCGGTGGCATTTCCAGTATTCGCCGTATGTGTACTACCCGGAGCACTGCATCGTGTTCAACGAAAAACACGTCCCGATGCGCATCACGCCCGAGACGTTTGAACGGCTGCTGGATTTTGTCGGGCTGTTCCCGCATTACTTCATCGGCTCGAACGCCGACCTGCCGATCGTCGGCGGGTCGATCCTGACGCACGACCACTTCCAGGGCGGACGGTACACGTTCGCGATGGAGCGGGCGAAAACGGCGGAGACGTATACGCTGCGGGGGTTCCCAAATGTAAAGGCGGAGCGGCTGTACTGGCCGCTGACCGTGCTGCGGCTGACCGGCGAACGCGCGGAGGTGTCCGCGCTGGCGGCGAAGGTACTGGCGGTCTGGCGGACGTATACCGACGAAGCGGCCTGCGTGTACGCCGAAACGGAGACCGGCAAGCACAACACCATCACCCCGATCGCACGTCGGCAGGGGGAGGCGTACCAGCTCGACCTCGTGTTCCGCAACAACCTCACGACCCCCGCGTATCCCGCCGGGATCTACCACCCGCACGCGGACAAGCACCATATCAAAAAGGAAAATATCGGGCTGATCGAGGTCATGGGGCTCGCGGTCCTGCCCGCCCGCTTGCGCGGCGAGCTTGCGGAGGTCGCCGAGCGGTTTCGCGCAGGTCTGCCCCTCGACACGCCGGGGACGGCGGCGCACGCGGACTGGTTTGAAGGCGTGCGGAAGGCGCGGACGGTCACGGCGGAAAACGTCGAAGCGGTGCTTTCCGAGGAGGTCGGACGGGTGTTCGAGGAAGTGCTTGAGGATGCGGGCGTCTACCGTCCCGACGAACGGGGCGGCGCGACATTCGGCAGGTTTCTGGAAGCCCTCGAGCGGCGGAGCTGAGCCGGTTCGCCGAAGAACAGGTCGCCGAGCGACAGCACCGGCAGGGACAGGAAGAACCAGAGCAGGGAAAACGGCAGGCAGATCTGCCCGAACAGGTTGAGCGGCAGGGAAGAGTAGTCCCAGACCCCCTGCCGCAGCAGCAGGTTTACGAGCAGCCCCGTGCAGAACTCGACCGACGTGATCAACAGGCTCCCGACGGCGCACCGCGCGTACCACCCCGCGTGCCGCAGACGCCCTTCACAGCAGACGCGGTAGATCAGGGCGGCGGAAAGCCCGCCGGCGAAGAACATCGACGGGTGCGAATACCCCCGGTAGAGCAGCTCGAGCAGCAGGTACACGCTCCCCCCGATGCCGAACATCCACAGCCATTTTCCGTGCAAAAAAACCACCTCGCCGATAGTGTGTACCGGCGAGGTCGGTTTTATTCTTTTTTCGGGCCGGTCGGCGGGATATACAGCCGGACCGGGACCCCCCGGGCGTTGGCGTAGTCGACGGTGTAGGTCGTGCCGGTCGAATGCCCGTCCCAGACGGCGACGACTAGGTCGGCGCATTCGACGATCTGCCGATTGCGGACGAGCGGGGCTTTCCGCCCGTACAACGCGTAATCCGGGCGAAGCACCCGGATCGGGATCCCGTGCGAACGGGCGTATGCCTCGGCGAGCGCGTCCACCCCGGTCGCCCCGCCGGAGATCAGCTCCGTCGCTTCCGCGGGGATGTACGCCGACAGATCGACCGATCGGATCCCACGCGAGCCGATGACCGCGACGCGAAGCGTTTTTTCTTTCTCTTTCATTGGCGTCCCGCCCTTTCCTACATAGTATACCCGATGCTGTCCGTTTTGTCAACAAAAAAATGTCGAACCGGGAAAAGATTGAACAAAAAAGCGGTTGATTTTCCGCTCCGAATTTGCTATACTGAGGGTGAACAGGCGGGGGAGGGTCCTCCCGCGAGAAAGGGAAGTGCGAAAACATATGAAATATCTGATTCTGGTCGGGGACGGCATGGCGGACCTGCCGCTGCGGGAGCTGAACGGCGGGACGCCGCTTTCCGCTGCGCGGAAACCTGGCATGAATTATATCGCGTCCAAAGGGATCAACGGGCGCGTCAACACGGTCCCGGAGGGAATGGTGCCGGAAAGCGACACGGCGAACCTCGCCATCATGGGGTACGACCCCCGCGTATACTCCAAAGGGCGTTCCCCGCTCGAAGCGGCGAGCATCGGGATCAGGATGCGGCCGGAGGATACGGCCATCCGCGCCAATATCGTCACGCTGACGGAGGAGGAAAGCGACTACGACGACCGGCACATGGTCGACCATTCCGCCGGGGAGATCACGACGGAAGAGGCGGACGTGCTGGTCCGCGACCTGCAGAAGCAGTTCGGGGACGCGACGAAAACCTTCTACACCGGGGTCAGCTACCGGCATTGCCTGATCTGGAAGGACTGCCCGCCGTTCACGGACTTCTCCCGTCCGCACGACATCATCGGAAAGCGCATCGGCGATTACCGCCCGCAGAACGCCTCCTCCCGCCCGATGTGGGAGCTGCAGAGAGCGTCCTACGACTTTTTGAACCGGCACCCGGTCAATATCGCCCGTGCGAACGCCGGGAAGCGCAAGGCGAATTCCCTCTGGCTCTGGAGCCCCGGCAAAAAGCCGTCGCTGCCGGATTTCACCGAAATGACCGGCCTGCGGGGGAGCGTCGTCTGCGCCGTGGACCTGATTAAGGGGATCGGCCTGTGCGCCGGTCTGCACGCGCCCGCCGTCCCCGGAGCGACCGGGACGCTCGACACGAATTACGTCGGCAAGCGGGAAGCGGCCGAACGCGAACTGGAAAACGGCGCCGACTTCGTCTACCTGCACGTCGAAGCGCCGGACGAATGTGGCCATCAGGGCAAGTACCTCGATAAGATCGAAGCCATCGAGCGCATCGACCGCGACATCCTCTGCCCGCTGCTCGGCTATTTCCGCCGGGTCGGCGAGCCGTTCCGCCTGCTGCTCCTGCCGGACCACCCGACGCCGGTCTCCGTCCGCACGCATACGCACGACGCCGTGCCGTTCGTGCTGTATGATTCGACGGCGGAGCGGGACAGCGGGATCTCCTGCTACTGCGAGCAGAGCGGGTTCGACGGTGGGGTGTTCCTGCACAAGGGCGAGGACCTGCTGCGCCTGCTGCTGGGGAAACCGCTTTGAAAGGGTACCTGTCCGCCCGGGGGAAGATCGTGCTTTCGGATTACCGGGAATACATGCAGTTTGACCTGTTCCGGGGAAAATATGCCCGCTGGGTGCGTATGCTCGTCATCCTTGCGGTCGTTTTCGCGTGCATCGCGGGGGTGCTTGCCGGCATCGTGCTGAAAAGCAGGGGACTCGTGCTCGGCTCGGCGCTCGTCCTGCTCTGCTTCTGCATGTTCTTTTACCTGGTCAAACGGCACGTCAAACAGACCTGCCTGCGGCAAAAGCCGTTCCTTTACGCGACGCACGAGGTGCATTGCGGGAAGAACGGGCTGATCTATGCGGTCCTGTACGACCCCGCCCACAATCCCCGCCATTTGCCGGACGGCCAGCAGGATTACCTTTACGAGGATTTCTTCCGCGTGTACGAAACCGGCGGATTCTTTTACTTCTACCCGAACCGCAAGTCCGCGATCCTGCTGCCGAAGCGGAATATGACGCTTGCGGACGTCGCTCGTCTGCGGGACCTGCTGCGAGAAAAGCTGGGCAAGCGGTTCGTGATTTGTCCGTAAGGCGCGAAGCGGTCCGAAAGGAGGTTTGACGGGTCGCATGGAAAGACGATATATCGCGATCGACCTGAAATCCTTTTACGCTTCCGTCGAATGCAGGGAGCGGGGGCTTGACCCGCTCACGACCAATCTGGTGGTCGCCGACCCGTCCAGGACGGAAAAGACCATCTGCCTTGCCGTTTCGCCCGCTCTGAAATCCTTCGGGATCCCGGGACGTCCGAGACTGTTTGAAGTCATCCAAAAGGTCCGGGAGATCAATCGGGAGCGCAGACGCGAAGCGCCGAACCGCACCTTCGCGGGAAGCTCGAGCAGCCTGACCGAACTGCAAAACCACCCGGAACTGGAGCTTTCCTACGTCGTCGCACCGCCGAGAATGGCGTACTATATCGAATACAGCACGAAGATCTACGCGATCTATCTGAAATACGTCGCGCCGACGGACATTTTCGCCTATTCCATCGACGAGGTGTTCATCGACGTGACGAATTACCTGAAAACCTACCGCATGACGGCGCACGAACTGGCCGTCGCTATGATCCGGGACGTCCTCGCGACGACGGGGATCACGGCGACCGCCGGGATCGGCACGAATCTGTACCTCTGCAAGATCGCCATGGACATCGTGGCAAAGAAAATGCCTGCCGACGCGGATGGCGTCCGCATCGCGGAGCTCGACGAGCTCTCCTACCGCAAGTCCCTTTGGGATCACCGCCCGCTGACTTCTTTTTGGCGTGTCGGGCGGGGGATCGCCGCAAAATTGGAAGCGAACGGGATGCACACGATGGGCGATGTGGCGAGGGCGTCTCTGACGACGTCCGGCGAAGACCGTCTTTACAAGCTGTTCGGCGTCAATGCGGAGCTGCTGATCGACCACGCGTGGGGCTGGGAGCCCGTCACGATCGCCGACATCAAGGCGTACAAGCCGGAAAGCAGTAGTCTCAACTCCGGGCAGGTGCTTTCCACCCCGTATTCCTTCGAGAAGGCGCGTATCGTCGCGAGGGAAATGACCGATTCGCTCGCGTATGAATTGGTGGAGAAGAAACTGGTCACCGATCAGGTGGTTTTGACGGTCGGCTATGACGTCGAAAACTTCCGGGATCCGCAGATCGCCGAAGCGTATCACGGCGAAGTCGCGTTCGACCATTACGGGCGGGCCGTCCCGAAGCAGGCGCACGGTACGCAGCATTTGAAGCAGCACACCTCCGCCGGTTCGCTGCTCGAAAAAGCCGTCACGGAGCTTTTTGATCGGGTGGTGGACAGGGATCTTTTGGTTCGGCGAATCAACGTCTGCGTCGCGCATCTCGTCGCGGAAAACGAGGTCGGGGCGGAAGGCGGCGAGCAGCTCTCCCTGTTCGACGATTTTGAGGCGCTCGAGCGGGCGCTAGAAAAGGAACGGGCGGACCTCGAACGGGAGCGAAACCGGCAGGACGCCGTTCTGGATATCCGCAAGCGGTACGGCAAAAACGCGATCCTGCGCGGGATCAACTACGAGGAAGGCTCGACCGCCAAGGAACGCAATGGGCAAATCGGCGGTCATAAGAAATAGTCCGCCGGGAAAGGATGCCGGAAATGACGGATCAATACCGAGATATGCTCTATCTACCGCACAAGCAGTCCGCGACAAGAAAGCACATGAGCGTCCACGACCGTGCGGCGCAGTTTGCCCCGTTTGCGGCGTTGACCGGGTACGACAGCGCCATCGACGAAACCGCCCGTTTTACGGAGGACAGGCTTCCGCGCAGCGAAGCGGACGAGGAATTGCTCAACGAGAGGGTCCGCTTTCTTTCCGAACGGATCGCGGAGCAGCCGGAGGTCACCGTCACATACTTCCTTCCCGACGAAAGGAAGGCCGGGGGCGCCTACGTCGCCTGCACGGGGCGCGTCAAGCGCATCGAACCGCTCCCGCAGCGTATCCTCTTCACGGACGGCAGGGAGATCCCCCTGGAGGACATTCTGACGATCGAAAGTCCGCTTTTCCCGAAAAAGGAACCGGATTGACGCTCGCCGGTAACCCGAAAGACTTTCCCCACGAAGTTTTTGCGGGCGCACTTTCCTCTAAGCAGTCAAAATCACGAAACGGCTTTTGCCAACTGTGGAACAAAAAAGGGGGAACCGCACACCGGCGGTTCCTCTTTTTTGAAGTGTCTCGAACTTTTTTCTGTTAAATCACAGATTGGCATCGAGTTTTTTTGTCAATTCGATAAACCATTCCTTCTGTCTATACGCATCGAAGCAACTCCAATCCAGCTCCTCCCGAAGCGCTCTCACAATTTGCAGCTTGTCGGAAGGCGCGTCGGCGATTTTCCAACCGCATAGCAACGGGTGCGTAAGGGTATGCGCTTTTACGCCAATCGATTTCACCGCACACGCGACCGCACGGGCGAGATGTTTTCTTACGACCGTTTCATCGTTGCCAAGCGATACTTCCTCTTCCGCAATACAACGGTGAAGAATGCAAAGATGATGCAGGGATTCATATCCCATATCGTCATTCGGATAGGCCACTTCCAACAACCCGGCAACAGCCTTGTTGACGTTGTGAACGAAATCGTCGCCGTAACAGTTTACATGGCACATATTGAGCCGTGCCGCCATATGGAAAAGCATATCCAAATACCAATGGTTGACGAAGCAAAACGTATCAGTAAGCCAATCTTCCTCGTCGTGGATCAGCATAAACAGCATTTCCTGACAATGATTGATTTGGAATGCTTTTTTTGCCCAGTCGTTTGCCTTTTGGTCATTTCCGATTGCGGAATAGGTTTGCGCCACTTCCATGACGGCTTGACCCCGGTAATAACTACCGTCTTTTTCGGTTGCGGCGGAATTGTATATTTCCGTGCCAAGTTCAATAATTTCGTTCTGATATTTTATTTTGTCCGTATCGAAATAAATTGACATGAGCATTTCTTTGACGCGAATGTCGTTTGGCATTTTTTGGTACGCTTCAAGCCACAGGGGAATGATTTCTGCACGCTTGCCGTCCCGAAATAACCTTTCCGCTTTCAGACTGCATTCCTCGAAATATTTGTCCGCTTCGATTTGCTCGACCTGCAATAATTCATCGACCGTTATTCCAAAATACCGTGCAATATCGGGCAAGAGCAGGATATCCGGGGAAGTGACGCCATTCTCCCATTTGCTCACGGCTTGATACGAAACGCCGAGGTATTCCGCAAATTTTTCTTGGGATACATTTTTTGCTTTTCGCAATTCTTTCAACTTATTAGCAAGATTCATAGAGGTTGTTCCTTTCTGTTTTATTGTAGCTACGTTTTTATTATAGCGTATAAACGACAATAAGCAATAACCCGTTTTTCGATATGTAAGCGAGAAACGCAACCAAATTTATATTTTTCAAGTGTAAAAAGGGGTGGGACGATGAAGCTTGCATTTTTTCCGTCGGAACGAAAAAAGTCCCGTGAGAAAGCAGTTCTCCCGGGGCTTTTGGATACACGGAAATTTACCTTCTTTGCCACGCCAGCGCTCTCTCGTCTAAGCAGTCCAAACCATGAAACAGCGAATGGACCTCCTGCATACACTTTTCGCAGGCATATGCGATAAATTCGTCCGCCATTTCCTTTGTAAAGAAGAACGTTGTGCCTGTCGAATGGCTTTGGAAGTCGGCTTTCATTTCGGTCAGGAAGGTATGAATCGAAAAACGCCCGAATTGATTCAGGGGTTCCTCGTCAAATGAAACAGGAACCGCAATGGTATTCGAGAGCGCATATTTTTGAATCACATATTGATTCAGCAGTGCGTAGTCATTATGTAACCTTTCAATATTTCCCGGCGGCGACGGATCCCAGTGGTAGCGATCATACACGAAATTTCTGAAATACAGATCTTGCACCAAATGAAGATAGTAGCCAAGGTATAGGTCGTCTTCAAGCATTTTAGAAAGGAAAGCGGAACGAAAACCTGTCAAATCGTACGTTTTCTTCGTCCCGTCGCAGAGGATGATTTTCAAATGGCTGTTCCCGCTTGTCGCGGCGTCGGGCAAAATGGATCCGAGATGCAATCTGTTTTTATCTTTGTATTCATATTTTTTTGATATGGAATCCGTTATCGCCAGATGAATGATCCTGGAAGCCATTCCCATTTTCTCCCTTGCGAATACCAATTTGAACGTCTGTTTTTTCCAAAAATGGGCGACCCCGAAAGGGAATCGCCCATTTACGGTTTGAGAGGATTTCCCACCGCACGGGGCTATTACAGGATCACTTTACCAGTTTTTCAAGATGCTCCTCGTCCACATAGATGGAGACCTCGCCGCACTTCGGGCATACGGCCGCTTTTGGATAAACGGCTTTGCCGGTCAAGCCCTTCTTGCGGACCACGTTGCCGTATCCGCCGGTAAACTTAAAGTCCTCCACCATTTCCTCGCCGCAACGAATGCACTTTCTCATTTTTGGTACCTCCTGTTTGTTTTTTCTATGAAAAATCGCGATTTTTTCGGGTGCTAGGATGTGGGGCGTACATTCTTCGCGGATTACGCCTCCAGAATATACGCTCTCCCATATTCTTTGTATCCAATCGACTTTGCAAGTTCAAAAGAAGCAAGATTTCCTAAATTGCACTCCCATTGCGGGCAAATGCCGTTTTGGAGCAACCGATGCGTTGCCAGTGCGGCGGTGCGCTTTCCGTATCCTTTTCGGCGTTCTTCTTCCAAAGTCATGATCCCGGTATGCTGAATCCGATCTTCCATGTAGGGCATATCCGGCGCGTCGCAAACCGAAACCAGCCGTCCGTCCTGAAAATACCCGGTCAGAAAGCCTTCCTTTTCCGAAAAATACTCCGACAACCAACCGGCAGGGTCCGCATTTTTATGCGTTTCCCGGAAAAAGGATTCGAAAAGAGGGTAATCCTTACCTTCTAACACTTTTGCGTTCCCGTATTCCGTCACTTTTTCTTCTTGAAAGACGAGCAAGCGCATTTTTTTGAGACGGTATTTCCCCTCGACCGCCACAAGGATCCCGTCAGGGTCGTTCTGCTGCAGCGTATCGACAAAATCCCGAAGCGCGGGGGAGTAGGCGACTACGCACAAATCCGCTTTCCGCAAAATGTAGAGCGCGTATTTGCAGCCGTATCCCTTTAAGAGTTTGTCCCTTTCCGCCGAGCAGACGAAATAGACCCCGTGTTCCAATTTGGAAAGATCAGCACAACAAAGTCGGGAATAGTATTGCGTGGTGACGTTCAAAATATCTGCTCTTGTCAAGGGTGCACTCTCGCCTCTTTCCGATTCATCTCCTATTTCTCTTTTGAGCCAAATTTGGCAGGCTTGCGCTTTACAATTTTTCCAGCAGATTTTTTAACGCCGGAATATCTTCGCTGATAATTTCCCAAACAAGGATAAGGTTGACGCCCTCATAGTCGTGTACAATGCGATTACGCAATCCGTACATTTCCGCCCACGGAATATTCGGGTGTGCCGCTGCAAAATCGTCATCTATCGCATGGCAAAGTTCGCCGATTTGACTGAGGTTAAAGACGCAGGCTTCTACCAATTTTGTGTCTTTCGAGAAGGTCTCGTAGGAATAGCCTTCACAGTACTGCATCAGTTTCTCGCAGTAGGCAATCATCTTTCCCACGATGATCTCATTTCTCATAGAGGACCACCCCTGTTTTTTCGATTTCCTGCTGGATTTTGGAGCCACTCTCGATATGGGAAATGTCCAGAATATCCACCGGCATCTGTGCCGCACGGCGGACGGCTTCCGTAAATCCGACAAAACGCAGACCGTGCAGGTCGCTGGTCACCAGCAAATCCAAGTCGCTCTTGTCTGTCGCCGTCTTTTTCGCCACCGAGCCAAACAGAACGGCACGGGAGATCCCATAATCCCGAAACACGGGAGCCAGCACCGTTTGTAACCTTGCAAGATCCGTCATGGCTCGATCCTCCTTTTTATTTTCATGTTTCATGGTCGGGAAAGGCCTGCTTTTTTGCATTGCACTACAGAGGTTTTATGTATTCGAGATTTACGATTCCCTCGCAATGCAAGTGCTCGCAAGAGCGAATATCCGTTACTCTGCACATCATAGGAGGAAGCAGCACTTCCCCCTCCTCGTTATGCGTTACAAACGGATCCAATTTCAAAATCGGAAGCCCGTGCGGAACGTGCAATTCGTATCGGAAGAAATTGCTCCCGACATCGTCGTCCTCTCTGTATGGCGTTAATGAATAGGAGGATATGATTTTGATTTCGATCAAATTGCCCGGCTCAAACGATATTGCTTTATACTCCCGTGAATATGGAAAAACGTCTTTTCCCGCAAATTTTCGGTCTATCCATGCCGTTCTGTAAAGAAACAAGTCCTGCGGTGCCGGCTGCATAGCATGCAGAATATGATGAATATCGCTTTTTGCATTTTCTATAATCGTCTTTTTCGCCGCTTCATCAAGACCGCCGAGCAGTCGTTTCTTTAGAGAATTTTGCCATTTTATATCGTAGTCGCTGTCTGTGCTCCTCGCTCCATTTGCATACTCTTCCAGTATACCGCGGTTATCTTGATATGCGATTTGCGCATCGTCCCAAAGTTCGTCGTAATTTTCTGTCAGCAAATGATTGAGGATGGCAAAATCGTTTCTGGTGTAGAAGCTGATGGCTTCTTCAAGCGGCGTGAACGAAATTTCCATAAATTACTCCCTTGCAAATATCAATATGCTTTCCTTTATTCTATCGCATACGAACACAAAAGTTCATCCTCGTCTTGCCTGTTCCAATGTTACCAAAATCAAACCATATGAGAAGTTATAAACTCTCGTCAATACTGACAATTTTATTCCAACGGCTTCATCGTAGGGAACAGCAGGACGTCACGGATGGACGCGCTGTCGGTCAGTAACATGACGAGCCGGTCGATGCCGAAGCCGAGACCGCCGGTCGGCGCGAGACCGTACTCCAGCGCATTGATATAGTCGTCGTCCACACGAGCGGTCGTGTTCGGGTCCTCCGCACGCTTCGCCGCGACCTGCTTTTCGAACCGCTCCTTCTGGTCAAGCGGGTCGTTCAGCTCCGAAAAGGCGTTGCCGAACTCCGTCGCGTTGATGAAGTACTCGAACCGCTCCGTGAACGCGGGGTCGTCCGGTTTGCGCTTCGCGAGCGGGCTGTTTTCGACCGGATAATCGTAGATAATGGTCGGCTGGACCAGATGTTCCTCGACGTACGCGTCAAAGAACGCGGCAAGCACCGTCCCCTTGGTCGCGTTCGCGGGGACCTCGACCTGCTTCTCCTTCGCGCAGGCACGGGCGTCCTCGTCCGTTTGCCATGCGTCGTAGTCAACGCCGGCGTACTTCCGCACGGACTCGATCATGGTCAGCTTTTCCCAATGCCCCATGTCGATCTGCGTGCCCTGATAGGTGATGACCTTGCTCCCGCAAATTTTCTCCGCAAGCATCGTATTCAGCTCGACGACGAGGTCCATCATGCCCTTGTAATCGGTGTACGCCTGATAAAGCTCAATAGTCGTGAATTCCGGGTTGTGCTTGGGGTCCATTCCCTCGTTGCGGAAGATGCGTCCGACCTCGTACACCTTATCGAAACCACCGACGATGAGCCGCTTGAGGTATAGTTCGGTTTCGATACGCAGGAACATATCCATATCCAGCGTGTTGTGGTGGGTCTTGAACGGGCGGGCGGCGGCGCCGATCTCGAACGGGGTCAGCACCGGGGTGTCCACCTCCAAAAAGCCCTTTCCGTCGAGATATGCCCGGATCTCCCGCAGGATCGCACTGCGCTTGACGAAGGTTTCCTTGACCTCCGGGTTGACGATCAGATCGACGTACCGCTGGCGGTAACGCAGATCGGTATCCCGAAGCCCGTGGAACTTCTCCGGCAGCGGCAGAAGCGACTTCGCAAGCAGGCAGATGGATTGGGCGTGGATGCTGATCTCCCCGGTGCGGGTCTTAAAGACGAACCCGCTCAGACCGATGATGTCGCCGATGTCGAACTTCTTGAATTCCTTGTAGGCGTCCTCGCCGACGTCGTTGATGCGAACATACGCCTGAATATTCCCGGTCGCGTCGAGCAGGTGCAGGAACGCGGCCTTGCCCATATCCCGGCGGCTCATGATACGCCCCGCGACGGAGACGGTCTGGTTCTCCCAGGCTTCGTAATCGCCGAGGATCTCCGCCGCTTTCGCGGTCACGTCGAACTTCGTGACGGTGAACGGGTCTTTCCCCGCGTCCTTCAGCTCGGCGAGCTTCTGGCGGCGGACCCGACGGATGTCCGAAAGGCTCTCCTCGCCCGCGTTCTCGGCGGGGGAGGGAATGTTGTTTTTCTCTTCCATTTGCGTTCGCGTTTCCTTTTATTTTGAAATACTGGTGATCGTGTACTTGCGCGTTCCGCTCGGCGCTTCGACGGTGATGGAATCCCCCTGCCGCTGTCCGAGCAGCGCACGTCCGAGCGGGCAGTCGTCGCTGATACGCCCTTCGAGCGGGTCGGCTTCGGCGGTCGAAACGATCCGATAGGTAGATTCGGTGTCGTCGTCGATGCAGTGGATCACGACGGTGTTGCCGACGCTGACCTTGTCCATGCCGATGTCGGCGTCGTCCATGACGACCGCATTTTCGAGGGTTTCCTCGAGCATGGCGATACGGGTCTCGATCTCCGCCTGCTCGTTTTTCGCCTCGTCGTATTCGCTGTTTTCCGAAAGGTCGCCGTAGGCACGCGCCTTCTGGATGGCCTGCGCGACCTCCTTGCGCTTGACGGTCTTGAGGTGTTCCAGGTCGTTTTGCAGTTTGAGGAACCCGTCGCGGGAAACGATGATTTGCTTTGCCATGATGAAAGAACTCCCTTTGCTCAAAATTTGTCGTAGATGGGTGGAAAACTTGAAAAAAACGTCTATGCAACACGCAAAGCAAGGGCGAAGCTGCGAAAAACTTTCCCTTGCCGTGCGGTTTTTTCGGTTTTCAGTCCGCAGGATTTTCGAGCGCCTTGAGCGCCGCCTGCAGCTGCGGATCCTCCTCGTGGGAGAGCAGGTAGAAGCGGGCGGACTGCTCCGCGGTCAGCTTGACTTCGACGTCCGGGCGGATACCGATCCCGTCGTAACTGACGTTGGACGCGGGATTGTAGAAATTCGACGTCAGCTTGACGGCGCTGCCGTCGGAGAGGGGAGAGATGGTCTGCATGGTCCCCTTGCCGTAGGTGGTTTCGCCGACGATGGTCGCGAGTCCGTAATCCCGCAGGTCCGCCGTGAAAAGCTCTGCCGCACTCGCCGTGCTCCCGTTGCAGAGCACCGCCATCGGCGCGTCCAGGAAGGCATCGTTCTCCGTTTCCCGCGTCTGGTCGTTGCCCTGCGCGTCGATGATGTGCAGGATGGTCTGGTTCGCCGGCAGCAGCTCGTCGAGCACGGCGCACACCACGTCGAGGTTCCCGCCCGGGTTGTTGCGCAGGTCAAACAGATAGGACGTGCAGCCGTCCTGCTTCGCCGCTTCCAGCGCGTTCTGGAACTGCTCGGTCACGTTGCTTTCGGAAAAGGACAGGATCGAAAGATAGGCGGTATCGCCGAGTTTCTCATAAAGCACGTTGCGGGCTTCCACTTTCGCACGGGTGATGGACAGATCAAGCGTTTCTTCGCCACGGCGGACGGTCAGCGACACATCCGTGCCTTCTTCGCCTGCGACGAGATCCACCGCTTCGTTGTAGGTCGCCGCGCTGACCGCGACGTTCTCGACGGCGACGATCAGGTCGCCCGTCCGCAAGCCGGACTGTTCGGCAGGGGAGCCGGGCGTGACGCGGTAGACCGCGATGGCGTCCTGCGTCTGGTCGAACGTCACATGCACGCCGATCCCGACGTAATTTCCGCTCCGCCCGGCGGTATAGGCGGCGAACTCCTCCGCCGTCATGTATTCGCTGTACGGGTCGCCGACGGCTTCGAGCAGACCGGCGTACACGCCGTCCCACAGCGCTTTCTCGTCCGCACCGCGAACATATTCTTCCCCGATATAGGAAAGCAATCCGTTCAGCTTCTCGTAGTATGCGCCGCCCGGGGAATAGCCGCCCGGAGAAGCGCTCTTCGCTTGGTCGACGGCGGCGTCCAAACGGACTGACATGGCCGTGAACGTCGCAAGGAATACGCCGACCGCGAACAGCAGCGCGAAGAACACCGCGCCTGCCAGCGAAACGCGTTTCGCTGACTTCGTCAGTTCCATCGACTTGGCCGGATTCGCCGTTTCCTGTTCGTCTGCGGCCTGTTCCGCCGTTTCCGGCCCGTCCGTTCCGCGCACGGCGCCGTTTCCCTCAGTCTCGTCCGGGGACGAACGTTTCCGTTCTTTTTTCAGCATGGGAAACTCCCTTTTTCTCGGCTCAATAGCCGGCGTTTGCCATCTTGATGTAGTAGCCGTTCGGCAGGTAATCGTCCGGGTCGACGTATTCGCCGTCGAGCAGGACCGAGAAGTGCAGGTGGTTCCCGGTCGAACGCCCGGTGCTGCCCACCAACGAGATGCACTGTCCCTGTTCGACCTGCTGCCCTTCGACGCACTTCAGCTCGCTGGCGTGCCCGTACAGTGTCGTGACGGAACGTCCTCTGCTGTCCTTGCCGTGGTAAATGATCACGCAATTCCCGTAGCCGCCGTATTTCGCCGACTTCGTCACCACGCCCGCCTTGGCGGCGAGGATCTGCGTCCCTTTGGCGCAGGCGATATCAAGCCCTTCGTGGAACTCCGTCCCGTAGCCGGTGATGGGGTTGGTTCGGGTGGAGAAATAGCTGGTGATGCGGTAAGTCACGTTCGGTTGGAGCGGCCAGGCGAATCCGAGGTCGGAAACTGTGCCGGGTTTGTACTTTTGCGCTTCCTCTTTGCGTCTCTGCTCCTCCTCGAGGGCGATCAGCGTCGCGCGCTCCTTCTTGAGGGATTCGATTTTTGCCTGGGTTTCCTGAATGGTCTTGTTGAGGGAGGCGTATTCGCCGCTCAGCTCGCTCTGCTGCTGTCCGGCTTCAGCGGCAAGACGTTCAAATTCCACCTTGGACTTTTCCAGCTCCGCTTTCTGCTCGTCGAGCTGGGCGAGGTATTTCTCGTACTTTTCCTCCGCTTCCGTGTACTCGGCTTCCAGTTCGTCCAGACGCAGGAGCGATTGCTGCATGGACAGACGCAGGTCGTCGATGCACTCCATGACCGAATCCAGATCGTCCCGCCGATTCAGATAATCCGAAAGGCTCGCGGAGGTGAACAGCAATTCAAAATCGCTGACCGGCGCGTGCTCGTCGACATAGCGGATGACTTCCGCAAGTACGTCCTGATAGTATTCGTAATCACTCTCCACAAGAACCCGTTCCGCCTGCGCCGTGCCGATCTTCATTTCGCAGGACTGCAGGAGGGACTCGTTGAGTTCGATCTGCGCGGAAAGCACCGTGACCTGTCCGGCAGCGAGCTGCGCCTGCTCGAGGGCGGCGTTCGACGCCCCGTCCAATTCGGAAATCTGCGCGTTAAGGGATTTCAGGTCGCTTTGCAGGCGGGAGAGCAGTGCTTCGCACTCGACGATGTCGTCATCCACGTTCTTGGACGTGCGCGCCGCTTCGACCGGGAGCGGTTCGGACTGCTGGAGCGCAAACAGGAACATCCCGCACGCGAGCAGCAGGCAGAGCGTCAGACAGACCGCCCGCCGCAGAACCGTCCGCGGGGAAATATGTATGGGATTCGTTCGGCGATTCATAAATAAATCCTCTCTTTTCTACGTCTTGAAACCGATGAATAGCGGTCCTGCCGTTCGGGATTCCTTACACTTTGAGGTACTTTTTGATGGAAATCAAGCTGGAAAGCATTCCGACGACCAGACCGATCGCGGCGAACAGGATCGCCAGCAGCGGCAGGTACGCCACGAACGACGAAAGCACGATCCCGTCGGCGGTGACGCTCGTTACCTGCTGCAGGAACGGCGCGAGCACGCCGGTGTACAGAACGTACTCCAGCCCCAGCGCCAGCCCCGCGGAAAGCAGACCGATGAGAATGCCCTCGATGACGAACGGCGTGCGAATGAACGCTTTGGTCGCCCCGCAGAGCCGCATGAACATGATCTCGTTCTTGCGGGATTCCACGCCCAGCCGGATCGTATTGGCGATGACGAAGAGCGAAAGCGCACCCAGCAGCACCAGCAGCCATCCGCCGACGGCGGCGACCGCCTGCCTGACGTTCTTGACGTTGCGGTAGAGCTGAATGGTCGAGGAAATGTCGTTGTCCGGGTCGATCGGCGCCGTTCCGTCCGAAAGGCGCAGCTCGCCCATGCGGGCTTCCAGAGCGCTCAGGTCCGATATGGACGCGGTCTTTGAAAAGGTCATCTCGTAACTCGGCCGCAGGGCGAACCGTTCCGGGTCTTCAAGCAGCGCCCCGGTGTAGCTTTCACCCTCGTGCAGTTCGAGGAATTGGCTGAGATGCTCCTCGGAGGAAACATAGACCACCTTGTCGTCAAGCAGGTCGCTTTCCGCGCACAGGTCCGACAGCATCCCCTCGATCTCCGCATACTGTTCGTCGGTATAGGAAGCGGAAACGCGAATGGAGATGGCGTTGATATTGCTGATGTTTTCGAGGTTCTCCCGGATGCTCATGTAGACGAGGAAGAAGGTCCCGATGATGATCATGCAGGAAAGCAGCACCAGCACGGACGCCGTGGACATGACGCTGTTGCGGAACACACCGCGAAATCCCTGCTGGAGGTTATACGCAAAGGAACGAAGCGCTCTCATGCCGTTTCACCCGTCCTTTCGGAGGAAGGTGCGGCGGTGTCCGAAAGGATACGCCCCTCGTTCAGCCGGACGATCCGCTTGTGGTGGCGTTCCAGCAGTTCTTCGTCGTGCGTGACGACCAGAACGGTCTTCCCGAGCTTGTTGATCCGCAGGAGCAGCTCGAGGATCTCGTCCCGCAGGACGTGGTCAATGTTGCCGGTCGGTTCGTCCGCGATGACTAAGGACGGGTTGTTGACCAGCGCACGGGCAAACGCCACGCGCTGCTGCTCGCCGCCGGAGAGCTTGCCGGGGAAGGACTTCGCCTTGTCCGCCAACCCCACGACGTTGAGGAAGAACGGCACCCGCTTGCGAATGACGGCGCGCTTCTCGCCGATGACCCGCATGGCGAACGCGACGTTCTCGTAGACGGTCATTTTATCGAAAAGCTTGAAATCCTGAAACACGACGCCCATCGTGCGCCGCAGGTGCGGGACTTGTCGGGCGCGAATGCGGTCCAGCCGGAACCCGTTGACGTCCAGCCGCCCGGCGGAAACCCGTTCCTCGGCGAGCAGCAGGCGGGTCAGCGTGGTTTTCCCCGCGCCGGACGGTCCGGCAAGAAAGACGAATTCCCCGTCCCCGACCGTGAGGTTGATTTCCCTGAGCGCGACCGTTCCGTCCGGGTACGCCATGGAAACGTTTTGAAATTGTATCATAATGGGTTTGAAAAAATCTTTTCTTTCGTAAGAATCAATACATATTCGGCTTGCTGACGAGGTACTTTTTGACCATCAGTGCCACCTTGAACGTGATGGCGTGGTCGAACTCCCGCAGATCCAGACCGGTCAGCTTCTTGATCTTTTCCAGCCGGTAGACGAGCGTATTGCGGTGGACGAACAGCTTGCGGGAGGTTTCCGACACGTTGAGGTTGTTGTCGAAGAACGCGTGGATGGTCAGCAGCGTTTCCCGGTCGAGGCTTTCGAGCGACCCGCGCTTAAAGACCTCCTGCAGGAACATTTCGCACAGCGTCGTCGGAAGCTGATAGATGAGCCGCCCGATCCCGAGGTTTTCGTAGTTGATGCAGGTCTGCTCCGTGTCGAACACGCGCCCGACCTCCAGCGCGACCTGCGCGTCCTTATACGAACGCGCCAGCTCCTTGACGGACGTGACGACCGTGCCGATCCCGACGATGCACTTGAGGTAGAATTCGCTCTGCACGCTGTCGACGATGGAATGGGCGATGGCGTCGATGGCCTTGCTGTCCGCGCCGTTCTTCAGCTCCTTGACCAGCACGATGTCCGTTTCGCCCACGCTGATGATGTAGTCACGGGTCTTATCCGGGAACATATTCTGAATGATGTCGTAGGGTACGACGTCGGACTTGTTCTGGAAGCGGATGAGCAGCACGACACGGTTAGTCTCGTTGTCGAACCGCAGCTCCTTGGATTTGATGTAGATGTCCCCTGGCAGGATGTTGTCGAGGATGATGTTCTTGATAAAATTGGTCTTGTCGTACTTTTCGTCGTAAAGCTGCTTGATGTTGGTAAAGGCGATGGAAAGCAGCATCGCCGTGCTCGCCGCGGAATCGTCCTCGCCTTGCACGAATACGATATATTCGATGCGTGCATGCGAGCCGATGGGACGGTACGTGTAGCCGTCCGCCTTGAGGGTGTCGAAGTTGTAGGAGATTTCCTCTACGATCTCTTTGTGCGTTTCGCCGATCCGGGAGAGCTGGCTGCAGGCGATGATGGTCCCCTTTTCGTCGATGATGCCGATGTCCCGGTCAACGGCTTCCCGCATCTGGTACACCAGCGTTTGAAACAGTTTGTTGCTCATGATTGCTTTCCTACTCCTTCGTTCGCCCCGATTCGGGCAGCTTTTTCGTCCGGCGCGTCGAAAACCGGCGGGACGATCCCCCGCACAAAACGGTTCCGATTTGCCTTTTCTATGATTTCGCTTTCTATTCTACAATAAATTTGTGAAAAATGCAATACCCTGACAAAAAAATTTACAAAAAAATTGAACGCCCTTTGGTGATTTTGCGGTGAAGGACCGTCGGAGACGCGAAAAAATCGGATTTTCTCGGATTATTCCCCACTTTTCGTGCGGTCTGTGTTTTTATCCCAATATTTCGATTTTTTGTGTATCTGTAAAAATTTAGGGGCAGAAAATGTGAACTCTGTCCCGAAACCCTTGACAAGTCGGCGGAATCGTCTATAATTTGTAAGGAAGAAAGCGGAAAAGACCGCCCGAAACGCGAAAAAAGGCGGGAGGTTCCGGGGGAATAAGGACAGGGGAGTTTGTAAATGATGCAGGATGATTTTGAACGGGAACAGGTTCGCCAGGCTGCGGTGCGGTTCCGGGTGACCATGCGGCTGCACCGGCAATTGCAGGAAAAGCTGATTGACCAGATGGGGATCAGCAGGTCCCAGCACCGGCTGCTGATGTACCTGTATCGGACCGACTGCGTCCCGTCGCAGACGGAGCTTGCGCATGCCTTTGAGGTCAGCACGGCGGCCATCGCCGTCGCGCTCAAGCGGCTGGAAAAGAGCGGATACATCCGGCAGGGCGCCGCCATCAACGACGCGCGTTACAACGAGATCGCCCTGACCGAAAAGGGACTGGAGCTGGTGCAGCGCACCAACCGGGTGTTCGCGGCGGCGGACCTCGCGCTGTTCGGGGAACTGACGGACGAGGAGCTTCGCCTGGAGGCCGCCTGCGAGGAAAAGATGCAGAACGCGCTTCGCGCCCTGCTCGACGGGACGGCGGAGCTTCCGCGCGTCAAGGGCATTCACGTCCGCGAGCTGATCGCCGGAGCGGAAAAGGAAGAGAAACCGTAACCCATCGGATCCGTTGATCCGAAAAAAACGGAGGAACATACGATGCAGCCAAAACGAAAAGGGAAGTGGATGCGCTATGTGCGCCCCTACTTGCCGTATTTCATCATCGGCCCGATCTGCATGATCGCGGAAGTGGTCGGGGAAGTGCTGATGCCGAAGTGCCTTTCGCTTGTCATCAACCGGGCGAAGGAGCTTGAAGAACTCAAAGCCGTCGGACAAATTGCGGACGCCGAATCCTCCGGCGTTCTGTTTTCGCTGGGTATCGCCGGCGTCATGGTGCTCATCGCAGTGGGCATGATGGCGGGCGGCGTGGGCGGCGCGTACTTTGGCGCGAAGGCGTCGGTCAATTTCGCCGCGGACCTGCGCTCTGACGTGTATGCCCGGGTGCAGCAGTTTTCTTTTTCCAACATCGACCGCTTCTCGACCGGCTCGCTCGTGACCCGTTTGACCAACGACGTGACGCAGATGCAGAACATGGTCAACATGCTTCTGCGCATGGCGCTGCGTGCGCCCGGCATGCTCATCGGAGCGCTGATCATGGCGATCCTGCTGCGTCCGTCCCTCGCGACGGTGCTTGCCGTGACCATTCCGCTGATGGTGCTGTGCATCGCCCTGCTGATCTTCCGCAGCTATCCGCTCTTTTCGCGGGTGCAGGGGAAGATCGACCGCTTGAATTCCACGGTGCAGGAGAACGTCACGAACGTCCGCGTGGTCAAATCCTTCGTCCGCGAGGACTTTGAACGCAAAAAGTTTTTCAACGCGAACCGCGACCTGAAAAGCACCGGGATGCGTGCGATGAAGCTGATGATCTTCATGTCCCCGGTCATGACGCTGTTCATGAACATCACGACGCTCGCCGTACTGTGGTTCGGCGGGGAACAGGTCTACAGCGGTTCGATGCCCATCGGCGACCTGTCCGCGTTCATCACCTACGTCACGCAGATCCTTTCGTCGCTGATGATGGTGACCATGCTTTTGATGATGCTCTCCCGCGCCATGGCGTCCGCGAAGCGGATCTCGGAAGTGCTCGACGAGCCCATCAGCCTGACCGACGAGAACGCTTCCCGCAAGGACCTGACCGTGCAGGAGGGTCGCATCGAGTTCCGCGACGTTTCCTTCCGTTACTATAAGAACAGCGAGGACGCCGTGCTTGATCATATCGACCTGACCATAGAGCCGCGCACGGTCGTCGGGATCATCGGCTCGACCGGCTGCGGCAAGAGCACGCTGGTGTCCATGATCCCCCGCCTGTATGACGTGGACGAGGGGCAGGTGCTGATCGACGGCGTGGACGTGCGGGAGTACAGCCTGTACCACCTGCGCGAGGGCGTCGGCATGGTGCTGCAGAAGAACGTGCTGTTCTCCGGCTCCATCGCGGATAACCTGCGCTGGGGCGACGAGGACGCGACGGACGAGGAGCTGCAGGCCGCCGCGGAAAGCGCGCAGGCGAACGGCTTTGTGCAGTCCTTCTCCGGCGGATACGATTACGACCTCGGGCAGGGCGGCAAAAACGTCTCCGGCGGGCAGAAGCAGCGCCTGTGCATCGCCCGCGCCCTGCTGAAGAAGCCGAAGATCCTCATCCTCGACGATTCGACCTCCGCGGTCGACACGGCGACGGAAGCCCGCATTCGCGAGGCGTTCCGCAACGAGCTGGCGGATTCGACCAAGATCGTCATCGCCCAGCGCATCACGTCCGTCATGGACGCCGACCAGATCATCGTGCTCAACGAAGGGCGCATCACCGGCGTCGGCACCCACGCCGAACTGCTGAAAACCAATCGCGAATACCGGGAGATCTACGAATCGCAGACCGACCGGAAAGCGGACGAGGGGGTGTGACGGGCATGGCAAAACGCACTTTGGAATCCCTGCAAAAGCAGTATGCACGGCAGGTCGTCGATCGGCGCAGAGGCCCAGGCGGACCCGGTGGCCCCGGCGGACGCCGGGGCGGTCCGCGTGCGACCGGCAAACCGAAGAACACGAAAAAAACCGTCCGCCGTCTGCTCTCCTACGTCGGGAAGTATAAGGGGCGGCTGGTCCTTGTGCTGGTCTGTATGCTCGTCAGCACGCTGACCTCCCTGCTCGGCTCGTATATGCTTTCCCCGATCATCAACCGGCTGCAGATCTTCGCCGAAAATGCGGCTGGCAAGGAGAGCGCCGTGAACTGGACGGCGATCGGCAAGGTCGTCAACGGCTTTGTCGAAAAGGTCAGCGAGCTGCCGCTGCTGCGGGAGATCTTGCCGGACGGTCCGTACCGTTCCATCGCGACCTATGTGCTTGCGGCGGTGCTGATCCTCGCCTGCGTCTACCTCGTCGGGGTGGCGAGCAACTATCTGCAGGCGCGTCTGATGCTGACGGTTTCCCAGAACGCGACGGAAGCCATCCGCAACGACCTGTTCGCCAAACTGCAAAGCCTGCCGGTGCGGTACTTCGACGCGAACACGACCGGGGAGATCATGTCCCGGTTCACCAACGACGTCGACAACATCGACATGATGCTCAACAACTCGCTCACGTCACTCGTGTCCGGCTCGATCTCGCTGGTCGGGACGTTCCTGTTCATGGTTTCGACCAACCTGATCCTGTCGTTCATCACGGTCTGCTTCCTGCCGATCTTCGCGCTCGGCGGGCGTGCGCTCGCGCGGGCGTCTTCCCGGTACTATTCCGGGCAGCAGGCGGCGCTCGGCGCGGTCAACGGCTACATCGAGGAAACCGTGACGGGCGCGAAGGTCGTCAAGGTGTTCAACCACGAAGCGGTCTGCGACGAGGAGTTCGACCTGCTCAACGAGGATTTGCGGGATAAGCAGTTCCGTGCGCAGTTCTACGGCGGGATCATGGGCCCGGTCATGGGCAACACGAGCCAGATCGCGTATGCGCTGACCGTCGGGATCGGCGGCGTGCTCGCGTTCACGCGCGGATTCGGCGCGGGCGACCTGACGGTGTTCGCGAATTATTCGCGGCAGTTCTCCATGCCGATCAACATGATTTCCCAGCAGATGAGCACGATCTTCGCGGCGCTCGCCGGCGCGGAGCGGGTGTTCAACGTGATGGATATGTCCCCCGAGGAGCCGGACGCCCCGGACGCGGAAAAGATGCCGCTGATGCGCGGATACGTCGAATTGAAGGACGTTTCGTTCGGCTATGTGCCGGAAAAGACCATTCTCAAGCATATCTCGCTCTACGCGAAGCCCGGGCAGAAGATCGCCTTCGTCGGCTCGACCGGGGCGGGGAAGACGACGGTCACGAACCTGCTCAATCGGTTCTACGACATCGACGAAGGGGAGATCACGATCGACGGCGTGCCGATCCGGCGCATCAAGCGCGACGTCCTGCGCAAGAACATCGCGATGGTCCTGCAGGATACCCACCTGTTCACCGGGACGGTCATGGAGAATATCCGCTACGGGCGGCTGGACGCGACGGACGACGAGGTCGTCGCCGCGGCAAAAACCGCGTCGGCGCACAGCTTCATCACCCGCCTGTCCGAAGGCTATAACACGCTCATCGAGGGCGACGGAGCGAACCTGTCGCAGGGACAGCGGCAATTGCTGAATATCGCCCGTGCAGCGCTCTCAAAGGCACCGATCCTGGTGCTGGACGAGGCGACGAGCTCGGTCGATACCCGTACAGAGCGGCACATCGAGGAAGGCATGGACCGCCTGATGGCGGACCGCACGACGTTCGTCATCGCGCACCGCCTTTCCACGGTCCGCAACGCGAATGCGATCATGGTGCTCGAAAAGGGCGAGATCATCGAACGCGGCAGTCACGAGGATCTGCTCGCCCTCGGCGGTCGCTATTACGAGCTGTACACCGGCAAGAAGGAACTGGACTGAAAAAAGCAAAAAAGCGATGCCTCCCTGCAAAAAACCGGGGAAACATCGCTTTTTCAAAGCAGAATGTTGCACGCGGAAAGCACGAACAGCGGAGCGGTTTCGGTGCGCAGGATACGCGACCCGAGCCCGACGAGGGAAAGCCCGGCGCGTCTTGCCGTTTCCGCCTCCGCCGGGGAGATACCGCCTTCCGGCCCGACGAGGAACGCGACCCGTTCCGCGCCTGCGGACGCTTCCAGCACCTGCCGCAGCGGGACCGTCCCGCCGCCCTCGTAGCAGAGGAACGCGCAGTCCGCTTCCGCCGCTTCCGCGCACGCGTCCGCGAAGGACAGTAGTCCCCGCACCGGCGGTACGACGCTCCGCCCGCTCTGTGCGGCGGCGGATTCGGAAATCTTCTGCATGCGCTGCTTCTTCTTTTCCATCGCCTGCCCGTCCGGCCGCGCCACGCAGCGTTCGCTCAGGACGAACACGATCTCGGCGCACCCCAGTTCGACCGATTTCTGCACGACGAAGTCCGCCTTTTCCCCCTTCGGCAGGCATTGGTAGACGGCAACGCGGGCGGGCAGCTCGCCGGTATCCTCGACCCCTTCGCCGAGCCGTGCGAGGAAGCATCCCGGTTCGTAGGAAACGATTTCGGCGGGATAGACGACGTTCCGACCGTCGCAGACCGTGATTCTCCCGCCGACGGGGATACGCAGGACGTTGCGAATGTGGTTTGCGTCCGATCCGCCGACGCGGACGGTCCCGTCCCGGATCTCGCTCGCCGGGACGAACACGCGGGGAATGAATGCCATAAAGACCCCTTCTTTCGGTTTTTGCGGGGACAGTATAGCAGAAAAAAGGCGGTTTGTCAAGGCGACGCGAACTTTGCAGGAAACAGTCGAACGCTTTCGGCGGGGAAAAAATCGAAAAGGGCTTGACAGACCGGGTCAAAATGCGTATAATTAAGATAGAACTTGCGAAAACCGCTTGCATGGAAAGGATGGGCGCAAATGGATAAGGAGAAAAATCTGGAGTCCGACGAATCGATGGAGGACGACGAGGAGCTTTACACGCTGACCGACGAGGAAGGCAACGAGAGCCAGTTCGCTCTGATCGGAGAACTGGAGCTGGACGGGCAATCGTACTTAGCGCTGATCCCTGCGGACGCGGAGCAGGACAGCGAGGAGGACGAGGAGTACGTCATTCTGAAGGTCACGGAGGATGAGAACGGGGAAGAGATCCTCGTGACGATCGACGATGACGACGAGTTCGACCGCGTCGCGGACGCCTTCGAGGACCGTTTCATGAACGAATACGACCTCGACGAGGACGATTCGGAAGCGCCGGAGGACGGCGCGAACTAAGAGCGCATTCCATCGGGGCGGAAACGTCCCGCACATTCGGTCAAACATATTTTCCTGCGGGGTGCGTGCGGTCCTTTTGACCCTTGCCTCGTGAAAAAACCCACAAGAAAGAAAGGGAGCCCATATTCCGGCGTGGTGTGCAGGCCTCCCGCTGTGCATTCTGCGCGGCGGACGTTGGAAGTACTAAAGCGACGGAGAGGACACCCACCTGCACAGAGCAGGGTTTCTTTTCCATGGGGGCACGCCCATCGCGGGAAAACGACACAATTGAAAGACCGCAGACGTACCATGTCCGAACGGACGGCGTGCGTCCTTTTTTATGTTCAAAAGCAGACGGCGAACCGCCGCAAAGAGCGACAGTCCGCCGTTTTTTCGTTGATTGCCAATTATTTTGCCTTCTCCACGAGGAAAAAGTAGGGCGACGTCGGGGAATTGACCAGCTGCAGCTTCGAGCAGCAGAACCTCCGCCGGTCGAGCGCGGAAAGGGCTTCGCAGACCGCCTCCCCCTCCAAACGTCCCTCCTCGTGTCCAGGATAGATCGCCATAAGCAGGGCGCCGTCCGGCGCAAGTAAGTCGATCGCCGTTTGCAGGGCGGGCAGGGTGGTTTCGCGCCTGGTCGTGACGGTGCGGTCGCTGCCCGGCAGCCAGCCGAGGTTGAACATCCCGACGCAGAGCGGTTCGCGGATATATGCCGCCGCATGGTGGTGGGAGTCGCAGATAAGCCGGACGTTTTCCGGCGCACCCTCCCGCTTCAGCAGGGCGGCGGTGCTTTCGAGCGCTGCGGGCTGCACGTCAAAGGCGTACACCCGACCGCCCTCCCCGACCGCACGGGAGAGGAAGAGCGTGTCGTGCCCGTTTCCCATCGTAAAGTCCGCGCAGGTCCCGCCCGGTCGGATGTGCCGGAGGAGCAATTCTTTTTGCAGGGCAAGCAGGTCAAGCATAGGGGTCCCTTTTCCCGAGAAGATTTGCGAAGAAAGCAGATTTTTGCACGCGAAACCGTCATTCCGTCCGCAGCGCCAGCACCGGGTCCTTCTTGGCGGCGATATGGGACGGCACCAGCCCCGCGACGACGGTCAGGAGAATGCTGATGAGCATCAGGACCACCGCACCGACGAGCGGCAGCGCCGCGTTGATCGCTGTGATGCCGGAAGCGGCGTGAATGATGAGGTTGATGGGAATGCACAGCAGGACCGTCGCGAGCAGCCCGATCGCCCCGGCGCAGAAGCCGACGATGAGCGTTTCGGCGTTGAACACGCGGGAAATATCCCGACGCGACGCGCCGATCGCACGCAGGATACCGATCTCCTTCGTCCGTTCGAGCACAGAGATATAGGTGATGATCCCGATCATGATCGAGGACACGATCAGCGAGATGGACACGAAGGCGATCAGCACATAGGAGATGCCGTCGATGATCCGCGTGACCGACGAGAGCATCAGCCCGACGAGGTCGGTATAGGTGATCTCGTTTTCCTCGCCGACGCTTTTGTTGTAATCGGCGATGAAATCCTCAAGCTGTTCCTTGGACGCAAAATCCTTCGCATAAAGCGAGATGGAAGCCGGCGAATCCGGGTCGACGAACCCGAGGTCGACCAGCCGCCGTTCGTAAACGGTGTCCGAAACCATTTGCTTGCGGTAGACGTCGAAGAGCGCACATTTCTCCTCCTCCGTCATTTCCGCGTAGGAGGCGTCGAACAGCTCGGCGAGCTGCGCGGTCGTGTACTGCGCGAGCACTTCCTCGGCGGCGGATGCCGAAAGGGAAGCGGTCAGAAGCGTCCGCACCACTTCCTCCAGCTGCGTTTCCGGCATGGCGGCGAGCAGCTGCGCGACGAGCGCGGTGGTTTCGGGCGTGACCGTCGACGGGTCGAGCTGCCCGGACTGGCGGAGTGCTTCGACCATCTCCTCGCCCGACATGTTCCCAAGCTGCGCGAGGTAGGCGGCGTATTCGTCGTCGACCGGCGTATTCGACGCGATCGCGAGCAGAAGCTGTTTGAATACCTCCGGATCCGCGTCGGCGAGGTCGTAGAAATGCTCGGACGCGTAGGCGGCGCGTTCCTCGGCGGTCATCGCGGCAAGCTGCGCATCGACGAGTTCCCCGACGTTCGCGGAGAGCAGGTCGGTCATCACGTCCGCCTTGCGGCGCTGACTGCCGTTGACCCAGTCGCCGAACAGTTGCGCCTTTTCACTGTCCGGGCGGGAGGAGAAGCTCCCGTCGTCGTAGGGCAGGCCGGACAGCACGTCGATGTCCGGCGTCTGCTCGGTCTGCTGCTTGGCGATATCGGACGCACGCACGTCCGCCATCAGTTCCTCGGCGAGCGAACGGTCATACGCGATCGTGCCGGTCCGCAGGGAAGTCGATACGGCGTCCGGGTTCGGGCGCAGGATGGCGCTGATGGTCACGGTCACGCCGTGCTCCTTCGCGAAGGCGGCCTGGTCGAACCCCGGCGTTTCGCGGATGTCCCGCCAGACCGGGTATTCCGTCCCGTCGACCTCGTACGTTTCGCCGGACGGCTCGTAGAACAGGTGGTTCGGCACGATGCAGAAGGTCATGCCGAGGAAATCCTCGTAGGTGTAATCCGGGTACTCGACGTCCAGCTTTTCTCCGGCAAACACCGACTGCATCATCTCCGGCAGCTCCGACTGGTCCTGCATTCCGAGCACATAGAGCGCCATATTCGCGACGGTGTTGTTCTCGTTGACGACCAGCATCACCTCGTGCGCGTCGTCCGCCCATTCCCCGGCAATCACGTCGTACTGCGACTGGAGCAGCTCGGTGTTGTCGAGCATTTCGCGGAAGATGTTCATGCTTGCGGCGTAGGTGTCCGCGTAGAGCGAGTTGGAATCGGACATCATGCCGACCATTCCGGCGAAGGATTCGCCCATGTTCTCGATGAGCGTCGTCGGGTTGACGCGGGTCTCCCCGTCGTCGGAATAGATCTGCATCTGGTAGTTATAGGTGTACCGCGCCTCAGTCAGGATACCGTCGAGCTCCTCTTGGTGCGATTCGAGGTAGGTTTTGAAGGATTTTAGGTCGTTTTTGGTCGTCGACATCATGGCGGAGAGCATATTGACCATCGTGTCATCGACGTAAATCTTTCCATCTTCGACCGGCCGGGACGCGTCCTCCCGCGCTTCGACCATGGCGGAGAACATACTGCTGTAATCCTGCGTTTCCGATTCCAACGTGAGTGGATAGGACGATAGCGCGTCCTCCTGCACCTGCGCGATATAGGCGTTGATCCCGGTGGAAAGCGAAAGGATCAGGGCGATCCCGATGATGCCGATGCTCCCGGCGAAGGAAGTCAGGAAGGTCCTGGCCTTCTTGGTCATGAGGTTGTTGAGCGAAAGGGAAAGGGCAGTTTTCAGGGAGAGCGCTTTTTTCTTTTTGGCAGGGCGCTCGACCGGGACGGATGCGGCGGAAAGGTCGTACGGGTCGCTGTCGTCCTCGATGACGCCGTCGTGCAGTTTGATGATACGGGTGGAGTACGTCTCGGCAAGGTCCGGGTTGTGGGTCACCATGATAACCAGTCGGTCGGACGCGATCTCCCGCAAAATTTCCATGATCTGCAGGGAAGTCGCGCTGTCCAGTGCGCCGGTCGGTTCGTCCGCGAGCAGGATCTCCGGGTCGTTGACGATGGCGCGGGCGATGGCGACGCGCTGCATCTGTCCGCCGGACATCTGGTTCGGCTTCTTGCGAAGCTGGTCCCCAAGCCCGACCTTTTCGAGCGCGGCGACGGCGCGGCGGCGACGCTCCTGTTTGGAAACGCCGGAGATGGTCAGCGCCAGTTCGACGTTCGTCAGGACCGTCTGGTGCGGAATGAGGTTATACGTTTGAAAGACGAAGCCGATGGAATGGTTGCGGTAGGCGTCCCAATCCGCGTCGCGGAAGGACTTCGTCGACCGCCCGTTGATGAGCAGGTCGCCGGTCGTGTAACGGTCCAGCCCACCGATGATGTTCAGCAGCGTGGTCTTGCCGCAGCCGGACGGACCGAGAATGGAAACGAACTCGTTCGCACGGAACGCGACGCTGACGCCCCGCAGCGCAGGGACCTTCAGGTCGCCGACGCGGTACTCCTTTTTGATGTCCTTCAGGACCAGCATAAAACCCTCTCCTTTACCCATTTAACCAATCAAAGGACAGTATAACGGATAAAAATGGCATCCGTAGGAAGATTTATGCGATGAATTATGAATTTTTCGGAGGAAGCGGGGGCGAGAGCTTGTAGGTGCCGAGGACGGCCCGCTTCAGCAGCATGTAATCGGTAGCGTTGATCTTCTCATTTCCCGCCAGGCGCATCGCGCGCGCAAAGACGGGAGAAAGGAGGAACGTCTGCAGCACGTTTCGTTTCACCAGCATGTAGTCGGTGGCGTTGATTCGCCCGTCGCCGTTTGCGTCGCCCTGCAGGACCAGCCGCATCGCGGCGCCGTCGGCGATCATGTAGACGCCGGTTCCGGGCGCGTCGGCGTACAGCCGCAGGTCCTCAGCGCCATAGCGTTCGCGGATCTCCTCGGCGGTGCAGGGCGCCTGCAGTCCGAGCAGCCAGTATTCGCCGTCCACCTCCTCGATCCAAAGCCCGCCATCCGGGTCCGGGGCGGGAACAGCGGACGTGCTTTCCTGCGGCGTGAACAGCACCCGCCCGTTTTCGTCGTACAGTGTCCCTCCGCGCAGGGAGAACGACGGGTGCGAGGGCGACACCGTCACCGCTTCGAGCGACGGCGTGTCCGCGAACGCCCCGGCTTCCACCCGCACGACCGTATCCGGCAGGGAGATCGACCGCAGGATCGGACCTTTTCCGGCGAACGCCCCCACTTCGACGGCGGTGACCGGGTAGGACTTCGCCCCGGGGAAGAGCAGGTAGGGCGGCAGGACCACGTCCGACGCAGGGGAGAACGTCTGCGAACCCGCGAGCAGCCGGGTGTAGTAGTCGTGGATCCGCTCGGTCAACACAAGCCACAGGTCCCCGTCGTGGCGGAAATCCCGGTGTTCGGAAGAGTAGCGCATCCATTGCGGGCAGTTCTTGCCGGAGCAGTCGTTGTGCTGCAGCACGGCGCTTTCCGGCAGCCCGTAGCGGACGAGCAGCTCGGCGACCAGCACGGCGGTGTTTTCGATCGTCTTGCGAAATCGCTGATCGACCCATTCGTCGAATGCGTCCCCGGTGAAGATGAAGTCGGTCCCGCCGTGGGTCGGCGCACCGTTGACGCAGAGCTCGATGCCGATGCTCGCGTAGTTCTCGTCGCTCCCGGCGTGCCATGCGGCGTATTCGTCCGGGCAGGAGTGGCAGACGGTCCCGGTGTCGTCGACCGTGTAATGCCAGGAGGAGTCTCCCGCTCCGCGAAGCTGCTTTGTGTGGTATAGCTCCGCCGTGGTACTGTCCTCGACCGTGGCGGTGTTGTGGATGACGATGGCGCGAATGTCGTTTGACAGGCGGGAGAAGTTGAGGTTATCCTCCGGGAGGAATTTTGCGTGGACAGTCACGGGGTTTTCGCTCCCCGCGCCGAGCACATACTGCCCTTCCTCATTGAAATCCGCGTCCGACGGGCGCAGCGGGCCGGACGGCAGGTTCAGCGCCGTATCGCGGTACCCGGTCACGACCGCCTCGTCGCCCTTGAGCGTATAGACCACGCCCTGCGCGTCGGTGTACTGTCCGCCTTCCTTCGCTTCCTCGCTCATGCGGGTGAATGCCGCCCGCCCTTCGACGATCAGCTCGCACAGGTAAACGCTTTGCCTTGCGCCGCCGCCGACGGTGATGCGGACATACCGCCCCGTCGTTTCCTGCGGCAGGGTCAGGTGGAACAGCCCGCAGTAGGGATCCGCCGCAAGGTCGCAGTCGCAAACGCCGTCGCCGAGCGAACGGTACGACCGCCCGTCGACGGAACATTCATACCGCACATACGCCGGAAAGTACACACCGTACCCGGTGCTCTGGAGCGTTGAAACGGAGAATTGCTTCAGGCAGTCGTATACCCGACCGAGGTCGAGCGTATAGGTGACCGTAAAGTCCCCGCCGTCCGAGGTGTAGCCGATCCAGTTGCCGTTTTCGCTCGCGGACAAGCGGCTGGAGCCGAACTTTCGATCGGTCATGCGGTCACCGCTATCGGCTCGCCCTTCCGTCGGCGAACAGCCGGAGAGGGAAACCGTATACGACTTTCCGGCGCTCAACGGCAACGGCGAACCTTCGCCGTCCGTCGCAGAACGAGAGGAGACGCAGAACATTGGTACGCATAGGCAAACGCAGAGCAGGATCGCGGACAAACGCTTCATCATACGGGGAACCTTCCTTCCAAAACAGAATTTACGACTGAAACCGATAAGATTCCTGTCCAATATACGACCGAAACCGACAGTATTCCTTTTTATTATAGCATAAATTTTCACGGATGCAACCCCTTTTTTATCCTGCGTGCAAAAATAGACTTTACAAAACCGTTTTTGTATGCTATAATTTTATTCAGAAAAGGATTTTTGGGGAGGTACGTTATGCAGGAGAATCCGCAGCCGTCCAACGAACGGTATCGCGACACCCAGGACGGAAAGCGCTACCGTTACATCGCCAAGCTCTGCGTCGGCGTGTGCGCGGCCGTGCTTGTGCTCGTCTTTTTGCTGTTTCGGACGGAATCGTTCGGCGGCATTATCTCGTGGTTCATCGGCTCCATGCGGGCGATCCTGCTCGGCATGGCGTTCGGCTATCTGCTCAATCCGCTCGACAATTCCATTCGACGTGTGGTCAGCCGTCGCCTGACCGCCCGCGGGAAGTGTCCGCCGGCGAAGATCCCGAAGCGGGCAAGGGTGTTCGGCGTGCTGTTCGCGTCCCTGTTCGGCATCGGAGTGGTCATCGCCTTGCTGATGCTGATCGTCCCGTCCTTCATCGAAAGCATCGCTAACCTCACCGATATCATCCCGGACAGCCTGCAAAAGGTGACGGACTGGGTGGAATCCCATGCCGATTCGGGGGATACGTTCTCCCTTGTCGTCGACCGCTGCGTCGAGGCGGTCCAGAAGTGGTTCAGCGAGGACCTCAGCGACTTCGCGGCGTCCGCCACGGCGATTATCCTTTCGACCGGGATGCAGGTAGTGTCCTATGTCATGGACTTCTTCATCGCCTTCATCGTCGCCATCTATACGCTTCTTGAAAAGGAAACGTTCGCCCGTCGTTTGAAGAAATTACTCTACGCTTCCCTTCGCCCGGAGCACGCCAACCGCGTGCTGGACGTTTGCCGCCACGGGAACCGCATCTTCGGCGGCTTCCTGTCCGGGAAACTGCTGGATTCGCTGATCATCGGGCTCATCTGCTTCCTCGCTATGACCGTTCTGCAGATCCCGTACGCGGTGCTGGTCAGCGTCGTCATCGGCTGCACGAATATCATTCCGTTCCTCGGTCCGTTCATCGGCGGGATCCCGAGCGCAGCGATCATCTTCCTGCTCGCCTCCCCGCAGAAGGGGCTGGTGTTCATCATCATGTTCCTGATCCTCCAGCAGCTCGACGGCAACGTGATCGGTCCGATGATTCTCGGCGACCGCACGGGCGCGAGCGCGTTCTGGATCATCTGCTCGCTGCTGCTGTTCAAGGCGTTGTTCGGTCTGCTCGGTACGGGCGTGAGCATTTTCGGTATGATCATCGGCGTGCCGCTCTTCTGCGTCATCGACTACGTCATTTCCGACAACGTCAGGCGCCGGTTGAAGAAGAAAGGGATCCCAACGGAAGGCGTGGACTTCCTGAACGTCGAGCGTTACGACGCGGAAAACGGTCAGTTTGTCCCGCTTCCGCCGCAGGAGGAGGGGTTGCCGCTGCGCGTCCGCCTGCGCAACCGCTGGACGCGTCTCGCCGCCTTCTTCCGTAGGAAGAAGAGGGGGAATGGCGATAAGGACAACCGTTCATAATGAACATAGCAAAAAAGGACGACCCTTTCGGGCCGTCCTTTTTTGACACGAACGTATCATTTCGTTCGCTGTGCCGTCTCGCGGCTTTGTGAAAGCTCCTACAGATCCTCACGGGAGGAAATGACCTTCTCGATGAAGGATTGAATGGCGGATTCCCAAGCCGATTGAACAGATTCAAGCGTGGAGGCATGGGTGTTGCTGCCGCCCGAAAGTCCGCTCAGCAGGATCCCAGTGTAGAACGGCAGCGAGCCGCCGAAGTTGTAAACGGCGCCCATGTCGTAGGTGCGGTTGCGGAAGATGAGGTCGAGCATTTCGACCGACTCGTCGTCCTCGAACCGCTTATCCTTCAGCGTGTGGTCGTAGTATTCCGGCGTGAGCTGTTCCATCCCGTAGTAGGCGAGCGCTTCGAGGGCGTAGCAGGTCGCGTCGAGCTTTTCGACGTTCGTGACCGGGATCGCGAACGCACTGCACCAGTAGACCGTGACGGTCGTGGTGTATTCGTCCTGCGTTTCGTCGAGCTTGGGCATCGGCAGGAGCCCGTAATGGATGTCCGCGTCCCGCAGGATCGGATCGGAAACGGTTGCGATTCGGTTGGGCATGAACAGCCCTTTCCCGGCGGCGAACATCGAGGTCATGTCCGCATAGTAGGATTCCGAGCCCTTGCCGGTCGTTTCGGCGATGGCGACGGAGTTGGATTCGGTCAGCAGATTGAAAACCTTGTCAAAGGCGTTGAGGTTGCTCTGTTCACCGGCGGTCACGGTGATCTCCGTACCGTCGTTTTGCATGAGGGTCTGCCCGCAGCCGACCGTGAAGGCGTAGGAGTCGTAGCACTGCGAGATCATGCCCCAGATGTCCGGCGTGTCCGCGCCCCACGCCATGCCGAAGTCGTTGTTGTCGACGGACGAGCTCGCGACGATCTCATGGAACGTGTCGATGTTCCAATCGCCGTTCCGCACCAAATCATACAGGGAATCGACTCCGTAATTCGCGGCGATGTTGTGGTCCTCGGCGATGTCCTTGTTGAAGAAGATCGCCCACGTCGATTCGTCGTCCGTGATCAGCGCGTCGCCGGTCGCGAAGTAGACGCTGTCGAGGAGGGTCAGGTCACGCATGATGGACTGATCCCAATAGGGCTTGGAGAGGTCGAGGTAATCGTTGCTTTCGATGTGGGCAAGGTCTTGGAACAGCTCAGCGTCGGTGAGCTTGGCGAGGTAGAGCAGTCCCGAAACGCCGACCTGATATTCGTCCAACCCGGATTCGATGCTGTCGCGGAGCGTGTTGATAACGTCGTCCTGGGTCTTCACGTACTCCTGAACAAGCTCGATCCCGAACTCCTGCAGGATAAGCTCCTTGCGGTTGTTGCAGGCGTTGTTGATGCGGTCGCCTTCCACCATTTCCTGCGGTGCGATCTCCCACTTGTAGTAGTCGGAGTTCTCGTTGGTCAGGAATTTGATCTGGACGCCTCCAAAATCTTTCTTTTCAAGGGGAAATTGGCTTTCTGAGGTGGTGCCGCTCGTGCTCTGGGCGGAGCTGCTGCCGGACGATTCTTCCGCTTCTTCGCAGGCGGCGAGAAGGGCGACCGAGGCGAGACACAGCACCAGAAGCAGGCAGAGGATGCGATGGGTCTTTTTCATGTTCGTTGGGTCCTTCCTTTCTTTGATATTTGTTTTTTTATAAAAGCATATGCGCCTTTTAACGGAAATAGGAGACTGCCGCGTCGAACATCCCGATGTCATAATTTCCCGGGACGTTGCGGTAGAGGTTTTTACCGACGCGCTCCGCATGTCCCATCTTGCCGAACACCCGACCGTCCGGGGAAGTGATGCCCTCGATGGCACAGACGGAGTCGTTCGGGTTGAAGCGGACGTCGGACGTCGGGTTGCCGTCCAAGTCGACGTACTGCGTCGCGATCTGCCCGTTTTCGGAAAGCCGTTTGACCCATTCGGCGGAGGCGTAGAAGCGCCCTTCGCCGTGGGAGATCGGGACGATATAGACCTCGCCGACCGTCGCGTTCCGCAGCCACGGGGAAAGGTCGGAGCACACCCGCGTCCGCACCAGACGGGACTGGTGCCGCCCGATCGTGTTGAAGGTCAGCGTCGGGCTGTCCGGGTCCGGGTCGCGGATCTCGCCGAACGGCACGAGTCCGAGCTTGATAAGCGCCTGGAACCCGTTGCAGATGCCGCCGACAAGCCCGTCCCGCTGCTTGAGCAGCGTATGCACCGCGTCCTTGACCGCCGAAGCGCGGAAGAACGCCGTGATGAACTTCCCGGAGCCGTCCGGCTCGTCGCCGCCGGAGAATCCGCCCGGCAGGAACACCATCTGCGAATCACCGACGCGCCGTGCGAAGTAGGCGACCGATTCCGCGACGCTTTTCGCGGAAAGGTTGTTGAGCACGACGATCTCCGGCTCCGCGCCGGCACGGGCGAGCGCCTTCGCGGTGTCGTATTCGCAGTTGGTCCCGGGGAAGACCGGGATCAGCACGCGCGGCTTCGCGCCGCCGATGTGGGTGGATGCCGGGGCATTTTTCGCGTGGTAGGTGAACGTCGGGAGCGATTCGCCGGGCTTCCCTTGCGGGATATTGCAGGCAAAGACCGGCTCGAGCTTTCCTTCGTAGAGCGAAAGCAGTTCCTCCTGCGAAACGCGGGAAGCGCGGTAGGAAACCGCCTTCTCAGCCGTCGTATACCCGAGCAGGGTGCCGCTTTCCGGCAGTTCGGTGCATTCCGCGAGCAGCCACCCGCAGGACGGACCGAACACCGTTTCCGGCGAAACGCCGTCGTCGAACGCGAAGCCGAAGCCGTTGCCAAAGCCCATCTTCATGACCGCTTCCGCCACACCGCCGAACGTCGGCGTATACGCCGAAAGCACCTTGCCGGCGCGGGCGAGCGCCGTGAACGTCCGATAGACCGCGAGCAGGGACTCGGTTTCCGGCAGTCCGTCCGCGTCGGTTTCCGGGCGGAACAGGACGACCGGGTGCCCGGCGCCCTTGAATTCGGGCGAGAGAATATGCGACGCGTCCTCCGTCGTGACCGCGAAGGAGCAGAGCGTCGGCGGAACGTCGATCTGCTCGAAGCTGCCGCTCATGGAGTCCTTCCCGCCGATGGCAGCGACGCCGAGGTTCATCTGCGCCATGAATGCGCCGAGCAGCGCTTCAAACGGCTGTCCCCAGCGCTTGCCGTCGCGTCCGGGCTTGGAGAAATACTCCTGGAACGTCAAATAGATGTCCTGAAAATCCGAGCCTGCCGCGATCAGCTTCGTGACGGATTCCACGACGGCCTGGTAAGCGCCGTGGTACGGGCTCTTCTCCGAAAGGCGGGGGTTATAGCCCCAGCTCATCAGCGAGCAGGTGGACGTTTCCCGCTTTTCGGTCGAAACCGTGTGGACCATGGTCTGGATCGGGGTCAATTGGTACTTCCCGCCGAACGGCATCAGCACCGTCCCGGCGCCGATGGTCGAATCGAAGCGTTCCGAAAGCCCCCGGCGGGAGCAGACGTTCAGGTCGCCCGCCAGCGCACGCATACCGTCGGCGAAGTCCGCGGGAATCGGGCGATCGTAGGGGAGGGGCTTCTGCGTCTGAATGACGATATGCTTTTCCGCACCGTTGGAATTGAGAAATTCGCGGGAAATATCCACGATGGCTTTCTCGTTCCATTCCATGCGCAGACGCTTTTCCTCGGTCACGACGGCGACTTCGGACGCTTCGAGGTTCTCCGCGTAGGCGAGCTCGCGGAACCGCTCCGCGTCCTCCTTCGCAACGACGACCGCCATGCGCTCCTGTGACTCGGAAATGGCGAGCTCCGTGCCGTCGAGCCCTTCGTACTTTTTCGGGACCTTGTTCAGGTCGATGGACAGCCCGTCCGCGAGTTCCCCAATGGCGACGGACACCCCGCCTGCGCCGAAGTCGTTGCACCGCTTGATCAGGCGCGACGCTTCCGGGTTGCGGAACAGACGCTGCAGTTTGCGCTCCTCCGGGGCATTGCCCTTCTGCACTTCCGCCCCGCAGGTCTCCAGCGATTGGAGCGTATGGGACTTCGACGAGCCGGTCGCGCCGCCGCAACCGTCCCGCCCGGTGCGCCCGCCGAGCAGGATGACGACATCCCCCGGTTCCGGGCGTTCCCGCCGCACGTTTTCCGCAGGGGCGGCGGCGATGACCGCGCCGATCTCCATGCGCTTGGCGACGTATCCTTCGTGATAGAGTTCGTCGACCATCCCGGTCGCAAGTCCGATCTGGTTGCCGTAGGACGAATATCCCGCGGCGGCGGTCGTGACGATCTTGCGCTGGGGCAATTTGCCCGGAAGCGTTTCCCGCACCGGGACGAGCGGGTCGCCCGCGCCGGTCACCCGCATCGCGGCGTATACATACGCGCGCCCGGAAAGCGGGTCGCGAATCGCCCCGCCGATACAGGTCGCGGCGCCGCCGAACGGCTCGATCTCCGTCGGGTGGTTGTGCGTTTCGTTCTTGAAAAGCAGCAGCCAGTCCTCGTCCTTGCCGTCGATCTGCACCTTGATCTTGACCGTGCAGGCGTTGATCTCCTCGGATTCGTCCAGCTTATCGAGCTTCCCTTCCGCGCGAAGCGCTTTTCCGGCGAGCGTGGCGATGTCCATGAGGTTGATCGGCTTGGTTCGACCGAGCTTTTCCCGGGTGGAAAGGTAGGTCTGATAGGCCCGTTCGAGCACCGGGTCGGCGAATTCCACGCGGTCGATCGTGGTCGAAAAAGTCGTGTGGCGGCAATGGTCGGACCAATAGGTGTCGATCATTTTGATCTCGGTCACCGTCGGGTCGCGACCCTCCTTGCGGAAATAGCTCTGGCAGAAGCGAATATCCCCCTCGTCCATCGCGAGTCCCGCCTTTTGCAGGTAGGCGAGCAGTTCCTCGTCGGTAAAATCGCAAAATCCCCGGACGGTTGCGACTTCGGTCGGAAGAGCGTAGGCGGTTTCGAGCGTTTCCGGCTTTTCCATGGACGCAAGGCGGCTCTCCACCGGGTTGATGACGTACTTTTGCACCGTTCGGAGCGCATCCTCCGACAGTTTGCCGTAGAGCAGGTACACCTTCGCCGTCCGCACCGTCGGGCGCTCGCCCTGCGAGAGCAGCTGGATACACTGCGCGGCGGAATCCGCCCGCTGATCGAACTGCCCTGGCAGATATTCGACGGCGAACACCTCGTCCGCCCCGCCCGGCAGCTCGTTGTACACGTCGTCCAGCTGCGGCTCGGAGAATACCGCGCGAACCGACGCACGGAACAGCTCCTCGCCGATGCCCTCGACGTCGTAGCGGTTGAACAGGCGTAAATCCTTCAGCCCTTCGATGCCGAAGAGCGTCGTCAGTTCGTTCCGCAGCGCGTGCGCTTCCGCCGCGAGGGTCGGTTTCTTTTCCACAAATACGCGATAAACCATGTCAGCCGTCTTTCCTCCCGTTCAGGACCGAGAGCGCCCGCCCGCCGATGTCCTTGCGGCAGTAAGCGTTCTGAAAATGCACCTTCGGAACCTCTTGATAGGCTTTCGCCACCGCTTCCGGCAGGGTTTCTGCCTTTGCGACCACGCAAAGCACCCGCCCTCCGCCGGTGACCAGCGAACCGTCCTTCTCCTTGACGCCTGCGCAGAGCAGTTCCGCGTCGAAATCGTCGTCAACGGTGATCGGAAAGCCGGTTTCGTACTGCTTCGGGTAGCCGTCTGACGCGACGACGACGCAGCACGCCGCCCCGTCGGAGAAGCGGACCTCCGTCTGCGCCAGCCGCCCGTCCGTGACCGCCTCAAAAACCGTCAGCAGGTCGCTCTCCAGCAGCGGCAGGACCACCTGCGCCTCCGGGTCCCCGAAACGGCAGTTATATTCGATGACCTTCGGTCCGTCCGGCGTCAGCATCAGCCCGAAGTACAGGCAGCCCCGGAACGTCCGCCCTTCCGCGTTCATGGCGCGGACCGTCGGCAGGAAGATGCGCTCCATACATTCCTTCGCGATCTCGTCCGTGTAGAACGGATTGGGTGCGACGGTCCCCATTCCGCCGGTGTTCGGCCCTTCGTCGCCGTCGTGCGCCCGCTTGTGATCCATCGAGGACACCATCGGTTTGACGACGTTCCCGTCCGTGAACGAGAGCACCGAAACCTCCGGTCCCGTCAGGAATTCCTCAATGACGATGCGTGCGCCGGAAGCGCCGAAGACGCGGTCCTCCATCATGGAACGCACCGCACCCACGGCTTCCTCGCGGGTCTGCGCGACGACGACGCCCTTGCCGAGCGCCAGCCCGTCCGCCTTGACGACCGTCGGGATCGGCGCAGTTTCAAGGTAGCGCAGGGCGTCCTGCGGGTCGTCGAACACCTCGTAAGCGGCGGTGGGGATGCCGTACTTCTTCATCAGCTCTTTCGCGAACACCTTGCTGCCCTCGATGACGGCGGCGTCCTTGCGCGGACCGAAGCAGCGGACCCCCGCGTCCTCCAGCGCGTCCACGCACCCGAGCACGAGCGGGTCGTCCGGCGTGACCACCGCGTAGTCGATCTGCTTCTCCTTCGCGAACGCGACGATCACCGGAATGTCCTTCGCCCCGATCGGCACGCAGACGGCGTCCTTCGCGATGCCGCCGTTGCCGGGGAGGGCGTACAACGCCTCGACCGCCGGATTTTCCTTCAGTTTCTTGATGATGGCGTGCTCCCGCCCGCCGCCGCCGATGACCATCAGCCGCATATCCGTTCACCCGATCCTTCCTTAGATTATATGTCCCTTATCCGATCAGTTCCGCGCAGACCCGTTCGGTCGCTTCCGGCAGCAGCTTCCACTCCGCCTGCTCCATGACCCGTTTCTGCAATTTCTCCGGCGTGATGCCCTCCGGCACCGTGACCGCCGCTTGCGCGATGATCTCGCCGCCGTCGGTGATCTCGTTGACGAAATGCACCGTCGCGCCGGTCACCTTGACGCCCCGCGCCAGCGCTGCTTCGTGCACCTTCAGCCCGTAAAACCCGTCTCCGCAGAACGCGGGGATCAGGGACGGGTGGACGTTGAGGATGCGCCGGGGATACCGCTTGACGAAATCCTCCGAAAGGATGCACAGGAATCCCGCAAGCACGATCAGGTCGATCCGTTTCTCCGCGAGCAGGGAAGTCAGTTCGCTTTCAAACCGCTCCTTCCCAAGCTCCTTTCGATTCAAAACCGCCTGTTCGACGCCCGCGTCCGCCGCGCGGCGAAGCGCGTAGACGTCCGGCTTGTTGGAAACCACCAAAACGATCTCCCCCGAACGGAGGATCCCGCTCTTTTCGGCGTCCAGCAGGGCTTGCAGGTTGGTCCCGCCGCCGGACACCAGCACCGCGACACGCGCTTTCAGCATAGGATCACCCCGTCGTCGGAACGGACGACCTCGCCGATGATATACGCGTCCTCGCCCGCGTTCCGCAGGATTGCAAGCGCCTTGTCCGCGTCGGCGGGGGAGACGACGACACTCATTCCGACGCCCATATTGAACGTGTTGAACAGGTCGCGCTCGTCGATCTGCCCTTCCGCGGCGATCAGCGGGAAGATCGGCGGCGTTCGGACCGCCTTCTTTTCGATCTTCGCCGAAAGCCCTTCCGGGAAGGAACGCGGGATGTTCTCGTAGAATCCGCCGCCGGTGATGTGCGAGATGCCCTTGACCGTCACCTGCTCCAGCAGAGCGAGTATCGGGCGGACGTAGATCCTCGTCGGCGTCAGCAGCACTTCGCCGAGTTCCCGACCGTCCAGTTCGTCGTATTTGCGGTGAATATCGCCTTCGTCGACGCGGAACACCTTGCGGACCAGCGAAAACCCGTTGGAATGCACCCCGCTCGACGGCAGGGCGAGGATCACGTCGCCGGCCTGCATCTTCGTGCGGTCGATGACCTTTTCGCGGTCTACGATGCCGACGGAAAACCCGGCGAGGTCGTACTCGTCCTTCGGGTAGAATCCCGGCATTTCCGCCGTCTCCCCGCCGATAAGCGCCGAGCCGGACTGCACGCAGCCCTCCGCGACCCCTTCGACGATGGAGGCGATCTTTTCCGGGACGTTCTTCCCGCAGGCGATGTAGTCGAGGAAAAAGAGCGGTTTCGCGCCGCAGCAGACGACGTCGTTGACGCACATCGCGACGCAGTCGATGCCGACCGTGTCGTGCTTGTCCATCAGAAAGGCGATCTTCAGCTTTGTGCCCACGCCGTCCGTGCCGGACACCAGCACCGGGTTCTTGATCCCGGTCAGATCCGGGGCGAACAGCCCGCCAAACCCGCCGATGCCGGATTCGACGCCGGACGTCATCGTCCGCGCCACGCTCGCCTTCATCAGTTCGACCGCTTTGTATCCGGCGGTGATGTCCACGCCCGCCTGTTTGTAGCTTTCGCTGTGGCTCTTGGTATTCATGCTTTCCGTCCTTTCGTCACGCCTGCGGGTCGCGCTTCTTCCCGCGTTTTTCGGAAATCTTGTATTCAAAGCGGTTCTTGCGCTTGTTTTTCGGGACTTCCGTCGGATAGTCGCCGTTGAAACAGGCGGTGCAGTATTTTTTGCCTTCGTCCCCGCCGAGCCGCATGGCGTTTTCGATGCTCAGGTATCCGAGCGAGTCCGCGCCGATGATTTTGGCGATCTCCTCGACGGCGTGGTGGTTGGCGATGAGCATGCGGCGGGAGTCGATGTCCGTGCCGTAGTAGCACGGGTTCTTGAACGCGGGGGACGCGATGCGCATATGCACCTCCGCCGCCCCGGCGTCCCGCACCAGCCCGACCGTCCGCGCGCAGGTCGTCCCGCGCACCATGGAATCGTCGATCAGCACCACTCGCTTGCCCTTCAGCACGCTGGAAATTGGGCTGAGCTTGATGCGGACCTTGTCCTCGCGGGACTTCTGCCCCGGGGAAATGAACGTCCGCCCGATATACTTATTCTTGATCAGTCCCATTTCGTAGGGAATGTCGGACGCCTTTGCGTAGCCGATGGCGGCGTCCGTCCCGGAATCCGGGACGCCGACGATCACGTCCGCCTCGACCGGGTGCTCCTGCGCGAGGAACGCCCCGGCGCGGATCCGCGCTTCGTGGACGCAGCAGCCGTCGATGACCGAATCCGGGCGGGCGAAGTAGATGTACTCGAACACGCACAGGCGCGGGTCCGCTTTTCCGCAGTGGTCGTCAATAGAAGTCGGACCGTCCGACGTGAAAACGAGGATCTCGCCCGGGCGAATGTCCCGCACGAACGTCGCGCCGACCGCGGCGAGCGCACAGCTTTCCGACGCGACGATATACGCCCCGTCGTCCCGCGTCCCGTAGCACAGCGGGCGAATGCCGTGCGGGTCGCGGCAGGCGATGAGCTTGGACGGGGACATGATGACCAGCGAATACGCACCGCGAATGCGGTCCATCGCGTGGTTGACCGCCTGCTCGATGGACTTCTGCCGCAGCCGTTCGTCGGTGACGATGTAGGAGATGACCTCCGTGTCGCTGGTGGTATGGAAGATGGAACCCTTCAGTTCCAATTCCTCCCGCAATTCGCAGGAATTGACGAGGTTGCCGTTGTGCGCGAGCGCCATGCGCCCCTTGACGTGGTTGACGACGATCGGCTGGGCGTTCTCCCGCCCGTTCGAGCCGGTCGTCCCGTAGCGGCAATGCCCGATCGCCATGTTCCCGGTCCCCAGGGAACGCAGGTGCTCCGGGGTGAACACGTCGTTGACCAGCCCGACGTCCTTATAGGTGCGGAACAGCCCGTCGTCGTTGACGACGATCCCGCAGCTTTCCTGCCCGCGGTGCTGAAGGGCGAACAGCCCGTAATAGGTCGTCGACGCGACGTCGCAGCAGCGCGGCGCGAAAATGCCGAAGACCCCACATTCTTCTCTCAGTTTAGCCATATGTCTGCCTTTCGTTGCGGTTCGCGATGTTCAGCCGAAGATCCGGCGCATAACTTCCTGATAGGCGTCCTCGACGCCGCCCATATCCCGGCGGAAGCGGTCCTTGTCCAGCTTTTCGTGGGTCGTCGCGTCCCAAAGACGGCAGGTGTCGGGCGAGATCTCGTCGGCGAGGATGATTTTCCCGTCGCTCGTCTTGCCGAATTCGATCTTGAAATCCACCAGTTCGATGTTCAGCCCCAAAAAGAACGCCTTGAGGAATTCGTTGACCTTGTGGGTGTAGTCCCGCACGGTCTGCAGGTCCTCCCGCGTGGCGAGCCCCAGCGCGACGGCGTAATCGTCGTTGATGAACGGGTCGCCGAGATCGTCGTTCTTATAGCTGAATTCGAGGATCGGGCAGCGCAGGGCGGACCCTTCCTCGACGCCCATTCGCTTCGAGAAGGAACCGGCGGCGATGTTGCGCACGATGACCTCCAGCGGCAGGATCTTGACCTTCCGAACCACGGTTTCCCGGTCGTTGAGCTCCTCGACGAAATGGGTCGGGACCCCCGCTTCCTCTAACTTTTGCATAAGGTAGTTGCTCATGCGGTTGTTGATGGCGCCCTTCCCGACGATGGTGCCCTTTTTCAGACCGTTGAACGCCGTTGCGTCGTCCTTGTAGGAAACGATGTACCGCTCCGGGTCGGCGGTTTTATACACCTTCTTTGCCTTGCCCTCGTAGAGCTGTTCGAGTTTTTCAAGTGTTGCAGACATTGCGCTTACCCTTTCCTTTTTTCGTGTATCCGTGCTTGTTTTTGCTTGTTTTTTACTGATTTTCGCCGGCGAAACGGGCGGAAATTTCGAGGTCCTTCGCGAGGACCTTCGCCTGGTCGACACGCCGCTTTTCGAGCAGCTTCGCCGCGAGCGTGCGGTCGGAAACGGCGAGGATCTCCACCGCGAGCAGAGCCGCGTTCGCGGCGCCGTCGATCGCGACAGTCGCGACGGGAATGCCAGTTGGCATCTGCACCGTCGAAAGCAGGGCGTCGAGCCCGTCGAGCGTCGAGGACTTGACCGGGATGCCGACGACCGGGAGCGTGGTGTTCGCGGCGATGGCGCCCGCGAGGTGGGCCGCTTTTCCGGCGGCGGCGAGAATCACCCCGAAGCGCTTGCTGCGTGCCTGTTCGGCGAACTTTTTCGCTTCCGCGGGCGTGCGGTGCGCGGAAAGCACGCGCACTTCAAACGGGACGCCGAACTCCCGCAGGACGGAAACGGCTTTCTCGACGACCGGCAGATCGCTGTCGGACCCCATGATAACGGCGACTTTTTTCATTGTGACGAATCCTTTCCCGGACGGCGCACCGTCCGCGTCGGTCAAATAAAAATGAAAGAAACCGGTTCCTGCGGCAAGGCAGAAAAACCGGTCAAAACGGAAGGCGGCAGCGTGACAGCTTTGCCGCGGTAAAGCGGAAGGGCGGCAGACCGCAACGGTTCCTGCACGTTCGTACACGGAAATCGAAAACCCACTGCAACATACCGTCCCTTCCAAAACTGCCTACAGTATACCATCTTTCCGCTTTTTTGTCAACGCCTTTGCGGGAAAATCTCTGATTTTTTTCGGTTTCGACAGACTTCGGCGGAAGAAACCGCCTTTTTCCGTCCTTTTGCCTGCACGGGGATTCGCCGGACCCGGTTTGTTTTCGCGTCGGGACTTGCTTTTTTGCCGAAAATGCGGTATACTGAACATATCGGTCCGTTATTTAAAGAAGTGAAAATATGAAAATATAATTAAAATAATGTTCCGTAGGCGGGCATGTACCGCCGGAGGAACTCCTTAAGAGAAAAACGGCGAAGGCGGCGTCAGCATTGGCGCAAGCCGAGACGTTTTTCGATGAAAAAGGGGTATTGGGGGAAAAACGCAGAGCAAGGCGGCGCGCAGCGCCGGCGCAGCGATTGTGTTTGTCCCTCAAAATAGTAAAGGAGGATGCTCGTATGGACTGCAAGATCGCACTGATCGACGACCGGGAGGAGGATCGTGCCTACCTGACCGCTCTCGTGCGGCGCTGGGGCGCGGAACGGGGACACGGCGTCGCGCTTTCGGCGTTCCCGTCGGCGGAAGCGTTCCTGTTCCGCTTCGAGGAGGAAAAGGACTTCGGCGTCCTGCTGCTGGACATCGAAATGGACGGCATGAACGGCGTGGAATTGGCGAAAAAGGTACGGGAAACCGACGAAACGGTGCAGATCGTGTTCGTCACGGGGTTTTCGGAGTTCCTTTCCGAAGGGTACGAGGTGTCCGCCCTGCACTACCTGCTCAAGCCCATCGACCCGAAAAAACTGTTCACCGTGTTGGACCGTGCGGCGGACCGGCTGGCGAAGGCGGAAAAGAGCCTCGCCGTCACGTTCGACCGTCACACGGAATATCTGCCGCTTTCCCGCATCTGCTACGTCGAATCGCAAAAGCAGTACGTCCTGATCCACACCGACGGAAAAGTCTGCCGGATGCGGACGACCCTCGCGGAAGTGGAGGCGAAACTGGACGAATACTTCTGCAAGTGTCAGCGTTCCTTCCTCGTCAACCTGCGGCACGTCGCGCAGATCCGCAACGATTGCGTGGTGCTGAAGAACGGGGAAACCGTCCCGATCAGCCGCGGAATGGCGGAAAAGATCGGCAGGGAAATCATTCGACTGTTCTGAAAAGAGGGGAAAAAGAAATGTTTCTTCAAAAATGGATCGACAAACGGATCGACGCGTACCAAAGCGACCTGATGCGCAAGTACTGCGACGAAGTGGAGTCCATGTACCAAAAAATGCGGGGCTGGCGGCACGACTACCGCAACCATATCCAATCCCTGCAGGCGGCTATGGCGCTCGGGCGGTACGACGAGGTCAACGCCTACCTCGCCCAGCTGAGCGACGACCTCGTCACGGTCGACACGGTCGTCAAGACCGGGCGGGTCATGGTGGACGCGATCCTCAACGGCAAGCTGAACGTCGCTTCCCGTGCCGGCATATCCGCCAACGTCAAGGCGACCGTCCCGGAGGGAACGCCGGTCAGCGACGTGGACCTGTGCGTCCTGCTCGGCAACCTGCTCGACAACGCCATCGAGGAGAACCGCAAGCTCCCCGCATCCGACCGCTTCCTGCGGGTCTACATGGGGCGCAAGAATACCCAGTTCTACCTTGCCGTCACCAACGCGGCGGGAAAGAAGCAGGAGAAGCAGGGCGCCGCCTTCCGTTCGTCGAAGGGCGGCGGTCACGGGTTCGGGCTTTCCCGCGTGCGCGGCACGGTCGGAAAGTACGGCGGGCTGTTCACGGCGGACAGCGAGGACGGCGGTTTCACGGCGGAAATTTTGATCCCGCTCGACCCCTTATAGGGCAAAAATCTGCATTTCGTTCACGCAAAACGACATTTCGTTCCACTTTTCCCCTTTTTTGCAAAAAAAGGTGTATCCTGTTCGTACCGAAAAAACGAAAGGCGGTGCGTCTAAATGACGAAGAAGAAAAAGCAGTCCGTGCGCAAGCCGAAGTACGGGCTGTTTTCCTCGGTCGGGTACATCTATCGGCTTTTGTGGAAGTACGAGCGGACGCTGGCGTTCGCCGGCGTGTTCACGGTCCCTCTGTCGCTCGCGCTGGCGGCGTTCGCGCTGTATACGCCGTCGGCGGTGCTGGCGGCGCTGGAACAGGCGGGGACGTTTTCCCCCGTCGCGTTGGTCATCTGCGGGATTTTGCTGTCCAAACTGCTGGTGGACTTATTGAATAACGTCGTCCAGCAACGGCTGCAGTCCGCGTCCTTCCGCGTCATGAACCGGCTCAACTATCTTTATACGGAAAAGCGTATGGACATGGACTGGCACCTTCACCTTGACCCGGAGGTGGGACGGCTGGAGGAACGTGCGGTCAATACCGTAAGAAACAGCGATTTGGCGGGCGTCAATTTCCCGATCATTTTCGCTAACGTGGTTTCGACGGTCCTGCAGTTCTTCCTGTTCGGAACGGTCGTTTCTCTGCTCAATCCGATCATCATTCTGCTGCTCGCGGCGGGCAGCGTCGTCGTCACGCTGATGGGGCTGTGGGAGCTCAAGCAGAGGCGGAAATGGCAGGACGAAGTCAATGTGACCTATCGAAAAATCAATTACCTGTCCTTCACCATCAGCCAGACCTTCCGGTTTGCCAAGGACATTCGGCTCTACCAGATGCGTCCTGCCCTGCGGGAGCGAAGCGGACAGGTCGTATCGCAGCAGTACCGGGAACAGCGGCGGAATTCGCTCTACGGACTTTGCACGGCGGTCGTGAGCTTTCTCGTCGCCGCCGTGCGGGACGGCGGCGCTTACGTCTACCTGATTTACCGGGCGGCGCAGGGCGGAATGGACGCTTCCACGTTCCTGCTCTATTTTTCCGCCATCACTTCCATGGCGGGGCTGATGGGGAACGTGCTGAATACCTATTACAGGGTCGTCGACGGCTGGTACGAGATTTCCGATTTCCGTGAATATTTGGAATTGCCGGACGAAAGCAACCGCGGGGAAGGGGTCCCGGTCCCGCGGCGCCCGTTTTCCGTCGAATTCCGGCACGTTTCCTACCGCTACCCGCAGGGGGAGAAAAAGGTGCTCGACGACGTTTCCTTCGCGGTCGCACCCGGTGAAAAGATCGCCCTCGTCGGGATCAACGGGGCGGGGAAGACTACGCTGACCCTGCTGCTTTGCGGGTTCCTGCGCCCGAACGAGGGGGAAGTCCTGCTCGACGGTCTGCCGGTGAACGCCTATAACCGCGACGAACTGATCGGGGCGTTCGGGCTTGTGCCGCAGGACTACCACCTGTTGCCGCTCTCTATCGCCTGCAACATCGCGGCGACGGAGGACGAGGGGGAAATCGACGCGGAAAAACTGGACCGCTGTATCGAACTCGCGGGGTTGCGCGAAAAGATCGATTCCCTGCCGAACGGCGTGAAAACCTCGCTCAACCGCACGCTGGACCCGGCGGGTGTGGAACTTTCCGGCGGCGAAACGCAAAAACTGCTGCTGGCGCGCCTGCTCTATAAGGACCCGCCCTGCCTTCTGCTCGACGAGCCGACGGCGGCGCTCGACCCGCTTGCCGAGGACCGTATGTACCGCCGCTACCGCGAGATCGCTTCCCACGCGACTTCCGTCTTTATTTCCCATCGTCTCGCGTCCACCCGTTTCTGCGACCGTATCCTGCTGCTCGACGGGGCGAGGATCGCCGAGAGCGGCACGCACGACGAACTGATGGCGGCGGGCGGCAAGTACCGCGAGCTGTTCGACGTGCAGAGCAAGTACTACAGGGAGGAGATGGAAACCGATGAAACACGCTGAAAAAGACGTGCGGAAACGCGGTCTGCGCGAAGAACTGCGGCTGACCCTGCGGGGATTGCGGTTGAGCCGGAAATTGCTGCCGGGTTTCTGGTCCCGGAGGTGCCTTTTGCTTCTGGCGGACACAGTTTTCCCGTATTACGGGCTGTATTTTTCCGCCCTGCTGGTGGACGAATTGGCGGGGAACTGCGACGTGCGTCGGCTATTGTTCCTCGCGGCGTGCACCGTCGGCGGGCAATTGGCGCTGAACTTCTTTGCGCAGCTTCTACGCCGGAAAGTAAATATGCTTGATTTCATGACGTTTCGTGCTACGGAGATGTATCTGTTCGACGTGCAGAACGGAATGCAGTACGAACATCTGGAGGACCCGGATATCGTGCTTTTGCGGGAAAAGATTCATCAGCAAATGAACTGGGGGCAGGGCGTTCCGAAACTCTTCTATACCCTGCCGAGCTTTTTGCAGACAATCCTGAACCTGCTGTTCGCCGGCTCGCTGACGCTTTCCCTGCTGTTCCGCACCGCCGAAGGGGAATTTACGGGGTTTGCTTGGTTCGTCAATTCCCCGCTTTCCGGTCTGCTGTTTGCCCTGCTGGTGGCGCTTTCCGCTTTCTGCGCTAACCGCATCGCGGCGGGACGCACGCGCGGGCTTGTGAAAGTGCAGGAGAAACGGCTTCGGTGGTCGATGACGAGTCAGGCGATGTGGTCTTCAATCTCTGGGGCGGACACCCGGATGTTCGGGATGCAGAAGGTGATTCTGAACGCCCTGCGGCGCGTCAATTTCACGGAAAGCTTCCTGAAGGACGAGGAGAAGATCCGCACCCGCTACGGCGTATGGGGGCTCCTGCTCAACACGGCGGATACCCTCGCGGTATTCCTCTACACGGCGGCGAAAGCGTTCCTCGGCGTGTTCGGCATCGGCAGTTTCCTGCTTTACCGCGGGACGGTCGAAAAGTTCGTCGCCAACGTGTCCGGGTTCACTTCCTGCATCGGCGAATTGCGGGCGAACAACGACGCCCTGCAAAGAATGTTCACGTTCGTCGACCTGCCGAACGAGATGTACCGCGGCACGCTCGCCGTCGAAAAGCGGGACGACCTCGACTACGAGATCGAATTCCGCGACGTCGGGTTCCGCTATCCCCGCACGGACGCGTGGGCGCTTCGGCACGTCAGCATGAAGTTCCGCATCGGCGACAAGCTCGCCATCGTCGGGGAGAACGGAAGCGGCAAAACCACGTTCATCAAACTGCTCTGCCGGCTCTACGACCCGACCGAGGGGAAAATCCTGCTCAACGGCATCGACGTCACCCGCTACCGCCCGGACGAGTACCTTTCGCTGTTTTCGGTCGTCTTTCAGGACTTCGCCCTGTTCGATTTCCCGCTCGGCGAGGTGGTGTCCTCCGGCGTGACCTACGACCGGGAGAAGGCGGCGGACTGCCTGCGCCGCGCCGGAATGGAGGAAAAGTTAGCCGATCTGGAGGAACTGGCGAAGGAGAAGGGGACGGAGGCGCTGGATTTCGCCGTCGGGCGGGAGTATATCCGGACCGGGACCGACTTTTCCGGCGGAGAAAAGCAGAAGATCGCCCTCGCCCGTGCGCTCTATAAGGACGCGCCGTTCGTGATCCTCGACGAGCCGACGGCGGCGCTCGACCCGGTTGCGGAAGCGGCGGTCTACGAGCATTTCAACCGCATTGCGCAGGATAAGACCTCGGTTTTCATCTCGCACCGCCTGTCCTCCTGCCGTTTTTGCGACAGCATCGCCGTGTTCGACCGGGGGAATCTGGTCCAACGCGGGACGCACGACGAGCTCGCTGCCGACCCGTCCGGGAAGTATTACGCGCTCTGGAATGCCCAAGCGAAGTATTACCGAAAGGAGGAATGACGTGTTTTAGCCTTTTTCCGTGCGGACGTCTTGACAAATTCCGTGGAAAGGAGTAAACTGGGAAAAACACGGAAAGGGATGGCGAAGGGCATGAAAGGGATCCTTGCGGTCGATCACGAGCTGCGGAGCGAAAAGTACGCGTCCCAGTTTGAACTGTATCTGCGTGCGGCGAAAAAGCACGGCGTCGGGCTGACCGTCCGCACCAACGCCGAGGAGATCCCGCGTGACGCGGACTTCGTGCTGTTCCTGTCGAAGGACGTGCGGCTTGCGCGGACGCTCGAACAGGACGGATGCCGGGTGTTCAATTCCTCGTCCGCGGTCGCGCTGTGCGACGACAAAACACTGACCTGCCTTCGGTTTCGCAAGGCAGGTCTGCCTATGCCCGAAACACTTTTGGTTCCGATGGTATATTTCCCGTGCGACTGGACCGGGAACCCGTTCGTCGGAACGGCGGTGCGGACGCTCGGTTTCCCGATGGTCGTCAAGGAGGCGTGCGGGTCCTTCGGCAAGCAGGTGTGGCTGGTGCGGGACGAACGGGAGCTCGTCGAGCGGCTCAACGCGTCCTCCCCCCGGACGATGCTTTTGCAAAGGTTCGTCGCGTCCTCCGCCGGTCGGGATCTGCGGCTGCAGGTGGTCGGCGGGGAGGTCGTCGCGTCGATGTACCGCTGGTCAGAAACGGATTTCCGCGCCAACCTTTCCAACGGCGGTTCCATGCGCCCGTATGCGCCGATGGAGGCGCAAAAGTCCCTCGCCGTGCGGGCGTGCGAAGCGCTCGGTCTGGATTTCGGCGGGGTGGACCTGCTGTTCGGCGAGGGGGACGAACCGTTGCTGTGCGAGGTCAATTCCAACGCCCATATCCGCAACCTTTACGACTGCACCGGCGTCGACGTCGCCGACGCCATTCTCGCGCACATTTTGCGCAGGTGCAGGTGTGCATCATGACCGGCTGGCTGTTCTATACGCCGGAGGGGGCGGTGCGCAACCGCACGTTCATCGGGTTCTGGCGGGAGGAGGCCGCGAAGCGGGGCGTGACGATGGAGCTTCGGCGGACCTGCGACCCGCTGCCGGACGAAAACCCGGACTTCGCGGTGGTCCGCGCGATGGACCCGCCCTTCAGCGCTGGACTGGAAGCGCGGGGCATCCCGGTTTTCAACCCCGCCTCGGTCAGCGCCTGCTGCAACGACAAATGGAACACCTACTGCCTCGCCGATTCCCTCGGCGTGCCGTTTCCCAAGACCGTCTACGTCCCGGACCCGGCGGTTTTGCCGGATTTTCCGTACCCGTATGTGCTCAAATCCTGCGCCGGACACGGCGGGACGCAGGTGTACCTCGTTCGGAACGACGGGGACGCGAGGGCGGCGTCGGAAGCGCTTCGCGGCGTGCCGTCCGTGGCGCAGGCGTTCGTTTCCGAGCCGGGGAAGGACGTGCGGGTCTATATCCTCGGCGACCGCATCCTTGCATCGATGCTGCGCGTTTCGGAAACGGATTTCCGCAGTAATTTCTGCCTTGGCGGACGTGCGGTCCCGTACACGCTTTCCGCACGGGAAAAGGATATGGTGCGGGCGTTCCAGAATGCGCTGCCGTTCGGTCTTGCGGGGATCGACTTCCTGTTCGACGAGGGAAAGACCGTGTTCAACGAAGCGGAGGACGTCGTCGGCTGCCGAATGTTATACACGCACACGGACGTCCGCCCGGTCGGGTTATATCTGGATTGGATCCTGCAGCGGCTTTTCTGACGCACGGAAATTTTGTTAAATTATTTTGTTTTCTCTTGCTTTTTTGAAAAAATGTGCTAAAATAGATAAGATATAAGCTGCGGTAAGGACAAAGGAGGAATGTCGGAATGAAGGAAGCGGATCAACTGCTGCAAAGCATTCTTCGCGCGGACGAAAAGGCGCGGGAGATGACCTCCTCCGCCCTTTCGGAAAAAACGGCGACCGCCGCCTCCCTGACGGAGGAGAAGGCGGCGCTTCGCGCTTCTTATGAGGAAGAAACCAAGGCGCTGATCCAGCGAATGCGGGAATCCGAGCGCAAGGCGGCCGACAGCCGGCTGGATGCGATCGAAGCCGAAAAGAATCAGAAGCTCCGCCGTCTCGACGAGCTTTCCGCGTCCCGCACCGCCGCGTGGGTTGAGCAGATCCTCGCATCTGTTCTGCGCGGATAAAAAGGCGGAAAGGGGAGAGAACGGTTGTCGGGGAATGCTTCGTTTGCGGTCCTCACGCGCGTACGCGCCCAGTACGGCGCCCGCCTGCGGGAGTCGGACTATCTCGAAATGGCGTCCTGCAAGAGCGTGCCGGACGTCGCGTCTTTCCTGCGGGAGCGTACCGCGTACGGCGCCTTTCTCGCGTGGGGGGACAGCGTCCCGACGCGCGGACTGCTCGAATACCAGCTTCGCAAGGCGATGCTTGCGCGGAGCTTCGCCCTCTGCAAGGCGGGCGGGGCGGATACCGCCGACCTGCGGGATTACTTGCTTTTGCGCAACAGCGTCAACGAGCTCGTCGGCTTCCTGCGGTTCCTCGCCGCAGGGCAGTCGGAACGGTATGTGCTGTCCGCCATGCTGCTCCCGGAAGCGTCGTCGAAGTTTTCTCTGCACGGGCTAGGGCAGGCGCGAACCAAGGAGGACCTGATCTCCTGCCTGCGCGGGAGCTTCTTTGAAAAGATTTTGACGCCCGCTTTGCAAAGCCGGGACGGGGTGGACCTGCCGCTTTCCGAAGCGATTTTGGACCGTGCGGTCTACGAATTTATGGAAAAACGGTTTTCCGCCCGTTCCTCCGGCGCGGAAGCGGACGCGCTCAAGGAGATATTGCTCCTCAAAGCCGAACTCGGCGACGCGGAACTGCTCTACCGCGCCAAGACCTATTACGGGCTCAGCCCCGCCCTCCTGCGGGCGATGCTCAGCGGCTTCCGGCTCCGGCTGACCGGCGCGGAGCTTGAACAGATGCTCGCCGCACCGACCGGGGAGGACGTGCTGCGCATCTTTCTCGCCGGGCGGTACGGCAGGCAGACGACCGGCGGGGAACTGCTTTCGGGCGGGAGCTGGTCGGACCGATTCCTGCCGGACCTGCTGCGCAAGCGGATCCATTTTTCCGCCGTCCCGTCGGTCGTGCTGTTCGCCTATCTCAATTGGCTGGAGCTGGAGGTCAAAAACCTCGTCTACGTCATCGAAGGGGTGCGCTATCGGCTGCCCCCGGCGCAGATCCGCGAACTGCTGCTCCTCCCGGCGAAGGAACGGGGATAACGGGGCGGAAAGAAGGGAAGAGAGACCATGTCAGTCGAAAAGATGAAAATGAAATTGCTGCTCGGCAAGGCGGAATTGCTCAACGACGCGCTCGGCGCGATCACGTCGCTGGGCTTCGTGCACCTCGAAAACGCCTCGTCCGTCATGGCGGACACGCGGGATTTTTCCCCGCTCAACGAGCAGAACCAGATATCCGCTGTCTGCGCCCGCGTGGAGGAGACGGTCAAGCTCTGCGGCGTCGACCCGGAGACCGTCGAACCCCTGCCCGGCGGGGAAGGGGCGGAGGCGGACCGGGTGCTCAGCGGTCTGAACGACGAACTGCACGCCTTGCAGAACGACTGCACCGCCCTGCAGGAACGCATCCGGCTGCTCGAGGAGGAGCGTGCGCTCCTGAAGCATTTCTCGTCGCTCGACGTGAAGCTGGAGGAACTGCGGAAAACGGAGTTCGTCGAGGTCCGATTCGGCTGTATCCCGGCGGACAGCTATGAAAAGCTGCTGCAGTACGGGGAAACGGATTCCCTGCAGTACGTCCCCTGCTCGACGGATAAGGATTTCTGCTGGTTGCTCTACCTGTCCCCGCGCGGGGACGACGACGCGGACCGCATCTTCGCGTCCCTGTTCTTCCGGCAGGCGGACTTGCCCGAAAAGGACGGCACGCCGTCCGCCATCATCGCGTCCGACGCGGAGCAGATCTACGACCTTCACGTCGAACTGCACGCGGCGAACGACCGGCTCGTGTCCTTCTTCCAGTCCAATCGCGGGGAACTGCTTTCGCTGTACGGTCACCTGAAATACCAAAACGAGGTCTTCGCCCTGCGCCGGTACGCCTGTCTCTACCGCGGGAACTACGCGGCACTGGTCTGCTGGGTGCCGGAGGAGCGGTGCGGGGAACTGGAAGCGGCTCTGCGGCAGGTGGACAGCTTCACCGTTTCCGACCTGACCGTCGGCGGCGACGCCGCGCAGGGGACGCCCCCGACCCGGCTTCGCAACTGGCGCATCTTCCGCCCGTTCCAGTATTTCGTCGAAATGTACGGCTCGCCGTCCTACCACGAGGTCGACCCGACTCCGTTCGTCGCTTTGACGTACACGCTGCTTTACGGCATCATGTTTGCCGACGTCGGGCAGGGGATCCTGCTCGCCATCGCGGGATACTGCATGTACCGCTTCTCCCATAACCCGGTCGGGAGGATCCTCATTCCCTGCGGGCTGTGTGGGACGGTCTTCGGCTTCCTGTTCGGCAGCGTGTTCGGCTATGAAGAGCTGCTCGACCCGGTCTACCGTGCGATCGGGCTTTCCGGCAAGCCGTTTTCGGTCATGGACAACGCGAACACCCTGCTTGCGCTCTCCATCGGCATCGGCGTTGTCCTGCTGCTGCTCGCGATGTGCATCGGCATCTGCTCGTCGTGCAAGAAGCGCAACTACGGAAACGCTCTCTTTGGCGCGAACGGGGCTGCGGGCATCGTCCTGTACCTTTCGCTGCTTTGCCTGATCGTGCAGGTGTTCGACATTTCCGTCCCGATCCCCGGCGCCCTGCTCGCGACCGTCGGCGTGCTGCTTCCGGTCTGCCTCGTGTTCTTCCACGCCCCGCTCAATTCCCTATTGCGTGGGGAGGGGTTTCGGCTGGGGGAATCCGTCGGGGATTACGTCATCGAGAATTTGTTTGAACTCATCGAAGTATTTTTGAGCTACTTCACCAATACGCTCAGCTTCCTGCGCGTCGGCGCGTTCGTGCTGATCCACGCCGGCATGATGATGGCGTTCTCGGCGCTGGCGGAGATCGTCGGCGGGGGTGCGCTCGGGGTCGTGATGATGGTCATCGGCAACGTGTTCGTCACCGTGCTTGAGGGTCTGCTCGTCGCGATCCAGGTGCTTCGTCTGGAGTTTTACGAGATGTTCAGCCGCTTCTACGACGGCGACGGCAAGCAGTTTTCGCCCGCCGTGTTCCGCCGCGCAAAGTCCGCGTCCAAGCTCCGCCGGAGCAAGCGCTCCGCTTCGTGATTGATAAGGTTTCATAGAAAGAAAGGAAGAATCTCATGCTTACCACCATTCTTGCCGTCCTGCTTCCCGTTCTCGCGCTTGCCGCTTCGATCGCCGTCGCGTTCTTCACCATGAAGCGCACGGGGAACGGAAAAACCGCCTTCCGCAGGCATTTCCTGTCGCTCGGATTGGCGCTCGTGCTCTGCCTGACGCTCGTTCTCGCGGTTTCCGCCGCAGAACCGGCTCCCGCTCCGCTTGAAAACGGAGAGCAGCCCGCTGCAGCTTCGCCGGAGGGTTCCGCGTCGTCCGGCGCGGGGCTTGCCGCCGGTCTCGGCTTCATCGGCGCCGCGCTGAGCATCGGGCTTGCGGCGCTCGGCGCGGGCATCGCGCTTTCCGCCGGCGCTCCCGCCGCCATCGGCGCGGTCGCGGAGGACCCGAAGTCCTTCGGTAAATCCATGATCTTCGTCGCGCTCGGCGAAGCGGTCGCGATCTACGGCTTCATCATCGCGTTTCTGATCATTCTGCAAATGCCGGACCTTTCCGCGCTGACGGCGCTGTAACCATGCGCTTCGTACTGATCGCGGATACGCACGACACGGTCATGGGGATGCGTCTTGCCGGCGTCGCCGGTGCGGAGGCGCATACGCCCGAGGAGGTCCGCGAGGCGCTCGAACGTGCCATCGCAGACCCGGACGTCGGTATCGTGCTGATCTCCCCCCGCCTCGCCGCCATGCAGCAGCAGCTCGTCGACCGCGTCCGTCTGCACAGCCGCCGTCCGCTCATCGTGGAGGTGCCGGACCGTCACGTCGGGGAAACCGCCTACGCGGACCGTATCACCGGCTACATTCAGGAAGCCATCGGCGTGAAAATCTAAAACGTATCAGGAGGGACCGTCATGCCCGAACAGGATCATCTTCATTCCTTTCTTCTCTCCATACACGCCCGTGCGGAGCGGGAAAGCGGCGAGATCCGCTCGGAAGCGGAGAAGCTCCGCTCGGAGGAGCTCGACGCCGAACGCAGGCGGCTTGCCGCGCAGCGGGAAACCGAGCTGAGCGCCGCCCGCGCGGAGGCGCAGAAGGACGCGGGACGTCTGGTGTCGGAAGCGCTTCGGTCCGCGTCCGCCGCCGTGTCCGAAAAGCAGCAGGCGATCCGGGAATCCGTGTTCGCCCGTGCGGAGACGCGGCTTTTGGCGTTCGTTTCCGGTGAAGAATACGCGGGACATCTGTGCGCGTCCGCGGAACGGGTCGCCCGTGCGCTGCCGGACGGTGCGCCGCAGGTGTTCCTGCGCGAAAAGGATCTCTCGTTCGTGTCGCTGCTCAAGCCGTATTTCCCGGAAGGAACGGCGTTTTGCGGGGACGAGTCCATTCGCATCGGCGGGCTTCGCGCCCGTTCTGCCGACGGACGTGTGACGGTGGACGATACGCTCGATACGCTCCTTGCGGAGCAGAAACGCCGTTTTGCGGAAACGGCGGGATTGGATATTTCATGATGGAAGCACAGAGAAATGTCGTATACGGCGTGAACGGCCCGGTCGTGACCGTTCGCGATACCAAGAGCTTTTTCATGCAGGAAATGGTGCTGGTCGGGAAGGAGCATCTGGTCGGTGAGGTGATCCGTGTCACGTCGAAGGAGACGCTCATCCAGGTCTACGAGGAAACGACGGGCGTCCGTCCGGGCGACCCGGTCGAACCTGCCGGTGTGCCGCTTTCCGTCACGCTCGGTCCGGGGCTTGTCGGGGACATCCTCGACGGGATCGAGCGTCCGCTTCGCGCCATCGCCGCGAAGGACGGCGTGTTCATCGGGCGGGGCGCTCAGGTCGGCGGACTGGACACGCAGAAGCGCTGGGAGACCCATGTGATCGTTTCGGAAGGGGAGGAGCTTTCCGGCGGAAGCGTCTTTGCGGAGGTGCGGGAGACCGAGAGCTTCCTGCATCGCTCGATGGTCCCGCCGGAGCTTTCCGGCATGGTCGTCTGGACCGCACCGGACGGGGAATATACCATCGAGGAGCCGATCATTCGCCTGCGGGATATGAACGGGGAGGAACACCCGGTCTGCCTCGCGCAGAAATGGCCGATCCGGCAGCCTCGACCGTTCCGGGAGCGTCTGCCGTTCACCATTCCGCTGATCACAGGACAGCGGGTCATCGATTCGGTATTTCCAATCGCCAAGGGCGGCACGGCCGCGATCCCGGGCGGATTCGGCACCGGCAAGACCATGACCCAGCATCAGCTCGCCAAGTGGTGCGATGCGGACCTGATCGTCTACGTCGGCTGCGGGGAGCGCGGCAACGAAATGACGCAGGTGCTCGACGAGTTCGGCGAACTGATCGACCCCCGCACCGGCAAGAAGCTGACCGAACGCACCATTCTCATCGCCAACACCTCGAATATGCCGGTCGCGGCGCGTGAAGCGTCCATCTACACCGGCATCACGCTCGCGGAGTACTTCCGCGACATGGGCTACGACGTGGCGATGATGGCGGATTCGACTTCCCGCTGGGCGGAAGCGCTGCGGGAGATTTCCGGCCGTCTGGAGGAGATGCCTGCCGAGGAAGGCTTCCCGGCGTATCTGCCGTCCCGCCTGTCCGCGTTTTACGAGCGTGCGGGGAGCGTGACGACGCTGTGCGGCCGCCGTGGCTCGGTGACGGTCATCGGCGCGGTCTCTCCGCAGGGGAGCGATTTTTCCGAGCCGGTCACGCAGAATACCAAGCGGTTCACCCGCGTTTTCTGGGCGCTCGACAAGTCCCTCGCCTATGCGCGGCACTACCCCTCCATCAACTGGCTGGACAGCTACAGCGAATACGAGCCGGACCTCGCCCCGTATTTCAACGCCCGGATCGACCCGCATTTCGGCGAATACCGCCGCCGCATCGTTTCGCTGCTGCTGGAGGAAAGCTCGCTTATGGAGATCGTCAAGCTCATCGGCGCGGACGTCCTGCCGGACGATCAACGGCTGATCATCGACATCGCCCGGGTCATTCGCGTCGGTTTTCTGCAGCAGAACGCTTACCACCCCGAGGACACCTACGTCCCGCTCGAAAAGCAGTTCCACATGATGAAGACCATCCTGCACCTTTACGACGCGTCCCGGACGCTGATCGAGAAGGGCAAACCCGCTTCGCGCGTTGCGGAGAGCGGGCTCTATGAAAAGCTGATCCGCATGAAATTCGACATTCCCAACACGGACCTTTCCGGGTTCGACACGCTCGACGCCGAGATCGACCAGACCGTCGAGCGGCTCGCCGCCCAGTAACGGAAGGAGGCAGAACGGACAGATGATCATCTCCTATCAGGGGTTAAACGAAGTTTCCGGGTCGCTCATCGCGCTCGAGGGCGTGACGGGGGTCGGCTACGAGGAGCAGGCGGAGATCCGTATGCGGGACGGCACGGTCCGTACCGGCAAGATCGCCCGCATCGACGGCGACCGCGTCATCGTGCAGGTGTTCGAGGGGACGTCGGGATTTTCCTTGGAAAACACGGAAACCGTATTTCGCGGACGTCCCATGTCGCTTCCGCTGTCCGCCGGGATCCTCGGACGGGTGTTCGACGGGACCGGCAAGCCCCGCGACGGGCTCGGCCCGGTCTTTTCCGACTGCGTGCGGGACATCAACGGTTCGGCGATCAACCCGGTCGAACGGGTCTACCCCCGCAACTATATCTGCACCGGCATTTCCGCGATCGACGCGCTTTCCACGCTGATCCGCGGGCAGAAACTGCCGATTTTTTCCGGCTACGGCATGAAGCATAACGAGCTTGCCGTCCAGATCGTCAGCCAGGCGAAGATCGCCGGCGAGGAACGCGGGCAGTTCGCCGTCGTGTTCGCCGCGATGGGGGTCAAAAACGACGTCGCGGCGTATTTCCGCCGCTGCTTTGAGGACGCAGGCGTGCTCGACCACGTCGCAATGTTCCTCAACACCTCCAACGACCCGATCATCGAACGGACGGTCACGCCCCGCTGTGCGCTGACTGCCGCCGAGTACCTCGCGTTCGACCTCGGGATGCACGTTCTGGTCGTCATGACGGACATGACCTCCTATTGCGAAGCGTTGCGGGAATTTTCCTCGTCGAAAGGGGAGATCCCCGGACGAAAGGGATACCCCGGCTACCTGTATTCCGACCTCGCGTCGCTGTACGAGCGGGCGGGAATGGTCAAGGGCAAGAGCGGGTCTGTCACGCAGATCCCGATCCTGACCATGCCGAACGACGACATCAGTCACCCGATCCCCGACCTGACCGGGTATATCACGGAAGGGCAGATCGTGCTCGACCGCGCCCTGAACGGCAAGGGGATCTATCCGCCGATCAACGTCCTGCTCAGCCTGTCGCGTCTGATGAAGGACGGCATCGGGGAGGGGTACACCCGTGCCGACCACGCGTCGCTGATGAACCAGTTATTTTCGTCCTATTCCAAGGTGCAGGACGCCCGTGCGCTCTCGGCCGTCATCGGTGAGGACGAGCTGAGCGAAACCGACCGCCGGTACCTGCAGTTCGGGCAGGCGTTTGAGACCCGCTTCATCGCGCAGGGACAGCACGAGAGCCGTTCCATCGAGGAAACGCTCGACCTCGGCTGGGAAATGCTGAAACTGCTGCCCGCATCCGAAATGGACCGTCTGGATCCGAAACTGCTCGCCGAACATTTTGGGGAGGGTGACTGACCATGGCGGAGCGGATCGTCGCGACCAAAAGCAACCTGCTGCGTCTCAAGCGAACCCTTGCGCTCGCGCAGAACGGCTATGAGCTGCTCGACCGCAAGCGCAACATCCTCATTCGCGAAACGCTCGGCATGATCGACCGTGCGCAGGATATCCAGATGCGCATTCGGCAGACCTATCAGGAGGCGTACGACGCCCTGCGGCGCTCCAATATCCTGCTCGGCATCGTCGACGAGATCGCCGCGTCCGTCCCGCTCGACGACTCGCTTCGCCTGTCCGGGCGGAGCGTCATGGGGGTGGAGATCCCGTCGGTGCGGGACGAGTACGTTCCGCCGTCCGCCCCGGGCGGGTTTCACCGAACCGACGTCAACCTCGACGTCGCGTATCTGAAGTTCAACGAGGCCCGACAATTGACGGTGCAGCTCGCGGAGCTGGAAAGCGGCGTCTTTCGCCTTGCAGAGGGGATCCGCAAGACGCAGAAGCGCGCGAACGCCCTGAAGAACATCATGATCCCCCGCTATACCGAAGCCATCGCCGTCATCACGGAGGCGCTTTCGGAGAAGGAACGGGAGGAGTTTGCCCGTCAGAAGGTCATCAAAAAGCAGCTCGAAGCAAAAAATCCGCAGGAAGAAAACGGAGGTTGACGTCATGGCGAAAAAGACCTCGCGGGAACCCAGACCCCACGAAGGACACCGCCAGCGGATGCGGGAACGCATGGCGGAGGTCGGACCGGGCGCAATGACGGAATGTGAACTGATGGAGATCCTGCTGTACTATTCCATTCCGCGCGTGGATACGGCGGGCGTCGCTGCGGCGCTCATCGACCATTTCGGTTGCCTTGAAAGCGTTCTGCTTGCGTCGCCGGACGAGCTGCGTTCGGTCGCCAAGCTCTCGTCTGGGACGGAATCCTTCTTTGCCCTTATGCAGCACCTGCTGAGCCGTTCGCTTTACCTGTCCGCCCGGCTCTTCTTTTCGGACCCGCGTTTCCTGGAGGTCTATCTGCCGTCCCAATTCCGCGGATTCGGTAAGGAGCATCTCCTCATCTTTTATCTGGATAAATCCGGCCGCCTGCTTTCCCGGCAGTGTATCGTCGGCGACGGAGGTTCCGCGCAGTTCCTGCTCGACCCGATCGTCGATACGGCGACCCACCTCGAAGCGGCGTCGGTCCTGCTCGCCCACAATCACCCGAACGGGACCCTCGAACCTTCGGAGGAGGATCGGATGTCTACCGAAAAGGTCCGCCTGACCCTGCAAATGCACGGTGTCAAGCTGCTCGAGCATTACATCATTGCCGAAGAAACGTGCCGTCCGATGCTGAAGAATGCCGCTTTCCTTTGAGGGCGAATTGTCCTAAGTTTCTCGTGAAAAAAGCACAAAAAACGGACCACTTTTGCGTACAATACGCGGTTTTTTCATAGATTGACCCCTTTTTTCGTTGACAAACGGAAAGAAGTATGCTATACTGTATTTGCCGGAATACCAAGGAAGGGAATGGTCATTTTATGAAAATCATCACCATCGGTCGCGAATACGGAAGCGGCGGACGCACCATCGGCAAGCTGGTCGCGCAGAAGCTCGGCGTACCGTACTACGATCGCGAGTTGGTGGACGAAGCCGCGAAGCACTCCGGGCTGGCTGTGGAGGCAATCGAGGAAAACGATCAGATCGTCACCCGCTCTTTCCTTTATGACCTCGCCATCGGCACGAGCTACGGCTACGTCAACCAGACCGGCGCGTCGCTTGACCTGAATACGCAGGTCTTTCTCGCGCAGCGGGACGTGATTTTGAAGTTCGCCGAGACCCCGTGCGTCATCGTCGGTCGGTGCGCGGACTATATTCTGCGCGACCGTTCGGACGTCCTGCGCGTCTTCATCTACGCGGATAAGAAGTCCCGCGTCAAGCGCATCGTCGAGGAGTACGGCGAGGACCCGTCGAAGGCGGAAAAGCTGATGACGCAGTCGGATAAACGCCGTGCGCGCCATTACGAGGAATTCACCGACAGCATCTGGGGCGCACGCCGGAACTACGACATGCTGCTCAACAGCGGTGCGCTCGGGATCGAAAAGACAGCGGACGTCATCTGCGCGTTCGCCAAGGACAACTGAATTTGATCGGGGCGGACGCGGCGCGTCCGCTCCCTGTTTTCTTTCAATTCTTTTTATAATCTTTTTATAAACAGGAGGGGATTCTCCATGCAAACCGTCACCCTCGGCAAAACCGGCGTCACGGTACCCAAGAACGGCTTCGGCGCCCTGCCGATCCAGCGCATTTCGGAACAGGACGCCTGCGCACTGCTCCGCAGGGCATACGACGCGGGGATCGTCTTTTTCGATACCGCCCGCGCCTATTCGGACAGCGAACGCAAGATCGGACTCGCGCTCGCGGACGTGCGACCGCAGATTTTCCTTGCGACCAAGACCGCGTCGAAGGACGCCGACGGCTTTTGGCGGGATCTGCACGAATCCCTGCGGAATTTGCGCACGGACTACGTCGATCTGTATCAGTTCCACAATCCTGCGTCCGTTCCGACCCCCGGCGATGGCAGCGGGCTGTACGAAGCGATGCTCGAAGCGAAGGCGCAGGGGCTTGTCCGCCATATCGGGATCACCAATCACCGCCTGCGCACGGCGGAGGAGGCGGTCCGTTCCGGGCTGTATGAAACGCTGCAGTTCCCGTTTTGCCACCTCGCGTCGGAGCCGGACCTTGCGCTGGTCCGCCTGTGCGCGGAAAAACAGGTCGGATTCATCGCGATGAAGGGGCTTTCCGGCGGACTGCTGACCAACGCGAAGGCCGCTTTCGCGTGGATGGCGCAGTTTGAAAACGTCCTGCCGATCTGGGGCGTTCAGCGGCTGCGAGAGCTGGAGGAATTTATCTCCTACGGCGAATCCCCGCCGGCATTGACGGACGAGCTGCTTGCCGCCGTCGAAAAGGACCGCAGGGAACTGCAGGGCGACTTCTGCCGGGCGTGCGGATACTGTATGCCCTGCCCGCAGGGGATCCAGATCAGCACCTGCGCCCGCATGTCCCAGCTGATACGCCGCAGTCCGTCCGCCGGCTGGCTGACGCCGGAAAGCCAGGCGATGATGCAAAAGGTTGACGACTGTATTCGCTGCGGACACTGCACGTCGAAGTGCCCGTACGGACTGGATACGCCTGCCCTGCTGCGGCGGAATTTCGAGGATTATCAGCGGATTCTGGCAGGGAAGGCCACCGTTTAACCGAATCCCGCAAAAATAGCATTCGGAACCGAATATTCCCGCGTCTTTTACAAACGCGGGACTTTTTTTGCCGCAAAAGCCGAAACCGGCGAAAAGAGTGCAAAAGAACAGAAAAACCGTTCCGTCCCTTCGACACGCCCCGCCGACCGTCCGTCGTATAATCAAACATACCGCCACGGGTCAACGCCCGTCGGCAGAAAACGGATGGCAAAGGGGAAGGATGTTCATGGATTTTTCGGTATTGAAACGGAAACTTGCGGAAAAACGGGCGGAATTGCTCGCTTTCGCCGGCGGATTTCTGCTGTCCTGCGCGTCGCTTGCGGAGGGGGCGCACCCGTTCGGCGTCGCGCTGCTCTGCGCTTCGGAGAAATGCCGCCCGGCGCTCCTGCTCGGGTGCGTCGCGGCGACGCCGTTCTGCGGGTCGGGGCGGCTCGCACTGCTCGTCTGCCTGCTCGGCTGTTATTTTGCGCTGTGCGCGGCGGAGAAGCGCGGAAAAGGCAGAACGGGTAAGGCGAAACTTCGCGAACTGTTCTCGTCCGCAAAAGCGGAAAAACCGGCGAAAAATCTGTACCGAATGTTCTTCGCGTCGACCGCCGCGCTGCTCACAGCGGTCGGGAGTCTGCTTAGTGCGGACACCCCGGCGCAGACCGTCATGACGGCGGGGCTTTCGGTCTTTATCCCCGCGTTCTGCTGGCTGTTCTGCCAGTTTTTGCAGCAGGGACGGTTCTATGATTTGTCCCTGCTCGGCTGCGCGTTCGCGCTCACGCAGGTGTTTCGTCCCTTTGCCGCGTTCGGTGCGCCGCTCGCCCTGCCGGTCGGCGCGGTGTTCACGCTCTGCATGTCGCGGAACAAGGGCTTCGCGTTCGGCTGCGTGACGGGTCTGCTCTGTGGATTGACCGCAGGCGGCGCGGCGGCGGGGGCGCTCGGCGTTGTCGGCATCACCTACGGTCTGCTCGCACCCGGCTCGGAGGTTCTGGCGCTGCTGCTGGCGTACATGATCTCGGTTTCCGGCTACTGGTACCTCGCAGACAGCGCGACGGTGCTCCCGGCGGCGGTGCTTCTGCTGGCGGCCTGCGCGGGCTTTCTGCCGCTGCAGAAGTACGTCCCGAAGAAGCTCCCGCCTGCGGCGTCCCCGCTGAAGGTCAAGGATCTGCGGCTGGAAAAGTACGCAGCGGCCTTCTCCTCGCTCTCCGGGCTGTTTTACACGGTTTCCGAAAACGCCGCCCCGCAGAGCGTCGACCGAACCGTGCAGGGGGTTCAGACCGTCGTGCGGGCCTTCTGTCGAAACTGCGAGGGCTGCGACCTCGACGAAAGCGAGATCTGCAACTGCTTTGTCGACCGGATGCGGGAGCAGGGCGTGATCCATGTCCCCGACCTGCCGCTGCACATCACCCGTCGCTGTCCGAGCATACGCGCCATGTCAAAGACGGTCAACAACCTGCCGACCCTGCGCGAAAAGGAGAGCGAAAAGGGGATCCGCCGTATGGCGGCGGAATACGCGAACCTTTCCTCCCTCCTCGACGCTGCCGCACGGCGGGAGGAGGCGTCGCGGACGAACGACAAGGCGGCCGCCGTGAAGGTGCGGGATTCCCTGCGGGAGATGAAGATCCCCTGCGACGGGGTCCGCGTGACCGGGACACGCCTGCGGACCATCGAGGTGTTCGGGGTGCGCCTGCGCGAAGTCTCCGCTTCCGCCGCCCGCATTTCCGCGACGCTGTCGGAGCGGGTCGGGACGAATCTGTCCGAGCCGGAGTTCCTGCTCGGCGGGGAGTACGCGGTCATGAAACTGACCTCCGCGCCCCGCCTTCGCGTGGAGTACGCCAAATGCACGGCGTCGAAGATGGGCGAAAAGGTCAGCGGGGACACAGTTTCCTTTTTTGAAACGGAGGACGGCTACTTCTACTGCCTGCTGTCGGACGGTATGGGGTCCGGGCGGGACGCTGCGCTCAGTTCCCGGCTTGCGGCGATCATGCTGGAGAAACTGCTGACCGTCGGAGCGGACAAGGCCGACGCACTGCAGATGGTTAATAAGGCGCTGCAGCAGAAGGAAAAGGAAGTTTTCGCCACGATCGACCTGCTCGAGATCGACCGCTACACCTGCTCCGCCACGCTTATCAAGGCAGGCGCCGCGCCGACGCTCCTGTTCCGCGACGGCGTCTGCCGACGGTTCGAGTCCAAGACGCCGCCCGCCGGCATCATGCGGGACATCATCGCCGAGAAGCGGACCTTCCGCGTCCGCAAGGGGGATATGCTGCTGCTTTTATCGGACGGGGTGCTGCAGGTCGGCGATTCCTCCGGCGCACTCCGCGCCGAGGCGAACCAGCTCCCCATGGCGTCCGCCGGCAACGCGCACGCCGTCGCGTCGGCGGTGCTGACCGCCGCCCGCACGCAGTCCTCCTGCGCGGACGATCTGTCCGTTTGCGCCGTGCGGCTGTACTGAAAACGCAAACGAAAAAAGCCGTGGAGCAGCCCGCGGTTTTTTCGCGTACCCCCTTGCAATATGCGGAAAAGTGTGCTACAATGCAAATTGCAAAAAGCAAAAAGGAGCGTAGAAAAGATGTACAGAATCGGGACCGTCAATATCGACACGTCGCACGCGCCGTCCTTCGCGGAGATCCTCCTGCAGGGGGACGTCGCCCGCTATACCGCCATTTACAACGACGGCTTCCGCACGGACGAGGAAGTCGACGCTTTCCTGGAGAAATTCCACCTCGAAAAGCGTTACACTGACCTTGCGGAGATGGCGAAACACATCGACATCGCTTTTATCCAGAGCTGTAACTGGGACCGTCATATCGAACTGGCGAAGCCCTTCCTTGACGCAGGCGTCCCGGTGTTTATCGACAAGCCCATCGTCGGCAATCTGCGGGACTGCAAAACGCTTGAATCGCTCGCGGCGAGCGGAAAGGTCATTCTCGGCACGTCCGCGATGCGCTACACCTACGAACGCGACAGCTTCTTCACCGTTCCCGCCGAGGAACGCGGACAGATCCTGCACGTTTCGACGATGGTTGGCGTGGACGAATTTAACTACGCCATTCATTCCGTCGAATCCATTCTCGGCTTCCTGCAGGGGGACAAGGCGGTTTCTTGCCGGTTTATCGGGACCGGGCTCGTCGGGGACGTTCCGACGGACTCCTATTTCGTCCGTTTCGTCTCCGGCGCGACCGCGTGCTACCACATCTGCCTGAAGGGCTGGCAGCCGTCCACGGCGCTGGTCATGACGAACAAGACCAGCTTTGCCTATAAGCTGGACGTCAACAAGCTGTACGAAGCGATGCTCAAGCACGTCTGCGCGTGGCTGGAAGGCAAGCCGAACGACCTGGTTTCCGTCCCGGATATGACGATGGGCGTGAAGATCATGCTCGCCGGGAAGAAGTCGAAGGAGACGGGCGGCGGGGAAGTGGCGATAGCGGATCTGCGCGAGGACGACCCCGGTTTCGACGGGTACGCGTTCGAGCGGTTCTACGCAGACCAGCAGCATCCGAAAAAATAACCGAATTTTCCCATTTTTGCCCCAAAAAACGGCGAAAACGTGGTTGACTTTTTATCGCACCGGGGGTATACTGGGTGCGAAGAACCGGGCGACCGGTATCAATCCAATCCCGTAAGGAGTGCATAGCAAAATGATGGATACGATCAAAATCCCCGACCACGGCAAGACCAAGATCGTCGCGCACCGCGGTCTTTCCGGCATCGAGCGGGAGAACACCTGCTCCGCCTTCGTCGCGGCGGGCAACCGCAGTTATTTCGGCATCGAAACGGACGTCCGCAAGACCAGCGACGGGCATTTCGTGCTCTGCCATGACGACGACACCGCCCGCAACTGCATCGACAAGCTGGTCCCGGAGGTGTCCACGTTCCAGTCCCTGCGCCGTTTGCAGTATAAGGACAAGGACGAAACCTTCGACCGCGGCGACCTGATGATGCCGACCCTGCAGGAGTACGTCAAGATCTGCAAGCGTTACGGCAAAGTCGGCGTGCTGGAATTCAAGGGCAGCTATACCGTGGAGCAGGCGAAGGAAGTGCTGGACATCATTCGTTCTTTTGAATACGAAAACAGTATCATTTTCATTTCCTTCTCGCTGGATAACCTGCTCAACCTGCGCAAGGTCTGGCCGGAAGCGAACGCCCAGTGGCTGACCTGCGACGTCAACCCGGAAACCGTCCAAAAGCTGGTGGACAACAAGATCGACCTTGACGCGCTCTTCACCTGCCTGACCAAAGAAGCCGTCGACGACCTGCACGCGAAGGGCATCGTCGTCAACTGCTGGACGGTCGACCGTCTGGAGGACGCGCAGAACCTCATCGCCATGGGCGTCGATCAGATCACCTCGAATATTCTCGAGTGATTTTCCGTGTTTCCGCAAGGCAAGTCCCGCGATATGGGGCTTGCCTTTTTGCGCGGAAACCGCTTTTTTCGCGAAACTTTTTCGGACGAGACGGAAATTTTGCGAAAAATCTCTTTACTTTTCCGGCAAAGCGTTGTATAATTGAAGGAGAGTCAAAAGGAAGGTAGGGTTTGTTATGAAAAAGATCATCGTGGAAACCTCCGCAAGACACGTCCATCTGACGCAGGAGGATCTGGAAGTCCTGCTCGGTCCGGGCAAGGAATTGACCGTCAAGAAGATGCTTTCCCAGCCGGGGCAGTTCGCGAGCAACGAACGGGTCAACCTCGTCGGTCCGAAAAAGTCCATCAACAACGTCCTGATCCTCGGGCCGGTCCGCAAGGAAACGCAGGTCGAAATTTCGCTGACCGACGCCCGCACGCTCGGCGTCACGGCGCCGATCCGGGAATCCGGCGACCTCGCCGGCACGGAAGGCATCAAGATCGTCGGTCCGGCGGGCGAACTGGAGATCGACCACGGCGTCATCGCCGCGAAGCGCCATCTGCACCTCGATACGGCGACGGCGGAGGAGATGGGTCTGCAGGACAAGCAGGTGGTTTCGGTCAAGGTCGACGGCGAACGCGGTCTGACCTTCGGCGAAGTCGTCGTCCGCGTCAGCGATAAGTACGCGCCTGCGGTCCACCTCGACACGGACGAAGCGAACGCGGCCGGGCTGTCCGGCGAGGTGTTCGGCGAAATTATCCCGTAAAAAGAAAACGATATACGATCCCGAAAGGAGAAAGAACATGTTACAGTATTCCAGCGAAGTTGAACGGATGTGTCCGATCGCCAAAGGTCCGAAGCACGGACCGGCCCCAATCCCCGAAGAGGGGCAATGGGTCAAGGCGTACGAGATCAAGGACATTTCCGGCTTTACCCACGGCATCGGTTGGTGCGCTCCGCAGCAGGGCTGCTGCAAGCTGTCCCTGAACATCAAGGAGGGCATCATCGAAGAAGCGCTCGTCGAGACGATCGGCTGCTCCGGCATGACCCATTCCGCGGCGATGGCGGCGGAGATCCTGCAGGGCAAGACCATCCTTGAAGCGCTCAATACCGACCTCGTCTGCGACGCGATCAACGTCGCGATGCGCGAACTGTTCCTGCAGATCGTTTACGGTCGTTCGCAGACCGCTTTCTCGGAGAACGGTCTGCCGGTCGGCACCTCTCTCGACGACCTCGGCAAGGGGCTCCGTTCGCAGGTCGGCACGATCTTCGCGACCAACGCGAAGGGCGTCCGCTACCTCGAAATGGCGGAAGGGTACATCCTCAACCTTGCCGTCGATAAGGACGACCAGGTCATCGGGTATAAATTCGTTCACCTCGGCAAGATGATGGAAGCCATTCGCAACGGCGTCGCGCCGGCGGAAGCGTACGAAAAGAACGTCAAGACCTACGGCCGGTACGACGAAGCGGTCAAGTATATCGACCCGAGAAAGGAATAAGGAGGCGAACGGAACATGGCAACATTTGAAGGATACGAAAGACGGATTGAAAAGATCAATGCCTGTCTGAAAGAATACGGGCTTTCCTCGCTGGAGGAAGCCAAGGCGCTGTGCGAAGAAAAGGGCGTCGACGCGGACGCCATCGTTCGCGGCGTACAGCCGATCTGCTTCGAGAACGCGGTCTGGGCGTATACGCTCGGCTGTGCGGTCGCGATCAAGAAGGGCTGCAAGAACGCTTCCGACGCGGCGGAAGCCATCGGGATTGGTCTGCAGGCGTTCTGCATTCCCGGCTCCGTCGCGGAGACGCGGAAGGTTGGGCTTGGGCACGGCAACCTCGGCGCGATGCTGCTGCGCGAGGAAACCAAGTGCTTCGCGTTCCTCGCGGGGCACGAGTCCTTTGCCGCTGCGGAAGGCGCGATCGGGATCGCCCGTACGGCGAACAAGGTCCGCAAGGAGCCGCTGCGGGTCATCCTCAACGGTCTCGGCAAGGATGCTGCGATGATCATCTCCCGTATCAACGGGTTCACCTACGTCCAGACGGATTACGATTTCAAGACCGGGGAACTGACCATCGTGCGTGAGATCGCCTATTCCGACGGCGAAAAGGCGAAGGTCCGCTGCTACGGCGCGAATGACCCGATCGAGGGCGTCGCGATCATGTGGCACGAGGGCGTGGACGTTTCCATCACCGGCAACTCCACCAACCCGACCCGCTTCCAGCATCTCGTCGCCGGCACCTACAAGAAGGAATGCGTCGAGAAGGGCAAGAAGTACTTCTCCGTCGCGTCCGGCGGCGGCACGGGGCGCACGCTTCACCCGGACAACGTCGCGGCGGGTCCCGCGTCCTACGGTCTGACCGATTCGATGGGACGTATGCACAGCGACGCGCAGTTCGCGGGCTCCTCGTCGGTCCCGGCGCACGTCGAGATGATGGGCTTGATCGGCATGGGCAACAACCCGATGGTCGGCGCGACCGTCGCCTGCGCCGTCGCGGTCGAGGAAGCGATGAAAAAGTAAGGCATAGCAATCATTTTTAATGGCTTCCGGGGTTTCCCGGAAGCCCTTTTTTGTATCAACATTCCCTTCTTTTGACCAAGCCGTAACAGCATCCCGCGCACACGGCAAAAAAGGCGACCAAAATCCCTGCGGAAAGCAGCGCTTTTTCAAACGTGGCGCCCATCAACTGGATACCGCCGTTTGCCTCCCGATGGTAGACCACATATCGCAGCAGCATCTTCGGCGGCGGCGAAACATAATCGAAATACGTTTGAAATGCGCGGTACTGGTACAGGATCGTGAACGCATAATTTGCCACACTGCACCCCAGACCGCCGATCGCCGCTGCAATTCCGCTCCGAAGCAAGGCGCCGAGCAAATACGTCAGACCAAGATAAAACAGGATCATCGGAAGGGCCGCACACAAATCAATGCAAAGCAATCTCCACGCGGAATCAAGACAGGACTGCCATGCGGTCAGACCGTACACGCCGCCTTTCCGAACGACAAATACCGAGATACACAGAAAGCCGATCACCCACTGCGCGGCCGCCGTCGTAATAGCAATCACGCTGAACCGACCGAACAGGTAGTCTGCGGGATTGATCCCCGCAGCTTTTTCGATCTCGAAAAATTGATCCCCATAATCCCGATGTACAACGAGAACCGTCGTTATCACCGTAAGGAACGGCAAAGCGATCGACAGCAGCATTGGCAGCCTGTGATAGATCCCCTGCACATAACGCTCGTAGGACAACACGGCCGGCTCGTACCCCGAAGCATATGTGACATACTCCGTAAAGCCCTCGCGCACCGCGATCGCCGCCGCGACCGCCACGGCAAGCCAGAACGACCACGACCGCAAAAGGGTTTTCCAACTGTTTTTACAGATCGTCCGATACAGCACACCCCCTCGCCCCCCGGACTTCAAGTCTCGCGGCGGCGGGTGCGCCAATAGGACACCGCCGCGCACAGTAGCGCGACCCCGACGAGGAAGGCAACGCAAAACACCATGCCGCCCGTCGTAACGCCGTACATCGCGAAGATACGCTCCCCATTCGCCGTCCCGAAGTAGCCCACATAGAAGCGCAAAACATTCGGCGACGGACAAAAGTATTGAAAGTAGGTGACCCAGCCGTCGTCATACCGATACAGCATATAGGTCACATAGTAGAAAATCGCGTTCGCAAACCCCGCCGCACCGCCGACGAGCCCGTTGCGGAACAGCGTGCCGAACAGGTAGGTCAACCCGATGTAGAAGCACAGGTGCGGGATCCCCTTGAACAGCACGCCGCACGTCAGGCGCGGGAAGGTCGTCAGCATAGTCTGCAAGGCGCTCTGCCCCACGACGCCGCCTTTGCCGATGAGCAGCGCGTGCAGGGCCGCGAACGAAAAGACCTCCAGTGCGACCACCGAAATGGTCAGAAGCGCCGCCAGCCGCCCGGCGGTGTAGCGGAACGGCGACACCCCGGCGGCTTTTTCAATCTCGAAAAATTGGTCGCCGTAGTCCCGGTTCAGCACCAGCACCGTCGCGATGATTGCGAAAACGGCGATTTGATACACCAGAAAGCCGCCGCTGACGACATTGTCGACCTCCTGCACGAGACTTTCCGGAAGGACTTCGGGGACGTACTCTGGCTCGAACCGCTGAACGTTTTCGGCGGATTCCCAGTAAAAGGACACTTGCGTGGAAACGTGAAACACGGAAATCCCCAGCAGGACCAGCACGGCGAGCCAGAACGTCACCGAGCGGAACAGGGTTTTCCATGTATTTTTGTAGATGGTTCGGAACATACCGTCCACCCCCCTTTACCGTTTCACGCCGCCGAGGGCGTAGATGTACGCGTCCTCCAGCGTCGGGGAAACGGGTTGCGAGCCCTCCACGACCGGCGCGGGTGCGACATACCGCACTTGCGGCTTGCCGTCCACATACGCGACCGACGTAACGGTGGAATTCTGCCGCAACAGCGCCTCCTGCTCCGGCGTGCCGGTCAGCTCGAACAGCTTCCCGTCGATACGCGACACGAACGACGTCTTGTCGCCGAGGTACTCGACTTTTCCCTGCTCCAGCACGCAAATGTTGTTGCACAAATGCTCGATGTCCGCCGTGATGTGCGTCGAAAAGACGATCGTTCGCTCCGCCGCGATACGGGAAAGCAGGTTCAGGAAGTACAGCCGTTCCTCCGGGTCAAGCCCGGTCGTCGGCTCGTCGATGATAAGCACTTTCGGGTTGCCAATCAGCGCTTGCGCGATGCCCGCGCGCCGGAGCATCCCGCCGGAATAGCTACGCAACAGTTTCTTTTCCTCGCCGACGAGACCGACCGTTTCAATCGCGTTCGCGATGATTTCCTTGCGTTCCTTCTTGTCCTTCCTCTTGCGGAGAATACAGACGTAGTCCAGAAACTCCACGATGTTCAGACGCGGCATGAGTTTCGTGCTTTGCGGCAGGTAGCCGAGCGAGGAACGGAATTCTTCTTTGTGTTCCTGCAAATCCTTCCCGTCGAAGGTAATCATCCCGTCGGTGGGCTTCATAATGGTCGCTAAAATCCGCATGAGCGTGGTTTTTCCCGCGCCGTTCCGACCGATGAGTCCGAAAATGCCGGAACCAATCGTGATATGGACGCCGTCGAGCGCCTTTTTCTTCCCGCGCGGGTAGATTTTCGTCAGGTTGGTAATTTCGATGTTCATAGGGCGTTCTCCTTTCAATCTCCGAACGATTCGTGTAAGTTTTCGCGCCGAAGCAGGATACAGGTTACGGCGAGGAGCACGACCGCCAAACCGAAGAACAGCAGGCGGTTATACGTCCACAAATGCGGGAACGGGTCGACGACCTGCCCGGTCGCCTCCACGGTAAATCCCGCGTTCGCCACCGCGTCGCCGATAAGGTAGCGCGTGACGAACGGGTCGAACAGGGCTTGCGAAAACGGCAGGGTCAGGTCGCAAACGTCCTGCATACGGGGCTGAAACAGCGAAAACACGAGGATTCCCAGCCCCACCGGCGCATAGCAGTTCCGCAAAACCACCCGCAACAGCAGGAACAGCGACGCGAAGAACAGCGTCGTCACGACGGCGGACAGCGCCAGATAGAGCCTGAAGTGTTCCGGCACCTCCAGCGGAATCCGAACACTCAGCGGGTTGCACCAGTAGTACTTCTCCCGCACGAGCAAACAGCACGCGACCGACGGGATTAGCGTCGCGACAACGGTCGAAAAGAACTTGCAGAGCGCCAATTTCAGCGTCGAGACCCCGTTGATAAGCCCCAATTCGATTTCGTAATTGTCGTACAGCAGAAACGACACCGGCAGCAGAACGAGGAACGGCACGAGCAGTTCGCACGACTGAAAGAAGTTGTTCACCCCCGGTTCGGTGAGGATTCGCTGTTCTTCCCAGAGTTGCGTCGTCACGACCAGAATCGCCGTCGCCGCGAGGAAGTCGTATTTGCTTTTCCATAAGGACCGTAAGAATAACACCGTTTCTCACCCTTCCTTCCCAATCGTGTGCGGTCTATTCGGGCTGTTTGACTTGCGCCGCAAGTTTCTCAAAATCAAGGGCATCTTTTATCGCAAAAACCGCGGTAAATACTCCCTGTACGTTCTCCGGAATGATCTCGTCAAGCCCCGGTTCTTGCTGAAAAAGACAAATCTGCGTAAGGGATTTGCCATCATCTTCACTCCCCACAGGACCTGTTATAGCTCCGCTATTGCCATATGGAACGGGATAATCATAATCCGTCATAAAAATGTTTCCGTCCGTATCGAGAACCAGCACATGAAAGTCTGCCCCTATTGTTACCGTCGGATGATTGTTTTTCATTTCGGCGTCGAATAACAATTCTCTTGCTTCTATAGGGTGACCGTTCTCATCTACGCCCGCTGATCCACGGATCCAATACAATTTTTTCTCATACGTCAATTCGATGTAGGACGCAAGGGGATTCCCGTCCGCGTCGGAAAACATCGGGTCGGTTACATATTCTTCCGTTTCCAATTCATAGGTGAAACTGTCAAAAGCGATTTTCGGGTAGAAAATGAAGTTGTTCGACCAGCCCGCCGGAAATGCCTCGAAAGTCTGTGTTTCTTCCCGAATCGTTTCGCCGTTCTCGTCGAGGTATTTCCCGTGAATCGTCACGTTGCAATGCCGGTTCGTCTGGTTTTCGACGTAGAGTAATTCCAGATTCGCGTCTTTATAGTCATACTTCTTTTCGCTGACGACAAACTCGCCGGTAAGCGGTTCTTTCGACGTGCTATCGCTCGTTTCGCCGGAAGTCGTTTCGCCGGAAGTCGTTTCGCCGGAAGTCGATTCCGCCGCCGGTGCGCTGACCTGAATATGCGTTTGCGACTCAAAATCGCTGACCGTCCCCGCTGAGGTCTGTTCCTCCTTATCGCACCCGGAAAATACGGAAAGCGTCATCGCGAGCAGTAAAACAAACGTAAAAATCCTTTTTCCTTGCAGATACAAAACAAATCCTTCCTTTCTGTCCCATTCGGCTCAACCCGTCCAACCAACCACGGTTCTCAGCCATTCCTCAGAATGACTCAAACCAAACCCCTTTGCGCCGCTACATCCATGTCCCACGGTGTCGCAATCGCAAAAATTGCAGTAAACTTCCCCTGCACAGTTTCAGGGATCGGTTCCCTTCCCTCAAGGATGTGTTCTAAGAGATAAATTTCCGTACTGTTTTTCCCGTCGTCCTCGCCGCCAACAGGCGTACACTGAGTACCGCTTGTACCATTATCAATGAACTCATAATCCGTTATATAGATTTCCCCATTCGCGTCAAGCAGGATCACATGAAAATCTGAACCGATCGTCACGCTCGGATGATGATTTTCCATAAATGCGGTAAAATACAGAGAACCGTGATCATTTCCCCAACCATCCAGCCATTGCAAAGTTTTTTCGTAGGATAATTCCATGTAGGACGCTAATGGGTTCCCCTCGCTGTCGGAGGTCAGACGGTCAGGCACGTACGCTTCTGTTTCCAGTTCAAATGTAAATCTGTCAAAAGCGATTTTCGGGTAGAAAATGAAGTGGTTCGACCATCCGGCGGGAAAAGCCTCGAATGTTTGCGTTTCTTCCCGAATCGTTTCCCCGTTCTCGTCGAGGTATTTCCCGTGAATCGTCACATTGTAGTGGCGGTCCGTTTTGTTTTCCACATTCAGCAGCACGAGATTCGCGTCGTTGTAAGCATACTTTTTATCGCTGACGACAAATTCACCCGAAACCGGTGCATTTGAAGTATCGCCGGAAGAGGATTCCCCCTCCGACACGCCGACTTGAAAATGCGCCTGCGACTCAAAATCGCTGACCGTCCCCGCCGAGGTCTGTTCCTCCTTGTTACACCCGGAAAATACGGAAATCGTCATCGCGAGCAGTAAAACAAACGTAAAAATCCTTTTCCCTTGCATGTACAAAACCAATCCTTCCTTTCTTCCGTTTTCTTTACCCAATCCCGTCCGAATGAAGTTGCTTCACATATTCTTGATAATCGACCACATCGATCAAAGCGTAAACGGCGGTAAAGACGCCCTGCACGTTCTCCGGAACCGTTTCATCCTGTCCTAACTCCTGCATCCAAATCGGTGTAGGAACGCGCGTTTCCCCATTGTCCCCCGTCCCGACCGGGTCGATACACGTACCAAAGACACCATTTCCAACTCCAAAAGCCATATCGTCATATTCGGTACCCAATAAATAGATTTCCCCTTGTTCGTCAAATACAATGACGTAGTACTCTGCGCTGATGGATACTGTCGGGTGATGATTTTCTATGACAGTATCGAATACCATGGTCCTTGCCTCTACGCCTCCGGTAAAAAAATCGCGTATCCAATACATATTTTTCACATAACGGATATTGAGGTAAGACACAAGCGGCGTTCCGTTCTCGTCGCTATAAAGCGGTTCCTTCACATATTCTTCGGTTTCTATCTCGTAGGAAAAACCGTTAAATGTCATTCTCGGATAGAATTGAAAGTAATTCGCCCAGCCTGCAGAGAAACAAATATAGGTTTGCGTTTCCTCCCGAATCGTTTCGCCGTTCTCGTCGAGGTATTTCCCGTGAATTGTCACGTTGCAATGCCGGTTCGTTTGATTTTCGACGTAGAGCAGTTCCAGATTCCCATCTTTGTAATCGTACTTCTTTTCGCTGACGACAAATTCGCCGGAAAGCGGTTCTTTCGACGTGCTATCGCTCGTTTCGCCGGAAATTGTTTCGCCGGAAGTCGATTCCGCCGCCGGTGCGCTGACCTGAATGTGCGTTTGCGACTCAAAATCGCTGACCATCCCCGCCGAGGTCTGTTCCTCCTTATCGCACCCGGAAAGGGACGAAAGGGTCATTGCGAGAACCAAACCCACCGCCAAAAGTTTTGGAAACTGCCGTGTAACTTTCATCTTCATTTCCCCCTTTTCTTTTTTTGTCGGAATTTTTCCACGAGAGCTTATTGCGCGACCTTGATCATTTTGCCCGTTTCCAGATAGGTGGCGACGTCAATATCAATGATCAACATAAAATTTTCGCCGTCCGGATATTCACGATTTACCTGATCGATCGCCCAGTCCAAGATGTACTGCGGGTCGTATCCAAGCTCTTCCACGAAATACTGAAAGATTTCAGAAAGATACCATATTGTGGTTTCGTCCTCCTGCTCCGATCGGTTCGCCGTCATTCCTTCCGGCGCTTCGGCGGGCAGGGACGTCGCGTCCTCTTCGGGAGGGGTTTCGATCGGGGCGGTTTCCGCCGGGGAGGTGTCCGCGACCGCATGCGCTTCGACTTCCGGGTCGGTCAGGAAGCATACCGCCAGCACCGCGCACATCAGCAGCGCCGCCAGCATCCGCACCGTCGTGGGTCGCTTATACGTCAGCACGGAATCCACCCGACGCTTGATCTGCAGACCACCGAACGCCAACGGGCCGGTCAGCTTTGCGGCGTAGGAGCGCTGGGGGCAGCTTTTCAGCAGTGCCATCGCGTAGCCCGCCTTGCTTTCCTTGTCGATTCCCAGACTGCGGAGCGCACGCCCGTCGCAGGCAAATTCCGCATCCCTGCAAAGCAGATGATAGGCGATCCAGAACACCGGCTGGAACCAGAACACGGAAAGGAGCAGGAATGCGATCGGCTTGCGCCAATGGTCGTGCCGTGCCATATGCGCCCGCTCGTGCGCTAAAATGTACGGAAGGTCCTGCCGATCCACTTCAAACGGCAGAATGATACGCGGGCGGAAAAAGCCGATCACGAACGGAAAATCGACCCGGTCGCACATCCAGTACCCGCCTTCCTGCCGAACAGACTCCCGCACACAGCGGTATATCCGCAGGGAGGACGCCAACGCATATAGGAGGAGCATCGCAACCCCGATCAGCCATATCCACGTCAGGACCTGCAAAAGCGTTAGCGCGGCGGGTGCGGTCGCGGGGACGTCGGACGGGGAGGACGTAAGAGCGTCTCCCGTTTGCGATCCTACGGGAAGGAGCCCGTCAAGGATGGTCGTCGCCGAAGCGAGATCCGTCGGAACGGTTTCCACGCTCGGGATCAGGCTCAACACGCTCCGAACCGGGAACGGGCAAAGCAACCGAAACGCCACAAGACCCCACAACGCACAGCAAAGCGACCGCGACACTCTGCGCAGAAACGGACGCAGAATGATGATCGCAAGGATCAGCCAGCACGCCGCAAGGCTGCGATTGAGCAGGGACAAAAACAATTGCTCCAGGTTCATGATCCTTCCCCCTTTTCAAATTTTTCGATCATGCTGCGGACCGCTTCGATCTCCTCCGGGGTGAGTTTCTGCCGCTCCGAAAAGGCGGCGAGGAAGGACGGGAACGACCCGTCGAAGCTCTCGCTGACGAATTTCTGGCTTTGCTCGGCAAAGAAGTCCTTTCGCGAGACGAGGGACGTGACAACGCCTTCTTCCGTCCGAAAAAGTCCCTTTTTGCACAGTCGCCGCAAAACGGTGAAGGTCGTGCTGTTGGTCCAGCCGAGCGCCTCCTTGCTCAGGCGATATAGTGCGCTCGTGGTGACAGGTTCGTTCTGCCAGACGATTTTTGCGAAGCGCGTCTCCGCTTCTCCGAGATGAATTTCTTTCAGTTCCATATGGGTGCTCCCTTTCCACTTACTTTTGTAAGTGCAGTATAACACATGCACTTACATTTGTCAACAGGCATTAAAAAATTTTTTTCGTGCCGCTCAAGGAGCCATATTTCATGGAATTTGAAAAAAATATAAAATCTTTCAAAAACCTCTTGACAGGATGGGTATATTGTGATATACTCACCGCATAGGAATAACGAACAATACTAATTCAAACGAGACAGCGAGATGCGTACATCGGAATCGCAAAGGCATGCATTTCCCCGGAAAAGTGGATCTGGCAAAAGAATTCCAACGACGACAGGGAGGGAATAGAAAATGAAAGAACTGTTTCTTGGTCTGTGCAGCGCTTCGGTCATTCCGTCGATCGCCGTGCTTGCGGCGATTCTCCTGCGCCCGCTGCTGAAGAAGGGCCCGTCCTTTCTTCGCTGCGTGATCTGGGCGGTCGTGTTTGCTCGGCTGGTCATTCCCGTCGGGCTGATTGAGCTCCCGGCTCCCGTTTCGCCCTTCGCGTCGACTGCGGAGGAAACTGTTTCGCTATCTATGCCGGACGCGGTGCAGAATGATGTGCCGAACGTCGTTCCGGGTACCGTTTCCACGCCGTACACCGACGTGCCGAACATTATCCCGGACAGCGTCCCGACGTTGGACACTGACGTTGTGCAACCCGTTCCGGGCGCCGATTCGGCAGCAGAATCGACGGTGGACGTGGTCGAAATCCTTTCCCTAGTCTGGGTGTGCGGGATCATTGTCATGCTCGGCTACCTGACTGCGAGTTCGCTGCTGCTGCACTACCAGGTGCGGGACGCGGTCGTTTACGACAGCCGGGTGCGCGTGCTGGGGCAGAACTGCTCCCCGTTTGTGTCCGGGTTCTTCCGCCCGTTGATCTATATCCCGGCATCCGCGAACCGGGCGGACTGGCCGTACTACATCGCGCACGAGGAATCACACATCAAGCGGTTCGATCATATCCTCAAACCGCTCGCATTTCTGGTACTTTGCGTGCACTGGTTCAACCCCCTGGTATGGGCGGCGTACCTCCTGCTCAGCAAGGATATTGAGTACGCCTGCGACGAAAAAACCGTCAAAAACATGGCGGAAGCGGACAGGAAAGCGTATTCGCTGGCGCTGCTTTCCGTCAGTCAAGGCGGAAGCCCCGTCTTCTCACCGCTGTCCTTCGGAAAAGTCAGCGTAAAAGAGCGGATTACGCGTATTATGAAAGGAAAAAATCCCGCTTGGGCGATCTGCCTGACCGTCGTCCTCTGCGCGGCACTTCTGACGCTGATGGCGTGCTCGCTCGGAAGCACACCGACGGGCGACGCGACGAACGAAAGCGATAACGCGGATACGAGCGCCGATTCCGATGCGTCGGGCGATGGCCAAAATCTGCCTTTGGATAACGCGGAGATCGAGGCACTGAAAAAGCAATTGAGCGAATACGGGCTCGGCTCCACCGATTTTTATTTGCACAGCGTTTACCGTTTGGACGGGTATCAGCGATTCCTGTACCATGTGGAATACGATTATGACGACGAGAGCAGCCGGAACGTCCTGCTTTTGAGCGAATACGCGAACGGTTCGGGCTGCGAAATCGTATTTGAAGCGGACGAGATCCGTTCGATCGGCGTAAATGACGTCGGGGCGGCGGTCGCGTCGGACAATGCGATTTGGTTTTTCAATGCGGACCTCAAGGAAACGGAAAAACTCGCGGACCTTTCGGACGGACAGACGGTTTCGGGGCTGACCTGGTATGACCCGCAGGGAAGTAATTACGGCTTTTTGTATCTCCTGCGCGAGGATGCGAAGAGTGCCGTGTACTTTTACGATTTTTCGGCAGGCGCCTCCCGCGAATTGATCGAAAGTCCGTCGGAAGCGGAACAAATCGACGAAATACAGCTTTTCCAGACGCAGGACGGGGACAGCATGGAGCCGGATTTCCTGCTGCTTGCTGCCGGTGAGGAAAGCGGGGACGATTCCGACCGCACATACTATACGGTATCGTCCGAGACCCTTCTCGACCTGATTCAGAACCAAAAAGTCGGCAAACCGGTTTCCGAAACGCAGATTCGTCCGTAACAGAGAAGGGGAAAACGGGGTTTCCGCGTCGCGAGAGGAACGGTGCGGCTGTCACGACCGTCATGCGAGAGCGTGCGATCAAAAAAATTTTCAAAAACCTCTTGACAAGATAGGTATAGTGTGATATACTAGTCTCAAGGAATAACAAGCAATACCAATCAAAACGAGATTTCAACGACGACAGGGAGGGGATAGAAAATGAAAGAACTGTTTCTCGGTCTGTGCAGCGCTTCAATCATTCCGTCGATCGCCGTGCTTGCGGCGATTCTCCTGCGCCCGCTTTTGAAGAAGGGCCCGTCCTTTCTTCGGTGCGTGATTTGGGCGGTCGTGTTCGCACGGCTGGTCATTCCCGTCGGGCTGATCGAGCTTCCGGCTTCCGTTTCGCCCTTTCCGTCGCCTGCGGAGGAAATCGTTTCGCAGTCCGTGTCGGAGGCGGTGCAGAATGATGTGCCGAACGTCGTCCCGGGTACCGTCTCCACGCCGTACACCGACGTGCCGAACGTCGTCCCGGACAGCGTCCCGACGTTGGACACTGACGTTGCGCAACCCGTCCCGGGCGCCGCATCGCCGGAGGAATCGACGGTGGACGTGGTCGAAATCCTTTCCTTGGTCTGGGTGTGCGGGATCATTGTCATGCTCGGCTACCTGACTGCGAGTTCGCTGCTGCTGCATTACCAGGTGCGGGACGCGGTCGTTTACGACAGCCGGGTGCGCGTGCTGGGGCAAAATTGTTCCCCGTTCGTGTCCGGGTTCTTCCGCCCGCTGATCTATATCCCGGCATCCGCGAACCGGGCGGACTGGCCGTACTACATCGCACACGAGGAGTCGCACATCAAGCGGTTCGACCATATCCTCAAACCGCTCGCGTTTCTGGTGCTTTGCGTACACTGGTTCAACCCGCTGGTTTGGGCGGCGTACCTCCTGCTCAGCAAGGACATCGAGTACGCCTGCGACGAAAAAACCGTCAAAAACATGGCGGAAGCGGACAGGAAAGCGTATTCGCTGGCGCTGCTTTCTGTCAGTCAAGGCGGAAGCCCCGTCTTCTCACCGTTGTCCTTTGGCAAAGTCAGTGTGAAAGAGAGGATTACGCGTATTATGAAAGGAAAAATTCCCGTTTGGGCGATCTGCCTGACCGTCGTCCTCTGCGCTGCACTTCTGACGCTGATGGTATGCACGGCTGCCGGAACGTCGGAGGAGGCATCAAGCGAGGTATCGGACGAAACCTCAGGTGAAACATCTGAAGGAACATCGAGCGAGGTATCAAACGAAACATCAAACGAAACGTCTGGAGAAACGTCGAGCGAGGTATCAAACGAAACGTCCGGCGAAACATCCGGCGGGACAACCGTCGCCGGTATAGAGGCGGATTATAAAAATGCTTCCTCGCTGCATGTGCAGGACCCGGAAACCTACCGCGATCCCGGTGAATTGCAGAGCGAAACGCGGGAAATGGTGCAATTGGAGGACGGGCAATGGTACCAGTCCTACGTCGCGTCCGACGTGAACATTCGGTATGTGTTCTTGAGCAACGCGGAGTACGAGATGAACGCGAATTGGGACTTCATCCCGATCGGAAGCGAAAAAACCTATTATCTCTACAATGCCGGCGCACGATTCGAGGACGAGACCGGCGTCGCCCGTTACGTCGAACGCCCGATCGCGGTATGGGGAGAACTGGACGGCGGAGATGGCGAAAAATATTCCCGCGTCTTGGTGCTTACGGACGAACTGACCGTTTGCGTGGAAGGGGAAGGCGGGACCTGTGCATTCTACCAAACGGACAGGATCGCGCTTCCGCGCTGGCTGGGTCCGCTGTTCTGGGATAAGGACGAATTTGATTCGGAAATGGTGACCGGCGTGGTCATGCTGGACGAGGACGGGATCTTTTACCTGAAGGACGTCGCCTTGTTCCTTCCGACGCCTTTGAAAGCCGCCTATGTGAACGCATTGTCGCTTCATGCGCAGGACCCGGAAACCTACCGCGACCCCGGAGACTTGCAGTATGAAACGCAGGAAATGGTGCAGTTGGAGAACGGGCAGTGGTATCAATCCTTCGTTTCGACCAGCGCGAATGTTCGGTATGTGTTTTTGAGCAACGTGGAATACGAAATAAGTGCGAAATGGGATTTCTTCCCGATCGGGAGCGCAAAAAACTACTTCCTTTTGAATTTTGGTACACAATACGAGGACGCATCCGGGCTTGCCCCTTACGTCGAACGACAGATCGCGGTGCGCGGAACGCTTGCGGACGGGTCGAACGGATACGCCTACACCCTGCGTCTCCCGGACGAGCTGACCGTCTGCGTGGAGGGGGAAAACGGCGTATGCGATTTTTGCGAAGCCGAAACCCTTGCCGTATCCCTGCCGGACGGCATGACGGGCGAAAAAGTTTTGACCGGCGTCGTTTCACGTGACGAAAACGGCGTGCTTTACTTGAAAGACGCGTCGGTATATGCCTCCGTCGGGCCCGGTTCGCCGTCGGAAGGGCAAGCGGTTACTATGGGCGCGTTCGTTCGGGAACCCGAATTCCTGCGATTGCAGCAGACGGTCTACCGCTTTCTCAGCGACTGCATTCGCACTGACCAGAAGGGGGCGCTGGCCTTCGCGCGAAATGTGGACACCCTGCCCGCATAGTTTCCGTTGTCGTCGTCGGACCGTTTGACCGCGTAGCGTATACGTCGATCCGATTTGAACCGTATACGCTCGACGGGACGGACACCCAAAAAGCGGACCTGACCGTGCGGTATGCCCTGCAAAACGCGAACCAAGGCGTATCCGCGTCGCTGCACGAACCCCGGAGACGCGGACTGGAACGCGGATTGGAAGGTCCTCTCGTGCGAACTGACGCCCGTTCCGGCGGAAAGCGCGACAGACCTCACGTTTGCGGGCGGCTCGTATGGGATGCCGCTGACACTGGAAACCTTTTGCGGGACGGAACGGTATGTGAGCCTGCAAAACACCGCGTTTCGCTTCTTTAACGCTTACCTGAAAGGCGATCGTAAGACCGCGCTGACTGTCGCCGACGAGGACGCGCTCATGGGGGCGTTCAGCGAGCGGATCAGCTCGCTGGACGAGCAGGGGTTGACGTTATGCGGCTTCGGTTCGGACGGTTCGCCGAGCGCTTACGCGGAATATGATTTCACGCGGACGGACGAATGGGGCGACCAGCAGGTGTTCTACTTCCATATACGATTTACATGCACTACTTCCGAAACGGACGCGGGGCGGAAAACCTGGCGCGTCATCGGATTCGATTTCGAGGGGTAAACGAGCGAAAACGGACGGCTTTCGAGCCGCCCGTTTTCCTTTTTTTCGACGGCGGAAAGTTTCCGCCATTCGGAAAATATCCCGGTGTGATACTTTCCAAATCCGATTTTGCGGTGCAGACTTCCACACAGGAAAAGGCAAAAAAGCCGAACGAATAAATATGCAAAACTGTCTTTTTCGCCCCGAAAGGGGGATTTTTTTTGAAATCCTGGAACTTTTTTGCAGGAAATTTATTGAAATTTGCCCGTTTCTATGCTATACTATACTTGTATGTTTTTGCAAAAACCTCCCGCAGAAAGCGGGAAGAAGGAACGGTCAAACGTTATGGAAGAAGCAAGAAAGAAAATCGTCCTGTCCGGCATCCAACCGTCCGGCACGCTCACCATCGGGAATTACCTCGGCGCTCTGCGCAACTGGACGAAGATGCAGGACGATTTCCTGTGCTACTATATGCTTGCGGACCTGCATACGATCACGGTACGGCAGGTCCCGGCGGAGCTGCGGCAAAACTGTCTCAAGACCGCCGCTATCTACCTCGCCGCAGGGCTGGACCCGGAAAAGATCACCCTGTTTTTACAGAGCATGGTCCCGGCGCATTCCCAGCTCGCGTGGGTGCTCGACTGCTACACGATGATGGGTGAGCTGAACCGCATGACGCAGTTCAAGGATAAATCCGCCCGGCACGCGGATAATATCAACGGCGGACTGTATACCTACCCGGTGCTGATGGCGGCGGACATCCTGCTGTACCAGGCGGACTGCGTCCCGGTCGGCAAGGACCAGACGCAGCACGTCGAGCTTGCCCGCGACATCGCCAACCGCTTCAATGGGGTCTACAGCGAGACCTTCCGCATCCCCGAAGCGCTCACGACGCAGAACAGTGCGAGCATCCGCTCCCTCTCCGATCCGACCAAAAAGATGAGCAAGTCCGAAAGCGGGGACGGGACGATTTTTGTGCTGGACCCGAAGGACGTCGTCCTGCGGAAGATCCGCAAGGCGGTGACGGATTCCGACGGCGAGGTTCGCCGTGCGGAGGGCAAGCACGGGATCAACAATCTGATGAACATCTATTCCGCCGTGACGGGAAAGACCGACGGGGAAATCGAGCGGGAGTTCGCCGGAAAGGGGTACGGCGAATTCAAGCTGGCGGTCGGGGAAGCGGTCGCGGACCTGCTTAGCGGGATCCAGAAGGAATACGAGCGGTATATGGCGGACAAGGCGTTCCTCAATCAGGTCCTTATCGAGGGGGCGGAACGCGCTTCCTACGCCGCCAATAAGACGCTCGCGAAGGTGTACCGCAAGGTCGGTTTCTACGACCCCCGCAGGTAAGGAAACGGGAAAAGGAAAGAGGATATGGCGAAGAAGAATCAGGAATACGGCAGTCAGAGCATCTCCATGCTTCGCGGAGCGGACCGGGTGCGGAAGCGTCCGGCGGTCATCTTCGGTTCGGACGGGCTGGAGGGGTGCGAGCATTCGTTTTTTGAGATCCTTTCCAATGCGGTGGACGAATTCAAGGAAGGGTTTGGAAAGGTCATCAACGTCTCGGTGGACGCCGACCGGGTCATGACGGTCGAGGACTTCGGGCGCGGTGTGCCGCTGGACTGGAACGAGAAGGAGCAGCGGTACAACTGGGAACTGGTCTACTGCGAGCTGTACGCGGGCGGAAAGTACGAAAACGACGAGGGCGGCGCTTACGAATATTCGCTCGGACTCAACGGGCTGGGCGCTTGCGCGACGCAGTATGCGTCGGAGTTCATGGAGGTCACGTCCTATCAGAAGGGGACGAAGTATTCCATCCGCTTCTCGCGCGGCGAGCCGGTCGGCACGCTCGAAAAGACCGAATGCCCGAAGAATAAGACCGGCACGGTCGTGCGCTGGAAGAGCGACCGGGAGGTGTTCACGGACACCGAGATCTCCCTGGAATACTTCCTGCGAACCCTGCGCAAGCAGGCGGTCGTCAACGCCGGGCTGACGCTCAACCTCGATTGGCAGAACAGCGAGGGAGCGCATGAAACGCACACGTTCTGCTATGAGAACGGCATTGCCGACTACATGGCGGAGATCGTCGGGGACGCAGGGCTGACGCCGGTGCAGAAGTACGGCTGCGAACGGGTTGGGCGCGACCGGCAGGATATGCCGGATTACAAGCTGAAGATCGAATTCGCCTTCTGCTTCTCGAACGAGGTCAACCTGCTGGAATACTACCACAATTCCTCCTTCCTCGAATACGGCGGCTGCCCGGACAAGGCGACCCGTTCGGCGTTCGTCTACGCGGTGGACAAATACTGCTCCGATAAGAGCAAGTACACGAAAAACGAGTCGAAGATCACGTTCGACGACGTCAAGAACTCCCTCGTTCTGGTCGTCAATTCCTTTTCCACCCGCACGTCCTACGAAAACCAGACCAAAAAGGCGATCAACAACGCGTTCATCACCAAGGCGATGACCGAATTCTTCAAGCAGTCGCTCGACGCGTACTTCGCGGAGAATCCCGCCCTCGCCGACCAGGTCTGCCAGCAGATCCTCGTCAACAAGCGTTCACGCGAATCCGCCGACCAGATGCGGGTGAATATCAAAAAGAAACTCACCCAGCCGGTCGACAGCATCGCGAATACGGTTGAAAAATTCGTCAACTGCCGTTCGCGCGACCCGGAGGTGTGCGAACTGTATATCGTCGAGGGGGATTCCGCCCTGACGAGCTGCAAGCTCGCCCGCAACGCGGAGTTCCAGGCGATCATTCCCGTCCGCGGAAAGACGCTCAACTGCCTGAAGGCGTCCGCGGACAAGGTGATGAAGAGCGACATCATCCTCGACCTGATCAAGGTCATCGGCTGCGGTATGGAGCTGAAGGGGCACAAGGGCAAGGACCTTTCCACCTTCGACCTCGACCAGCTTCGCTGGAACAAGATCATCATCTGCACCGACGCGGACGTCGACGGCTACCAGATCCGCACGCTGATCATGACGCTTTTCTACAGCCTGCTCCCGACGCTGATCCGCGAGGGGCGGGTGTATATCGCGGAAACGCCGCTGTACGAAATCACCTGCAAGGACGAAACCTATTTCGCCTACGACGAGAATGAAAAGCAGTCGATCCTTTCCAAGCTGGAGGGGCAGAAATACAGCATCCAGCGCTCGAAAGGGCTCGGCGAAAACGACCCGGACATGATGTCCCGCACGACTATGCACCCGGCGACCCGCCGGCTCATTCGGGTCATGCCGGAGGACGAGAGAAAGACCGGCGAGATGTTCGACGTACTGCTCGGCGACAATTTGGCGGGGCGGAAGGAAATGATCGCCGCTTACGGGGCGAAATACTATGAACTTGCCGATTTTTAACGACGGCGTGAGGTGACGTATGGCGAAAAAGAAACAACCGACCCCCGTTCCCGTGCAGGCGGCCGAGCCTTTGGACGTCCGCATCACGGAGGTGCTCGAAAGCAACTATATGCCCTACGCGATGAGCGTGATCGTGTCCCGTGCGATCCCGGCGATCGACGGCTTCAAGCCCGCGCACCGCAAACTGCTCTATACGATGTACCGCATGGGTCTGCTGAACGGACCGAAGGCGAAGAGCGCGAAGGTCGTCGGGCAGACCATGGTGCTCAATCCCCACGGCGACGCCGCCATCTACGAAACGCTCGTCCGCCTGACGACCGGCAAGGAAGCCCTGCTCCACCCGTTCATCGAGTCCAAGGGCAGTTTCGGCAAGCAGTATTCGGATATGGCTTACGCCGCGTCCCGCTATACGGAGTGCAAGCTCGCCAAGATTAGCGAGGAAATCTTCGACGGCATCGACTGTGACGCGGTCGATATGGTGCCGAACTATGACGGCACGACGACCGAACCGGAACTGCTCCCGACCGGCTTTCCGAATATCCTCGTTTCGCCGAACAACGGTATCGCCGTCGGCATGACCAGCACGATTTGCTCGTTCAATTTGCGCGAGGTGTGCGAAGCGACCGTGCGGCTTATCAAGGACCCGCATATGACCCTCGACGACCTGCTCGACGTGCTCAAGGGCCCGGATTTTTCCACCGGCGGGATCCTGCTTTACCAACGCGACAAACTGCGCGAGATCTATCGGACCGGTCGCGGTTCGTTCGCGGTTCGTTCGCGCTATACCTACGACGCGAAGGCGAATCGGATTGAAATTACGGAGATTCCGTACACGACGACGGTCGAAAAGATCAAGAGCGCCATCGTCGAACAGGTCAAGAGCGGGAAAATCAAGGAGATCAGCGATATTCGCGACGAGATCGACATCGGCGGTCTGCGTCTCGCCATCGACCTTAAACGGGGCACGGACGCGGAAAAACTGATCGCCCGGCTCAACAAACTGCACATCCTCGAGGAAAATTTCTCCTGCAACTTCAACGTGCTGGTCGGCGGTGTGCCGCAGACGCTCGGCGTGCTCGAGATTCTCGACGAATGGCTCGCGTTCCGAACGGAATGCCTGCGCCGGACCTATATTTTCGACCTGTCCAAGAAGAGCGACAAGCTCCACCTGCTCTACGGGCTCAAAGAGATCCTGCTCGACATCGACAAGGCCATTCGCATCATCCGCGAGACCGAAAGCGAGAAGGAGGTCATACCGAATCTGATGAACGGGTTCGGCATCGACCAAGTGCAGGCGGAATACGTCGCGGAGATTCGGCTGCGCAACCTGAACCGGGAGTATATCATCAACCGCATCGACGAAATCGAGGACCTCGAAAAGGCCATCGAGGAGCTGAATCTGCTCATTAGCAGCGACCGGCGCATTCGCACGGTCATCGCGAAGCAATTGACGAAGATCGCCGAAAAATATGGCGCACCCCGAAAAACCATGCTCTACGAGCCGGACGGGACGGAGGAGATCGACCTTTCCGAGCCGGTTGAGGATTATCCGTGCGTGCTGTTCCTAAGCAGGGAAGGGTACTTCAAGAAATGCACGCCTGCGTCCCTGCGCGGGAGCGACGTGCAGAAGTTCAAGGAGAACGATTCGCTGTTGTATAAGCAGGAGGTCACGAACGGGTGCGAGGTGCTGTTCTTCACGTCGCTTGCGCAGGTGTACAAGTCCCGCATGAGCGATTTTGAGGACTGCAAGGCGTCCTCCCTCGGAACCTATCTGCCCGCCGCTCTTTCGTTCGAGCCGAACGAGCGCGTCGTCGCCGCGCTTCCGCTCAAATCCTACGAGGGCAGTCTGAACGTCTTTTTCGCCAACGGCAAGGCGGTCCGCATTCCGCTGGAAAGCTATCAGACCAAGACCAACCGGCGTAAGCTGACCGCAGCGCTTTACGGCGGCAGCCCTGCCGTCGGGGTGTTCTGCGCCGGGAGTGCGCCGGAATATTTCCTCGTCACGGACGACGGGCGTGCGCTGCTCGTGAAGGAGGAACAGATCACCGAAAAGACCACCCGTACCTCGGCCGGCGCCGCAGTGTTCACGCTGAAAAAGGGGAGAAACGTTGTTTCCGCCGAGCCCTATGACCCGAATCAGCTCTCGCTCGAACGCCCCGCGCGGTACCGAAAGGCGAACCTCCCGTCGACCGGCGCCCCGTACGAACGCGGGGACGGAACGTAAAAACGGACTTGACAGAACGTCATTTCGCATGGTATACTGTCCTACGGTCCAAACTTGTTTGATAGGAAAGGTTTTTGTATGAAAAACGGTGTGCAACGGCTCATAGACGTTTTGGCGGCGATGCTGCTGCTGGTCGCGTCGTCGCTCGTGCTGTTTCGCTTTTCCGTTCCGCTCGGGCTGCTTTTCAGCGCACTGACGCTGCTGTACGTCGTCTTTTGCTTGGCTCGCCGGACGGAAAAACGGCCCCGGCTGCACCGCTATGCGGCGGGGGATATGGCGTCCGTACTGGTGAACGTGCTCAAATCCATCGACGACCCGGTGCTCATCGTCGGCAGCGGAAACAAGATCGTCTGGGCGAACAGGCGGTTTGAAAGCCTGCCGCAGGTTTCGTCGCACATGCTCCTGTCTACGACGGAGAAGCTGTTTGACGACCGCTTCTGCTTTGCACAATTGGAGGACGCCTGCGAGGAAGGAAAGGACGTTTTTGAATTTGAAACCGGCGGGGAGACCTACCGGGTACACATTCTCGCGATCGCGACGAAGAACAAGACCTACTACGCGACCGTCTGGACAAACGTGACGAACGAAGCGAAGCTAAGCGGAATGCTGATCGACGACGCGCCGATGCTCGCGCTGATCGCGGTCGACAACGCGTCCGAGCTGTCCCAGAGCGCCGCAGAGACGTTCCGCCTCGCGGCGGCGAAGATCAGCCTGACGCTGACCGAATGGGCGAAGCGGATGCAGGCGGTGCTGCTCGAATACGAGGACGGCAAGTTCCTGCTGCTGTTCCGGCACGACCGGCTGCAGGAGATGATCGACAGCAAATTTGCCATTATCGACGAAATTTCTGCTTTGACGTCGGAGAGCAGTATGCTTCCGCTGACCATATCCATCGGCGTTTCGGACGAAACCGGGACGCTTGCCGAGAAGCAGGAGAGCGCACAGACCGCCCTGCGGACGGCTTTGCAGCGGGGCGGTGCGATCGCGGTCGTCAAGGATAAGGAGAGAAGCGGGTATATCGCGTTCGGCGGCAAGGTCAAATCCGCCCAGCGGCAAACCAGCATTCGTTCCCGCGTCTGCCGCGACCTGCTCATGGAGCAGATCCGCGTCAGCAGCAACGTTCTGGTGATGGGGCACCTTCGCCCGGACTACGATTCCATCGCGTCCAATATCGGCGTGGCGAAGCTGGTGTCCTTCCTCGGCAAGCCGGTGCAAATCGTGACCGACCGGGAGGAAAGCATCATCGCCGGAGCGTTTGAAATGCTCTCTCCGTTCCCGGAATACGAGACGATGTTCGTCGACGCCCGCCGTGCGATGGACCTGATGACCCCGGACACGCTCCTCGTCATCACCGACGCGTCCAATCCGAACCAGTTCTTCTCGGCGGACCTTTACCAGACGGCCCCCCGGGTCATCGTGATCGACCACCACACGCTCGCGTCCCACCTCGGGGATAACGTGCTCACGCCGATGAACATCGACCCGAACGCTTCGAGCGCGTCCGAGCTGGTGTGCGAGATCCTCGAGCTCGCCATTCCGGACGGTTTGCTGCGGACGGAGGAAGCGCAGCTGCTGCTGCTCGGGATCCTGCTCGATACGCAGTTCTTCACCCGCGACACCGGCTCGCGCACCTTCCACGCCTGCTCCTACCTGCGTTCGGCGGGCGCCGACCCGGCCAAGGCGAAGATGAAGTTCAAGACCACGCCGGAGGAGTACGAAATGATGGAGGGCTTCGAGCGCAGGCGGTACCGTTTCCGCGATCGGTTCATCATTTCCTACTGCGAGGAGCCGGATGCGCGGAACGTCGTGCTCGCGTCGAAGTGCGCGGAGCGGTTCGTCGGAATTGAGGGGATCTGTGCGTCCTTCGTGCTGTACATGCGTGGGGACGGCGTTTCACTGTCCGCGCGGTCGGATGGGACATATAACGTTTTGCCGGTCGTCGAGTCGCTCGGCGGGGGCGGTCATTTCCAGTCCGCCGGTGCGCGGCTGATGCGGCTGGTTTGGGACGAAGAAAAGCAGGAAAAAATAAACGTCCCGGTGCTGGACATGGATCTGGCACGGGAAATGCTCGAACAGACCATCGACAAGTGCATACAGGCGCAATAAATCCGTGAAGGGAGAAGCGAAAAAATGAAAGTGATTTTGCTGGAAGACGTCAATGCGCAGGGGAAGAAGGGAGACCTCGTCAACGTTTCGGACGGGTACGCGAAGAACTTCCTGTTCCCGCGCAAGCTCGCAAAGGTCGCCGACGCGCAGGTGATGACCGAACTGAAAAACCGCGAGGAGGCGCAGGCGTTCCGCGAAGCCGAGGATCGGAAGGCGGCATCGGAGCTGAAAACCAAGCTCGAAGGGCTTTGCCTGGTTTTCAAAACGACCGGGGGCGCGGACGGACGGCTGTACGGCGCCGTGACGGCGAAGGACATCAGCGAAAAGCTCGAACAGGAGCACGGGATCAAAGTCGATAAAAAGAAGATCGACGTCGGCGCGACCATCAAGACCACCGGCGATTTCACCGCGGAAGTGAAGCTTTACCGCGAGATCGGCGCAACTCTGAAAATTTCGGTAAGGGCGTAAGAAGAAATGGCAGAGCTGGAGAGTATCCGCAGGATGCCGTATTCCCTCGAAGCGGAAAAAGCCATTCTCGGCACCGTTTTGATGGACCCGGTGCGATTTGATGAAATTTCGTTCCTACAGGCGGAGGAATTCTATCTTCCGCAGCATCAACAGATCTTTTCCGCGCTGATTCGAATGTTTTTAGACGACCGGCAGGTGGACGTCGTGACGCTCATCGACACGCTCACCCGCATGGGCACCTATACCGAGGGGGATGCCGCGAAATACATCACGACCCTCATTGATCAGGCGACGGGAGCCTCGAATATCGTGGAATATGCCCATATCGTGCGGGACAAGGCGTTGCTCCGTGCGCTGATCGACGCGTCGCAGAAAATTTCTGAGCGGGCGTTCAGCGAGGTCGGCGACGCGGGCGAACAGCTCGCTGAGGCGGAAAACAGCATCGCGCAGATCGCCGACCGGAAGTACGACAAGAATTTCGATCATATCCGAGACGCGATCCTGCGGAACTACGACCAATTGCTTCTGCTCAAGAACGATCCGAACGCCCTGGCGGGACTCCGCACGAACTACGAAAAGCTCGACCGCGTCCTCGCCGGACTCGGCGGTGGGGAACTCATCATCGTCGGCGCACGTCCGGGCATGGGAAAAACCTCATTCGCCCTGAATATCGCCTGCAACATCGCCAAGAGCACCCGCAAGGACGTCGCCATCTTCTCTTTGGAGATGCGAACGGAGGAGCTTTCCTCCCGCCTGCTCTGCTCGGAAGCGCTGATCGACAGCTACAGTATGCGGGACGGCAAACTGTCCGACGACGACTGGCGGCGGCTCGGGGACGCGATGTCGGTCCTGAACGAAACGGAGATCTGGATCGACGACGACCCGCAGATCACCGTCACGGCCATGAAGACCAAGCTGCGCAAGCTCAAGAACCTCGGTCTGGTCGTAATCGACTACCTGCAGATGATGCACGGCGAGGAAACCAAAAGCCGGGAAAACCGTGTTCTGGAGATCCAGGGTATCACGAATGCGCTGAAGGTCCTCGCGAAGGAATTCGACGTGCCGGTCATCCTCTGCTCTCAGCTTTCCCGTGGTCCGAAGGACCAGAAGAGCCAGAGCGAGGAGCACCGCAAACCCACGTTGACCGACCTGCGTGATTCCGGCGCCATCGAGCAGGACGCGGACGTCGTCATGCTGCTGCACCGTGCGGAGTATTACCGCGTCGCGGAGCAGGACGCGGACGAGCTGTCCGACCACGAGGTGTGCGACTGTATCGTCGCGAAGAACCGCCACGGCTCGACCGGGCGGGTGCGTCTGGCGTGGTACGGCAAATATTTCCGCTTCGTGACCTCGGACGAACGGGAGGAACAGGATGCGTCGGCGCAGTAGGGCGGAGGAAGCCGTCCTGTCCTGCCTGCGGGAGAACGGCGTCGGCGCAGGGACGCGCGTATGCGTTTGCTTTTCCGGCGGAATGGATTCCTCGGCGCTGCTGCGGACGCTTGCCGAACTGCGGGAGGAAACCGGGATCAGCCTTTCCGCCTGCCATTTCAATCACCGCATTCGCGGGGAGGAAGCGGACCGGGACGAAGCGTTCTGCGCGTCCGTTTGCGCGTCGCTCGGCGTGACGCTCTATACCGGGAGCGCGGACGTCCCGGCGGTCGCGAAGGCGAGCGGAAAATCGCTCGAGGAAGCAGCGCGGGACGCGCGATACGCGTGGTTCGACGCGCTCGGGGAAAAAGAGGGAATTGATTTCTTCGCAACTGCACATCATAAAAACGATCAGGCGGAAACCGTGCTGTTCCGCCTTTTGCGCGGTACGGCGGTCGGCGGTCTTAGCGGAATCCCGTCCCGACGCGGAAAATACCTTCGGCCGTTCCTGCCGCTGACCCGTGCGGAGCTGCGGACGTACGCAGAGGAACGCGGCGTGCCGTATTGCACGGATTCCAGCAACGACAGCGAGCGGTATACGCGCAATTACCTGCGCCATACGCTGCTTCCGGCGATGGAACAGGTCAATCCCGCCGTCGTCGATTCGCTTTTTCGGCTGTCGCGCTGCGCTGCGGAGGACGAAGCGTTCCTGCGCTCGCTCCTGCCGCCGTACGACGCGTGCCAGGACGTTTCGGGGCTTCCCCCGGCGCTGTTTCGGCGGGTCGCCGCGCGGAATTACACGGTTTGCACCGGGAAAACCCTCTGCTTTCCGCACCTCGACGCGCTTTGCGACCTGGCGGAACGGGGGAGGGACGGCGTCGTCGGTCTGCCGGGCGGATACCGCGCCCTGCTCAAGGGCGGGAAACTGCGTTTTGAACGGGTCAATCCGCCGCTCCCGACTTTGGAACCTGGGGAACTCCGCACGGGCGAAACCCTGCTTTGCGGCGGCGCGGTGCGTCTGACCGTTGCGCCCGGCGGGGAAAAAATGCGGAAAACTTGCGACGACGGGGAATTTATTTACAATTTATCCACAGAGTTTCCCTTGTCTTGCGCGGGAATTTGTGGCATGATTCAATATAGGGCACGCCGTCCCGGTGACCGCCTGCGCTTGCACGGGGTGAATCGGAGCGTGAAAAAACTATTTTCCGAAAGCGGGCTTCCTGTTTTCGTTCGGGACGCCGTCCCGCTGCTTGCAGATGCGCAAGGGGTCCTATGCGTCCCGTTCGTCGGGGTCGCGGACCGCGCTTGCCGGCGGGAAGAAACCGCCGCGTCCTTTGTTGTACGGGTGGAAATTGCCGAAAGAATGCCCGAAAGGTGGTACGAAAGCCGATGAAAAGAAATGGAAAATCCATTATCATTTGGATCGTCGTGATCGCGTTGGCGGTCCTTTGCGTCAGCGCACTGATGAGCGGAAGCGGGGCGAAAGAGGTCCCCTACAGCCAGGTCCTGCAGATGTTCCGTGCGGAGCAGGTCGTCGAATTCAACGTCGATCGAAGCAACGTCCTGACCTTCCTTACCAAGGACAACGTCATTTATGAGCATGAGCTGCGGGACGTCGGGCTGTTCTATGAGGACTTAGGCGAGGAGATCAGCCGCCAACTGGCGAACGGCACCCTTACTACCTTCAATTATGAATCCCAGACGGTTTCCATCTGGGTGCAGCTCTTGCCGTACCTGCTGGTGCTGGTGATGCTCGGCTTCTTCTGGTGGTTTTTCATCGCAAAGACGTCCAAGGGGGGTACCGGCGGGCTCGGCGGGCGCATGAATTCGTTCAGCAAGGCCCGCACCAAGCTCGGCTCGGACGAAAAAAATAAGGTGTTCTTCCGTGACGTCGCGGGGGCGGACGAGGAAAAGGAGGAGCTGCGCGAAGTCGTCGAGTTCCTCAAGCAGCCGGATAAGTTTTCCGACCTCGGCGCACGGATCCCGAAGGGCGTTCTTCTCATCGGTCCTCCGGGTACCGGCAAGACCTTGCTTGCCAAAGCGGTCGCCGGGGAAAGCGGTGTGCCGTTCTATTCGATCTCCGGCTCGGATTTCGTGGAAATGTACGTCGGCGTGGGCGCGTCCCGCGTGCGCGACCTGTTTGAGACCGCGAAAAAGACCGCTCCCTGCATCATCTTCATCGACGAGATCGACGCGGTCGGCCGCCACAGAGGCGCCGGCTGGGGCGGCGGTCACGACGAGCGGGAACAGACGCTCAACCAGCTGCTGGTCGAAATGGACGGCTTCGGCGTCAACGACGGCGTCATCGTCATGGCGGCGACCAACCGTCCCGATATTCTCGACCCGGCGCTCATGCGTCCCGGCCGTTTCGACCGTCAGGTCACGGTCAACCTGCCCGATCTGAAGGGTCGTGCGGCGATCCTGCGGGTACACGCGAAGAATAAGCCGATCGGCGAGGACGTCGATCTGGACGTCGTGGCGAAGTCCACGGTCGGCATGACCGGCGCGGACCTCGCGAACGTGCTCAACGAGGCGGCGCTGCTCGCGGCGCGTCGGAAGAAAGCGGTCATCAATATGTCCGACATCGAGGACGCGACGCTGAAGGTCATCGTCGGTCCGCAGAAGCGTTCGCTGGTCATCACCGAGGACGAAAAACGCAAGACCGCCTACCACGAAGCGGGTCACGCCATCGTCGGGCATCTCCTGCCGACGCACGACCCGATCCACCAGATCTCCATCATCCCGAGCGGACGTGCGCTCGGTTATACGCTCGCCCTGCCGACGACGGATAAGACCAGTGTTTTCCGCCAGGAACTGAAGGAAGAGATCACGAGCCTGCTTGCCGGGCGTGCCGCGGAATTGCTGGTCCTCGGCGACGTTTCCGGCGGCGCGTCGAACGACATCGAACGCGCAAGCGAGATCGCACGGAAGATGGTCACGCGCTACGGCATGAGCGACCGCCTCGGTCCGATCACCTACGGCTCGTCGAATGACGAGGTGTTCCTCGGCAAGGATTTCAACCACACCCAGAACTATTCCGAAAAGGTCGCGTCGGAGATCGACGAGGAAGTCCACAACATCATCGATGAAGCGGAAAAGCTCGCCGACAAGATCTTGCGGGAGAATATGCGGGTCCTGCATTTCATCGCCGACTACCTTGTCAAGCATGAAACCATGGACGCCGAGCAGTTCCTGCTCTGCTTCAACGAGGACGTGACCGAGGAACAGCTCGTCGCGGTCACCTCCCGCAAGAAGGACGCCAACCGTGCGGAGAACACCGCTCGTCGGGCGGTTCGGGAAAAGGAAAAGCAAGGGGAGATCCCCTCGGACGCCGAACATTCCGCGCAGGACGGCGACTTCTCCTCCTAAAAACCGAAAAAAGCGGGGGCAAGCGTTGTTTGTCGCCCGCTTTTTGTATCATTTTTACGTCGTTCGGCGATACTCTTTTGGAAAGAGAAAGCAGAAGCGGAAAGGGAGCACAACGATGGAAGAAGAAAAAACCTATCGACTGTTCGACAGCGATGACGAGCAGGAAACGCAGGAGCCGGCGGAAGCATTCGTCCCGCTCGATGACGGCGAAGACACCGAACCGGCGGAACATCCGCGTCGCCCGGTCGGGCCGATTCTGCTGCTCGTGGTGCTTTCGCTCCTCGTCGTCGTGAGCGGCGCACTGCTCGTCGGACTGCTGATGCGCCGGGGCGAGGAAGCGCCGGAGGGATCGCAGGCTGTTTCGCAGGAAATTTCGGAGGAAAGCGTAGGAGAGATCTCGCTTCCCGTCGCGGAAATGTCCGAAAACGCGTCCTCCGAGCCGGAACTCTCCGAGCCGGAAACCTCCGAGCCGGAAACCTCCGAGCCGGAAGAGCCTGCCCACGGCTGGGTCATCAACGCGATGGGGTACACCTATCTCTATCACGGCGTCGGCGTCGAGCAATTCAATTACAGTGCCGCAACGCTGGAAAAATACCTCAACGGGATCCGTACGCTCGCGCAGAAGGTCCCGGAGGGCACGGCGGTCTACTGTATGCCGGTCCCGACGCGGATCGGGTTCCTCTATGAGGAGATCAGCGACGAGATCAAGCGGGAGGACAATTTCTTCAACTCCTGGCAGGAAGGCTTCCTCGACACGGTCGGGGAGCGGCTGTCGCCGGACGTTTCGACTGTCGATTTGTTTGAATCCTTCCAAAGTGCCTACGGGGAGGATACCGAACTGTTCTTCCGAACCGACCGCAACTGGACGGCGGACGCCGCCTACCTCGCGTACCTGCAGTACTGCGAAGCGTGCGGACTTGCGCCGGTCTCGCTCGACGTTTATGAGGAAAAGCAGATCGAGGGCTTCCTCGGTTCGTTCTATACCGCGACGCAGTCCGAATCCCTGCGGCGGAACGCCGACACCTTCCGCTACTACCGCAACGCGGACACGGACGCCTGCAAAGTGACCGTCTACAGCAACGGGAACGTCTACCGAACCGCCACGCTCGCCGGGAACGCGACTGGGGACGCGTCCGGCGCATACAACGTCTACCTCGGCGGAGGCGGGCAGAGCTTCCGCATCCAATCTCCCTGCACCTCCGGGCGCAGGCTTCTGGTGGTCGGGGACGGCAGTGCGGCCGCGATGCTTCCGTTTCTGATCGAAAATTATACGGAGATTCGGTACGTCGACGTCGCGTCCTATCCGGGCGACTTCGCGGAACTGTTCGCGGACGGTTCGTTCCACGACGTGCTGTTCCTGTCCTATGTGACCAACACCGTGAAAGGGGAGTACCCGCCGCACCTTTCGGCGCTGGCGGGCATCGAAACGGAAGATGGAACGTCAAACGGTTAGCGGTTTTGTGTCCGTCAAGAGTATCCTGACGGCAAAAAGCCGGGAGGTTAGTCGAATTTTCCTCGAGCGGGAGCGCTATGAAGCGGTCGAGCGGTCCAACTTTTGCGCGACGGAGAAGCGGCAGTACGCGTATCTGCTTTCCGCCGGGGTCCCGGTGGCGTACATGGATAAAGAAGCCTTTTCCGCGTTGGTCGGCAGCGGGAGCGCGGGCGGCATCGCGGCGGAGGTCGGCGAGCGGCGGTTCTCCCCGCCGGAGGAGCTGCTGCAAAAGAAAAACGGCTATTTCACGGTGCTGGACGGCATCGAGGATCCGTTCAACTTCGGCTACGCCCTGCGGACGCTGTACGCCGCCGGGGTGGACGGGGTGTTTCTGCCCGAGCGGAACTTCTTCACGGCGACCGAAGCGGTCGTGCGCTCCTCTGCGGGCGCGTCGGAGCTTTTGCCCTGCTGCGCCGTGCCGGACCTGCGCGAAGCGTGCGAACAGATGAAAGCGCAGGGGATCCGTTTGGTCGCGACGGCGAAGTCCGACCGTGCGCGGGACCTGTACCGCACGTCCTTCCGCCGTCCGCTCTGCGTAGTTTACGGCGGGGAGAAACGCGGGATCTCCGCCGGGGTGCTCGAACTTTGCGACGCGGTCGTGAAGATCCGCTATCCGCGGGACTGCCACTATTCGCTGCCCGCCTGCGGCGCAATCTCGATCATCTCGTTCGAGATCGGGCGGCAGCTTTCGGAAAAAAGCCGTCACGGGTGAAACAGGATCGGCACTTCGCCGACGACCAGCGTTTCCGCGATATAGACGTCGAAGGAAAGCGTGTCCATATAGGATTCCAGCGGCGCTAAATAGTTGACCGCCACGGTAAAATGCAGGGCGACCCGGTGCAGCGTCTGGTTGATACCGGCGCTTTCGAGCGTGCTGCGCAGTTCGCTCGCGACGTTGCCCGCCGAAACCGGGCGGACGGGGATCAGCGGTCCGCGCCCGGAAAGCAGAGCGGAACCGGTCAGGTTGCCGAGCGGCACGCCGAATGCGGTCCCGTCGTAATCCCGCAGCGTCTCCAGCAGCACGACGGTCAGCTCCGACGCAAGCAGGGAGAGCGCGTCGGAATGAACGCGAACCGCCGTGATGCGCCCGGACGCGTCCTGTTCGACGGTCACATATTCTTCTGCCCGCTCGCTGATTTCGCCGTAGAGCGCCTGCTGCAGCGCGAGGGACAGCATGGCGCTGCCGGAGGATTGCGCGAAGGTTTTCATCGCCGTTTCCAGCCTTCGGCTGAACAACGTGCCGCCGCAGGTCAGCAGCGTCAGGATAAGGAACAGCAGGAGCAGGCGTTTCCATTTTTTCATGTGCGGTCGGGACGCTCCGTTTCCGAGGGAAATCCTATTTGCATTGTATGCGGTGCCTGTCCGCGTTATGCGGCGCGAAATGCGACGCAAAGCGTCGAAAGAAGGAGGTTTTTATGGGATTCAAGAGGGGTTTGACGGTCCTGCTCGTGCTCTGCGTGCTGGCGGCGCTCTTTGCCTGCGCGACGCCGGAAGGTTCACCGTCCGGCGGTGGATCGAGCGTCACGGAAAGCGTCGCCGCGAGCGATTCGACCGACGCGTCGTCGAATGGAGAACCTGTCGGTTCTTCGGTATCGGACGAGGAAAGCGTGGCGGTCAGCACCGCTTCGTCGGCCCCCGAACCGGCGAAGGACGGGGAACTCGCGGTCCATTACTTAGACGTCGGGCAGGGGGACTCGATCTTTATCGAGCTGCCGGACGGGAAATGTATGCTCATCGACGCGTCAATCGCGGAATACGGCGACCGCATCGTCGACGCGATCCGTGCGCTCTCCTACGACCGTATCGACTACGTCGTCGCCACGCACCCGCACGCCGACCACATCGGCGGAATGGAACAGGTGCTGAAATCCTTTGAGATCGGCTGCATCTACCTGCCGGACGTCAGCGCCGACACAGCGACCTACGTCGGGATGGCGGAAACCATTCTGGAACGGGATATTCCTGCGGAGGTCGCAGAGGCGGGCGTCACGCTGCTGTCCGGCGACGTGCAGGCGAGGTTCCTCGCCCCGTCGGTCATCGATCGGGACGACCAGAACCGCAATTCGGCGGTCCTGCTGCTGACCTATGGGACGCGCACCTTCCTGTTCATGGGCGACGCGGACACGTCGATCGAGGATTCGCTGGAGGGCGACATCGACTGCGACGTGCTCAAAGTCGGGCACCACGGCAGCCGCACCGCGTCGGGCGATGGCTTTCTCCGCCGGGCGACGCCGACCTATGCGATCATCTCTTGCGGGAAGGGGAACTCCTACGGACACCCGCACACGGAAGCGCTTTCCCGCCTGCAGGCTTGCGGGGCGGAAATCCTGCGGACCGACCTCGTCGGCACGGTGACGGTTCGCACGGACGGAACAACGCTGACCGTCGAAACGCAGGGCGAGCAGGGGAGCGACCCGTCGGAAAGCGGGGTGGGGGATACGTCCTCGAACGGAAGCGAGCCGGAGGAAAGCGGGTCGACGTGGGTGCTCAACACCTCCAGCTTCAAAATCCACCGCCCGGACTGCAAGTACGTCGATTCGATTTCGCCGAAGAACCGTGCGGAATCCGACAAGACCGTCGCCGAACTCGAGGAAGAAGGCTATACCCCCTGCGGCTCCTGCAAACCGTCGGACACAGAAGGGAATCCGAATTAAAACTCGAAATAAAAGAAACAGAAAAATTATGGGAAAGTCACTTTCGGATTTAATAAAAAACATTCCAAAGGATTCTTGGCAATCTGAGACCGTAAGTATCAGAAAAATTGAAAATGACGACGACCTTTGGTACGCCGTTGTCGAATGCAGCATTTTTCCGGGGCAGGAGGAGTTTGTCAATCCGGCAGGTTTTTCAATCGGCAGAGCGTATCTCGCTCCCGGCGACAATGTCCCGTGCGTGATCTGCAAAGCCGACGGTGAACGGATCGGGTTTATTGTCTTTAGAAAATGGAGCGCCTCTGATCCGGGATTTAGTTGGAGCTATTTCATTGATCAAAGATTTCAGGGCATGGGGTACGGGAAAAAGGCCGCAATGCTTGCGATAAAAATACTGAGAACTGCCGACCCCAAAATGCCGATCAAGCTTTCCGCGGAAGCTCTCAATACCAATGCCCAAAATCTGTATCAAGCCATTGGATTTGAAAAGACAGATGAGCTTGACGGCGATGACCTCGTTTTTATCCTTCATTGAGCAGCAAAAACACATATTATCACGACGCATTACAGAGAGTGGAGGGCGTTATTGATACGGAGGTACATCATGAAAGTTCTGGAAGCCGGATACGAAATATTGACACCAATTTCGGATACAGGAATCGAGGAATTGCAGCATATCGAACGGATTGGACGCGTGTGCTATAAATCCGAAGATAAAATTACCGATGACGGCGAAAGCGCAAAGCAATTTGTGAGGATGCTGATCGCGAACGGACATGAAGCTATGATCGAGCATAGCACATTATCTGTACTGTTCACGGTAGACAGGGGCGTATCCCACGAAATGGTGCGTCATAGACTCGCGAGTTTCGCGCAAGAAAGTACGCGCTATGTGAATTATTCCAAAGAAAAATTCGGAAATGAAATCTCTGTCATTGATATAAAAAATGGGATTGACGACGATGGCAGGATGAAAAAGATGGACGCGGAGTACATCGAGAAAGTTTACTTGGAATGGCTCGATGCGATGAAAGATGCAGAACGGCATTATATGAAAATGATTGAATTGGGAGCGACATCGCAGATGGCGCGTTCCGTTTTGCCAAACGCAACAAAAACAAATATTATTATCACGGCGAATTACAGGGAGTGGAGGGCGTTTTTCAAATTGCGTACCGCGCCGAGCGCACATCCGCAAATCAGAGAAGTCACCATTCCATTGCTTGCTGAACTGCAGAAGAGGATTCCCGTTGTCTTTGACGATATCACAGCGGACGCAGGTTGACAAAATTCGAGGAAGGAAGGGTTTCCAATGCAATTGATCATCGATCGATTCGAGGGGGAACTCGCGGTCTGCGAATACGAGAAAGGCAAGACGCTTGATCTCCCGACCGCACTGCTCCCGGCCAACGCGAAGGAGGGCGACGTCCTGCGCCTGACCGTCGACCGCGAAGCGACCGAACAGCTGAAGAATCACGCGGAATCCCTGCGAAAGCGGCTTTTCCACCGCGAAACGAAGAATTGATAACCCTGTCGAATCGTCCAAAAAATCGGCGGATAAGCGCATGTCCGTCGTTTTTTTGTTTTTCGTTCGTCGATTCGACAGGAAACGAAGGGGCAATATGCACAAACAACATCTTGCGCGTTCGACCCTCTGCGGCACAATATCCTGCCCTTTTCTTTTCCGGTTTCATCGGTTTACATAATTCGGTTACCATAATTCGCTCAAATAATCTTACATTTTTTACGAAATTGGGGAATTTCTCGATAACCTCTTGAATTTTCCGGCAAAATGAGGTAAGATAGGAATGTATTCGGTTCATTCAGACAGAACCGGCGGAAAGGAGTGCGCACGCAGATGGGCAAATGGGAAAGCAACGGCGGTCGGTGCGCGTTCATCGGCGGCGGAAACATGGGCGGCGCGATCATTCGCGGTCTGGTTTCCTCCGGCGCGCTTGCGCCGGATCGGATCACGGTCTGCTGTAAGCATGCGGACAAGTACCCTTCGTTTCGCGCCATCGGCGTTCGGACCGCAGGTTCGATCGCGGAGGCGCTGGAAGGCGCCGATTTTCTTTTTCTTTGCGTCAAGCCCGGTACCGTGCGGGAAGTCGTCGCGGAATGCGTTCGCGCAAGCGGCTACCGCAGGGAAATGGTGTTCGTATCCGTCGCCGCTTCCGTGCCGTGTGCGTTGATATGCGAAGCCGCCGGCGGGGATGTCCCGGTCGTCCGCACGATGCCGAGTACGCCGATCCAGGTCGGCGAAGGGACGGTCGCGCTGTGCGAGAACGGGCGCGTCCCGAAATGGGCGTTTGAAACCGTCTGCCGGCTGTTCTCCTCGATCGCGACGGTCGCCGTGCTCGAGGAAGCGCAGCTCAACCCAGTCATTTCCGTCAACGGCTCCTCGCCCGCTTACGTCTACCTGTTCGTGAAGGCGATGCTTGACGGCGCCGCACAGCAGGGGATTTCCGCTGAGCAGGCGCTCCCGCTGCTCCTGCGCACGGTGACGGGCGCCGTGAAGATGATCGAACAGGCGGATTGCCCGATCGACGAGCTGATCCGACGGGTGTGCAGTCCGGGCGGAACGACGCTCGCCGCCATGCAGGTCTTTTCGGACGCCGATTTTGCCGGCACCGTCGCCCGCGCGATGGACGCCTGCACGAAGCGTGCCGACGAGATCTCTGCTTCTCTGTAGGCATATGTGGGGGGACAAGCGGCATATGGTGTTCCGAGGTGATTTTCATGACGCTTTCGGATCCCCCTGTCCGTGCGCTCGTCCCGTATGTGCCGCCGAAGCAGAAACATCCGATTTCCGCTTTGCGCCGAACCCTGCGCAGGCTCTTTCGGTCGATGGACGCCCTGTTCGTCCGGCGAAAGCGGTACTACCTTTCTGCGCTGCTGCTCGCCGCCTTCGGGATCCTGCTCGGGTGCTATTACGCGTCGGTGCAGGGAATGACCGTCGGTTTTTTGCCTTTGCTCCGTGCGTCGCAGGTCCTCTTGCCGGCGATGCTGTTTTGCGGGATGACGCTGTTCGGCGTTGCGGCTGTTCCGGGCGGACTCGTCTGGTTTTCCTTCCTGTTCGGCTGTGCCGCCGGGTCGTTTGCGCTTTCTACGGTGCGCGAAACGCTCTGCCTGTGCCTGCTGCTCGCGCTGTATCTGAGCGTCCTGCTCTTCTCGGTCGAAGCGTTCCTGACCTCTCTGCGGACCCGCTCCGGCTGGAAAAATGTTTTTTGCTGCAAGTCCTTTCTCGCGTTCTGCCTGCTGTTCCCGGTTGCGTACCTGTTGTGTCGAGCTGCGGAGCTTTTGTTTCTGCCTTTTTCGAGTTTATCTTAATGTGGGAGTTTCATGATGCTGAACGATTCCGGACAATTGACCTTACAATTGCATCATTATCTGGAATACCTGTCCGGCGTCAGGCATTCCCCGGACAACACGGTACAAGCCTATCGCCGGGACCTCGAAAAGTTCTTCGGTTTCGCGGACGTCCGCGGGGTGGACAGCTTCACGGAGCTGACGCCGGAGGACGTCGAGCAGTATAAGCGGTATCTTTCCTCGACCGGGCTTTCCGCGTCGTCCGTCAGCCGTTCGCTGTCCGCACTGCGGGGGATGTTCCAGTACCTCGTCGCCGTCGGGCAGATGCAGAGCAATCCCGCTCGCGGCGTCCACAACGACAAGGCGGCGAAGAAGGAACTGAATGTCCTGACCTCCGCCGAGGTGGAAACGCTGCTTTCCCAGCCGGACACGAACGACGTGAAGGGCATGCGAGACAAGGCGATGCTCGAACTGCTGTATGCGACCGGCATCAAGGTTTCCGAACTCATCGGACTGAACCTGACCGACGTCAACCTCGCCCTTTCCTGCGTGCGCTGCGGCGGGAGCGAAAACGAACGGCTCATACCGCTCTACCCGGTCGCGATGCACGCGCTGGAGGTCTATCTGCACCGCTCCCGTCCGATCCTGACGTCCGGGCAAAGCGGGGAAGCGCTGTTCGTCAACATTTCCGGCGAACGAATGACCCGGCAGGGCTTCTGGAAGATCCTCAAGGGCTATGTGCGGGCAGCAAATATCCAAAAGGACATCACGCCGCACACGCTCCGCCATTCCTTCGCGGCGCACCTGCTCGAAAACGGGGCGGACATTCACGAGATCCAGGAGATCCTCGGTCATCGCGACCTCGCCTCCACGCAGAAATACACGCAATACTTAAAGAACAAGATGCAGAAAAGCTATATGAAATATCATCCGAGGGCATGACCGATGGGCAAAGGCAGAATTTACAACTTCTTTTCCGGGACGAACAACCGAAGCGGCAAGGGCGTGACGAAGCAGCAGGTCGAACGGGACAAGAAAATGGGGCTTGGATTCTTTTTCCGGCTTTTCAAGAACCGTATGGGCAACATTTCCTCGACCAGCATCCTCTTTTCGCTCTGCAATTTCCCATTCCTGCTGTTTCTGTTCGGACTTTCCGGCAACCTCGACAGCAGTGTTCCTGCGCCAATGTCGCCGGTCTATGCGACGATTTACGGAATGGAACTGGCGGGGGAGAGAAGTCCGATGCTCTCCATGCTGCACGGGCTTTTCGGCGTCGGCACGACCGTGAACATCGTTTCGACCGCTTCGCGGGTGCTGATGTACTGCGCGTTCCTGCTGATTTTGACCTTTGGAATCTCCACGCTCGGCGCGGTGTATAATATGCGCAGCGTCGTGCGCTGCGAACCGCTTTCCCCGTGGAGCGAATTCTTTTCGGCGATCCGCAGGAATCTGCGGCAAGGGCTTCCGATCGCGATCCTCGACGCGCTGCTGATCCTGTTCCTCGGGTACGACCTGATCGCCTACTACGCCAACGCCAACACCTTCTTCATGCAGATGGCGTTTTACGTCGTGCTGTTCTCCTCGCTCATCTATTTCGTCATGCGGAGTTATATCTACCTGATCCTCGTCACGTTCGATCTGAAGTTTACAAAACTGCTCAAAAATTCTCTGTTTTTGGTTTTCCTCGGCTGGAAGCGAAGCCTGCTGTGCCTGCTTGGGTCCGCTTTGGCTATTTTTATCAATGTCTACCTGTATGTGATGCTCCCGGTGTTCGGGACGTTCCTGCCGGTTGTCTTTACGTTCGGGATATTGCAGTATATCGGCGTCTACGCGGCCTACCCGGTCATCGAAACCTATATGATCGAGCCGTACTACCGCGATCACCCGGAGGAACGCCCGCAGGAAGAGGAGATCGAACCGATCTTTACGGATCGCGGATAAGAAACGACGCGTCTTTCGGGTGGCAAACGCAATCGCGGCGTCGTCGCTACGCGTCGCCTTGCTCTGCTTTTTCCCCCCGAATACCCCCCTTTGATCGAAAACCGGCTCGGCTTGCGCCACTTCTGACGCCGCCATCGCCGGTTTTCTCTCAAGGTGCCCCTTCGGCGGCGCATGTCCGCCTACGGGACAATATTTTCATTGTATTTTATTTCATTTCTGATTTTTTCGACAGTTTGAAAGGAGGTCGCCTGCGATGCGGAAAAACGAACAGAATCCGCCGGTCATTCGTCCGCTGGCGGTCTATCTGCGCCCGTTCCTGTGGAAGTGCATCGCGGGACCGCTCTGCAAGCTGTTTGAGGCGATTTTGGAGCTGTATATGCCCCTGCGGCTGGCGGGTGTCATCGACCGCGTGCTGGAACTGCAGGCAGCAGGGGAGCCGTACCGCGATTATGTGCTGCGGGAAGGGGCGATCCTCGTCGGGATCGTCGCGCTCGGGCTTTGCTCGGCGATTCTGTGCCAGTATTGGGCGAGCCAGGTTTCGCAGGGGTACGGCACGAGGCTGCGGAGCGTGCTCTACCGCAAGATCCAATCGCTTTCCCACCGGGAACTGGATGCGTTCGGAACGCCGTCCCTGATCAACCGCCTGACAGCGGATGTGAACGCCTTGCAGAACGCCGTCGCCATGCTGATCCGTTTGGTCATCCGTGCGCCGTTCCTGTGTATCGGCGGGATCGTAATGGCGTTCTGGATGCAGGCGCGGCTGGCGCTCGTGATCCTTTTCGCCGTGCCGCTGCTGTTGCTCGCGATGGTGCTCGTGACCCGCAGGAGCGTGCCGCTGCACGCCGAAACGCAAAAGAAAAACGACCGTCTGACGGCCATTCTGCGGGAAAACCTGTCCGGAGTGCGGGTGGTTCGTGCCTTCACCCGCACGAAGGAGCAGGAGGAGCGCTACCGCGAAAACGCGGACGACTGGATGCGCTCCGCCGTTCGCGCGAACCGGGCGGGCATCCTGCTCAGCCCGCTGACGCAGCTGATCCTCAATTTCGCGGTCGTCCTGATTCTCGCCATCAGCGGTTGGCTGTTTGCCGATCACGGCGACGTCAGCAGCGGGGACATCATCGCGTTGATTAATTATGTCAACCAAATCCTTGCGGCGGTCCTTGTGGTTTCCAACCTCGTCGTGCTGTACGCGAAAGCGTACGTCAGCGCCAAGCGTGTCTGCGAAGTGCTGCGGACGGAACCGGAAACGCAGGACGGGGAAGTGACCGAGGGGATCCCGGGTGAAGCCGCCGTGTGCTTCCGGGACGTGTCCTTTTCCTACCACGAAAAGAACGTGCTCGAGCATATTTCGTTCACCGTCGAACGCGGTATGACCGTCGGGCTGATCGGCGGTACCGGGTCCGGCAAGAGCACGCTGACCCATCTGCTTTCCCGTTTGTATGACTGCACGGACGGGGAGGTGCTGATCGACGGCGTGAACGTGCGGTCGTACACGCTCGAAGCGCTCCGTCGGAAAATCGCCGTCGTCCCGCAGGAGGTACAGCTCTTTTCCGGTACGGTGGCGGAAAACCTGTCGCTCGGCGACCCGGACGTTTCGCGGGAAGCGCTCGAACGCGCGTCGAAGATCGCGCAGGCGGACGGATTCATCCGCGAAAAGGAAAACGGCTACGACGCTCCCGTCGCGCGTGGCGGACGAAATTTCAGCGGCGGACAGCGGCAGCGGCTCGCCATCGCCCGTGCGATCGCGGCGGGAAGCGAGATCCTCGTGCTCGACGACGCGACCAGCGCGCTCGACTACGCGACGGACGCGGCGGTACGCGAAGGGATCCGCCGGGAACTGCACGGCGTGACGCTATTCATGATCTCCCAACGGGTCAGCACGGTCCGTCACGCGGACTTGATCCTCGTGCTCGACGACGGGCGGCTCGCCGGTGCGGGGAAGCACGCCGACCTGTACCGCACCTGCGACGCCTATCGGGAGATCTGCCGTTCGCAAAACGTGACGGGGGAGGGGGAGGACACATGAAAAAGGAACGCACCTTCCGCCGCCTGCTTCGTCTGCTCGGCGGGTCGAAAAAGACGCTGCTCGCGGTCTTCGCGCTCGTGTTGCTCGGGAATGTCGCCCTGCTCCTTGCGCCGAAGCGCATCGGTTCGACGATCGACGCGATCTTCGCAGGGGAGCCGTGGCTGTCCCTTTTGCTCTCGTTGCTGCTTTTTTACGGGATCGGCGTGCTGTTCCAGTGGCTCAGCGCACGGTTAGCGGTCCGCGTCGCGCAGGAAGCGGCGAATACGCTCCGCAAGAGCCTGTTTGAAAAGCTGTCGCGTCTCCCGCTTTCCTATTTTGACCGCACGCCGCATGGGGACATCATTTCCCGCTTCACCAACGACGTCGAGGCGGTCAGCGACGGGCTGAACAGCAGTATCGTCCAGCTGCTCTCTGGCGTGTCATCCATTCTGATCTCGCTCGGATTCATGCTCTATTTGGACGTGCGGGTGACCGTCGTCGTTCTGATCGCGACGCCGCTCTGCTTTTTCGTCGGTCGTGCCATCACGAAGTATGGCAAAAAACGTTTCCGCGAACAGGCGAAGATTTTGGGCGACGTGAACGCCTACGCGGAGGAGCTTATCAGTTCCGCCCATACGGTCAAGCTTTTCCGTTACGAAGGGCGTTCGGCGGAACAGTTCGACCGGCTCAACCAAAAGCTGTACGACGCGGGGTACCGCGCACAGTTCGCGTCGGCGCTCGTCAATCCGACGACCCGATTCGTCAATAACACGGCGTACGTCCTCGTCGGGATCTTCGCGCTGCTCGTGCGCATGTCGCCAGGCAGTATCGCCGCATTTCTCAACTATATGTCGCAGTTCTCCAAGCCGTTCAACGAGATCACGTCGCTGACCATGCAGGTCCAGAGCGCTATGGCGTCCGCGCGGCGGCTGTTCGCCCTGCTCGACGAACCGGAAATGTCCCCGGACGGCACGCGCTCTCTGCCGGAAAAGCCGATCGGTGAGATCGACTTTGAACAGGTGTGCTTCTCTTACGACGGCAAAACGCCGCTGATCAAGTCCTGTACCATGCACATTCCCGCCGGAACGCAGGTCGCGATCGTCGGTCCGACCGGCGCAGGGAAGACAACGCTGATCAATCTGCTGATGCGTTTTTATGAATTGGACGGCGGGAAAATTACCATAGATGGCATGGATATATCCAATATACCACGAGATGAACTGCGAAAACAGTTTGGAATGGTCCTGCAGGAAAGCTGGCTGTTCGCCGGAACGGTGCGGGAAAATCTGCTGTTTGCGAAGCCGGACGCGACCGATGACGAGATGATCGCCGCCGCGAAAGCGGCCCATGCGCACGCTTTTATTGAGCGTCTGCCGAACGGGTACGATACCCGTATCGAGGAGGAGGGCAGCAACCTGTCCGCCGGACAGCGGCAGCTGCTTGCGATCGCGCGAATGATGCTGGTGAACCGTCCAATGCTGATTCTGGACGAAGCGACCAGCAACGTCGACATTGTGACCGAAATGCGTATTTCCAAAACCTTCCGGGAGATCATGCGCGGAAAGACGACGTTTTTGATCGCGCACCGGCTGTCGACGATCCGCGAATGCGGAATGATCCTTGTAATGGAGCATGGCGACATCGTCGAGTACGGTACGCACGACGAACTGCTCGCGCAGCACGGCGTGTACGACCGCCTGTACCAGTCGCAGTTCCGCCACGATACGACGTAAAACGGTGAGGAGTGGCGTATTTCTGTTGCGATGTCGGATGTGCTCCGATATGACGCTGCCTTTCAGTTCTGACATAAAACCGCGGGGGATACGCGCCGGACCCGCATTTCCGCGCCTGCGCGAAGACCCTTTTTGTTCCCCCCCTTTCCGAAGCACATCATTATACAAAATGCAAATTTTGTATAATAAAAGAGGGGTGAATAGGAGAAAAAGGCGGGAAAGCGGGCGTTACCGGGATGTTTAGGACGCTGCGGACGTGCTGGTATCGTTCGAGACTACCGCCAGAACGTACCCCTTTGGTGAATTTGTGCGAACATACCTGTATATTGCGTTTTCGTCTGTTTGAAAAGCGCGTCGGAATTTCTTCCGACGCGCTGTCGCTTATTCTTCCTTCTTTGGCGCGTCCAGCAGACGCAATAAATCGAAAATACTCCGCAGACGAATGATCTCCATGCCGTATGCGTTTTTCAACCGTTCCGCGTTGTGGTACGGGATCGCGGCACGCTTGAATCCCAGCCGTGCGGCATTGCTCAGCCGCTGATCCAGCACGCTGACGGAGCGGCATTCGCCGGCGAGGCCGACTTCGCCCATGACGATCAGATCCTCTGGCACCGGGATCTCCTTATAGCTGGAAAGCAGCGCCATCGCGGCGGCGGCGTCGCACGCCGGCTCGTCGATCCGCAGTCCGCCCGCGATATTCAGATAGACGTCCTGCGACGAGAAGCGTAGCCCGATCCGTTTCTCAAGGACTGCGAGCAGCAGCGAAAGCCGATTATAATCAAAACCTGAAGACATTCTGCGGGGCGACGGAAACGTCGTATTGGAGGAAAGCGCCTGGATCTCGGTGATCATCGGCCGACTGCCCTCCATGACCGCCGCCGCACAGTTGCCGGGAACGTCCTTCGGACGCTGCTGGAGGATGCGTTCGGACGGTTTTTCGATCTCTGTCAGCCCGTCGTCCGACATTTCAAACATGCCGATCTCATTGGTCGAGCCGTAGCGGTTCTTGACCGCACGGATGATGCGGTATGCGTGCTGCTTGTCGCCTTCAAAATAGAGCACGGCGTCGACCATATGTTCGAGCACCTTCGGACCGGCGATCGCGCCGTCCTTATTGACGTGCCCGACGATCAAAATGGAAACCTTGTCCTCCTTCGCTTTGGCGATCAACTGCATGGTCGCCTGCTTGACCTGCGTGATCGTACCCGGCGAGGACGGATAATTCTCGTCGTACATGGTCTGGATCGAGTCGATAATCACCACATCCGGCTGTACCGTGTTGATTTCCGGGATGATTTTATTGACCGACGTTTCACTCAAAACGAGCAGGTTCTGCGTATCGACGCCGACGCGGTTCGCACGCAGCTTGATCTGCGAGATGGATTCCTCGCCGGTGACATATAAAAGCCTCGCTTTTTGCCCCACAAACTGGCAAATTTGCAGCAGCAAGGTGGATTTTCCGATGCCCGGCTCGCCGGAGATCAGCACGACCGAACCCTCGACCAATCCACCTCCGAGCACCCGGTCAAATTCGCCGAGCCCGGTCAGGAAACGAATATCGTTTTGGAAGGTGATCTCGTCGATACGGAGCGCCTTGGAATGCTCGACCGTCTGGGTATTGTTGCGGGCGGACGCACGGCGCGCCTTCGGCGACGGCGCCGGTTCCGGGACGGCTTCCTGTTCTGCGAGAGAGTTCCACGCGCCGCAGGACGGGCATTTTCCGTACCATTTTGCGGTCACATTCCCGCAATTTTCGCAAACATAGTTGGTTTTCAACATCTTATTTCCTCCCGTTTTATGGGGACGCTGCGCCGCCGTTCTCCCGCACCGCTTCGCAGTACCGCCCGATCCCGGACGCGAGCGCGAACGCGAGTTCGTCCTGGTAGGATTTGTCCGCAAGGTGTTCCGCGTCGGTCGGATTGGAAAGGAACCCACATTCGACGATAACGGCGGGCATTTTCAGGTTTTTTAGCAGGAAAATGGTCTTATTGTCCGACTTGATGGTCCGCCGATTGTCGGGCATGACGAGCGTCGAGGACGATTGCAGCGCCTCCGCGAGCAGAGCGCTGCGCGGGTCGTTCACGGAATAAAACGTCTGCAGCCCTTGGCAGTTTTCCATCGGAAACTTGTTCATATGGATGCTGACAAAGATCGCATCCGGGTATGATTCCGCGCATTTCAGGCGGTTATACAGGTCATAATACTTTTTCCGCTTTTCTTCGCCGCTGTTGTACAGCAGGCGGTCCTCCGAGCGCGTCAGGACGACGTTGCAGCCGGAAAGGCGCAGGAATGCGGCGGTTTTCAAAGCGATCTGCAGGTTCAAATCCTTCTCGTTCAGCCCGTTGGCGACCGCGCCGGGGTCCTCTCCGCCGTGTCCCGCGTCGAGGAGGATCGTAAATCCGGGCGACTCCCCTGCCGGTTCCGCGTCCGCTTCTGCGAAAGCGTGGTATCCGACCGACGTCACCATGGACGTTATGAAATAGAACACCAGCACGACGGCCAGCACGACACTGAGAAGCACCAGAAAGAACCGCGGTTCCCGAAATTCCGAGGACGAAGGGGTTTCCATATGCGCACATCCTTTGCACCTTGCGTTTTATTACAAGGTATGAAAGCGTGCTGTGCAATATGCCTCCCCTGCCCATTCACTTCTCTTTTTTGCCGTAGCGAATCCCGAAAAACGTGCGAAGCGGGCGATCCTTCGAGCCGAGCAGATAGCCGAGCCCGGCAAACAGTACCTCCGGCAGCAGGAACAGCAGGCAGACCAGCCAGCCGAGCGGTCCGCCCAGCCAGCCGATCGTCCCTTCCACCGAAAGGAAGGTCAACGGATACAGGTAGCTGCCGTGCAGGGCGATATGGATCAGCATGAAAATTACATGCACATCGTCCGACGCAACGACGGAAACAAGAAGCCCGAGCAGGATCACCAGCAAAAGCGGGCAGGAACCGAGCAGTGCGATCTTCAGCCCGAGCGATTTCGCAGGGCGATTGGCATCCGCCGGGCGAAAATGGTGCTTTTCTCCGAGCTGAAACAGGTTGTCGTACTGCATGAAGCAAAGGATCCCGATACACAACGCGCTCCCGAGCGCCGACACGGCTTCGTTCTTCAACGCGATCGTCGCAAGCCCGACGCTGATGCCGAGAAAGGACATCACGAGCTGATTGGTCCAGAAACGGATGATATTTCGGGAATACGCCGACCAAAATTCACGCAGACGGTTCATAGCATCTTCTTCTTTCTGAAAATCAGGAATCCCGCGACTGCGGCGCTAAGCACGACGACCGACGCGGCGACGGCCAGCAGGATCTTCCAAACGCTTCCCTCCGACGGATCCGGCAATTGTAGGTCCTCCGCCGTCATCGGAATATCGTCCATCTCGTAACTGACGGTGACTCGGCAGCTGTCCGAATCCAGTTCCTTGCCGAATTCATCGGTCAGGTGAATTTGCTCGATTTGGAAGATACTCTGGTCAAAATCCGTCCCGTTGTACGAAAATTCGACCAAAAATCCGAGCGAGCCGTCCTCCTTTGCACCGTTCCCCACATCGTGACAGACGACCGATAGGGTCATCTTTCCGTTGTCCGGCGGGGTCGAAAGATCCTCCACGTCGCTCCAACCGTCCGGCGTAATGCAGGTGCGGGAGAGGTATTGCAGGAAGCTCTCGTTGTATTTCAGCTGCAGGGAGATCCCGGAAACCCCCGTGTCGTTCCGAATTTCCTCGACCGTAATATACATCGTGATGCGGTGATTGCCCTCTTTGTCGACGGGCGCGTCGCCCTGCACGGGCACACGATCCTGCGAGACGTCGCCCTGCACGGTCGAATTGCTTTGCGAGGTTTCGTCGCTCACGGACGGCTCGCTTGCCGTCGAAGCGTCTTCCGAAACGGACGGCTCGCTGCTCTCGATCGGGACGACCGGCGTGCTTGCGTTGCCGTGCAAACCGATCTCGCAGGTTTGGTCCGACAGTGTGCACGGATTCAGCATGGATTCGTTGGATACGTCGGCGAATTGGATGTTCCGCACGGTGACGGACGCGGATTCCGCCGTATCCGAAAGCACCTTGAACGTCAGGTCGGTATACAGTTCTCCATTCCGCTTCACGCCGTTCGACGTTCCCGCGTTCATGATGGTATAGGAAAGGTAAGGCTCTGGCTCTTCCTCGACATGTGTCCAGTCCTCCGCCGTTTCGTCGGCGAAGTTCCAGCCGGACGGTTTTGCGTTTTCCCAGGAAATCAATTCCAGCAAGGACGTATCGTAATACACGTCATACACGGCAAGAAAGATCCCGCTTTGACAGGTGATTTCTTCGACGGAAACGCGGACCGTCACCGTTCCCGCTTCCGTATCCTCCGCCGTCCGTTCGATATTAATCGCAGCAGTCCAGCCGGTTTCCGCATTCGCAGGCAGGACCGCGGCGACGCCGCAGCAAAGCACCGCAAAAAGTGCACAGACTGCCAAAATCCGTTTCGTCATGAAAAGTTTCCCCTATTTTCCGAATTTATTGCTTCTTGCTCAGGTCGTCGATGGACTTTGCCACCGTATGTTGGATCGGCTTCCAGCCGACTTTTTTGAACAGCGCGACCACCGCGATCGGCAGATACGTCGCCATGTAGAACGGGAACGTGAAGATCGACCAGAGCTTTCGTCCGCGGGAGCACCCGCTGATATTGTCCCCTTCGGTCAGCATGGTCAAAAGCCCCATGAAGAACATCAAAAGGTAGTAGAAGATCAAAAAGATGATCATGATGGTGATCGCCCTTTGCAGGCTGTTGCTTTCGGGATAGAGAAGCCAAAAGCTGAGGTCGGCGATCGAGCAGATGACGGAAACGGCGAACCCGAGGATCCCGGGCAGGATCGTCACCATCATATCGTAGCAGGCGAAGCTCCCGTGGAGAATGCCCTTGAACAGCTTCCCGGCGTACCGGCCGAACACCTGATAGAACCCCTTCGCCCAGCGCAGTCGTTGGTTCCACGACTGCGAAAATTTGACCGGCTGCTCGTCGTAGAGCATCGCTTTTCCGCAGTAGCCGATCTTTCCGCCGTTGACGATGGTGTTGATCGTGAATTCCATGTCCTCCGTCAGGAGGTGGAACGGCCAGCCGCCGTTCTTTTCGATCAGTTCCCTGCTGACGCAGAAGCCGGTCCCAGAAATGGCGCAGCTGGTGTTGAGCTGCATGCGGGCGTTGTTCAGGTACTTTGCTTCGCGCAGGAACCAGAGGGAATACCCGGCGGAGATCCAGTTGGTGCCGTAATTCTTGGAATTGCGGTAGGAGGTCAGCGCCTGATACCCGCGGTTCAGCCCGTTGTTCATCTCCTCGATGAAATGTTCGTCAAGAAGGTTGTCCGCGTCAAAGACGAGGTACGCGTCGCAGGCGTCGCCGCGTTCGCGCAGGTGCTTGAAAAAGTAATCCAGCGCGTACCCCTTGCCGACGAGCTCCCGGTCCTGCCGTTCGAGCACATAGGCGCCCATCTGCCGCGCGATCTCCGCCGTGCCGTCCGTGCAATTGTCCGCGATGACGAAGATGCGGATCAGCTCGGTCGGATAGGTCTGCCTGCGGATACTGTCGATAAGCTGCCCGATGACCTGCTGCTCGTTGCGGGCGGGAATGATCACGCCGAAGCGGTTCTGCTTGTTCCGAAGCAACGGCTTTTCCTTCTCGCGGGCAAACAGGACGTAGAACGTATAAAAAAACTGATAGACAAACAGCAGGGCGAAGAAAACAGTTAAAACAATTTCGATAATGGTGATTACCGTTCTTGCGGTCTGCATAGGAACCTCCAATAGAAATTGACGGTCGATTTCGCGGTCTTCGCAAAATAATCCGTGTATCAGTATACCATTCTTTCCCGGGATTGTCAATCTTTTTTCGAAAAAAGCCTCCCCTGCGACGGAAAATCTGCGGAAAAACACCGCTTTTTTCGGAAAGACCTTGCTTTTTTTCGGAAAATTGTGTATACTATGCGTAATCGCAACGATTGGAAAGGACAGTTCTGAACAGATGAAAGCAGTTATTACGGTTACCGGGAAGGACAGCATGGGGATCATCGCGGCGGTGTCCGCGCTCTGCACCGAGCACGGGGCGAATATCGTCGATATTTCGCAGACGGTCATGCAGGAATACTTCGCGATGATGATGCTCGTGGACCTCGACCGCATGCGTACCCCGTTCGGCGCATTCGCGGACGAGCTTGAAAAGCTCGCGGAGAAGAACGGGCTGAAGATCCACGCCATGCACGAGGACGTTTTCAACTCCATGCACCGCATCTGAGCGGAAAGGGGCTTCCATATGCTGAATACCAACGATATTCTCGAAACCGTCCGCATGATCGAAACCGAGCACCTCGATATCCGCACTGTCACGATGGGGATCTCCCTCCTGCGCTGTGCGGGGGGCGAACCGACGGGTCTTGAGGACCGCATCTACGATACCGTCACCACCCGTGCCGAGCACCTCGTTCGGGTCGGCGAAGAGCTGGAACGGGAATACGGCATCCCGATCGTCAACAAACGGGTGTCCGTCACGCCGATCTCGCTGGTCGGCGCCGGGCAGGACGCCGAGGGATTCCTGCGGATCGCCCGTGCGCTGGACCGTGCGGCGGAAACGCTCGGAATCAATTTCATCGGCGGCTACACCGCACTGGTGCCGAAGGGGGCGACGGAATCCGAACGCATCCTGATCGACACGATCCCCGAAGCGCTCTCGTCCACCGAGCGGGTCTGCGCATCCGTCAACGCGGCGACGACCAAGGCGGGGCTGAACATGGACGCGGTCGCCCGCATGGGGCAGATTATTCGCCGGACGGCGGAACTGACGCAGGACAAGCAGTGCATCGGTGCTGCGAAGCTGGTCGTGTTCGCCAACGCGCCGGAGGACAACCCGTTCATGGCGGGCGCGTTCCACGGCGTCGGCGAGGGCGACTGTGTGATCAACGTCGGAGTCTCGGGTCCCGGCGTGGTGTGCGCGGCGATCGAAAAATGCCCGGACGCCCCGTTTGAGGAGCTTGCCGAGGTCATCAAGAAAACCGCCTTCAAAATCACCCGCATGGGGCAGTTGATCGCGGGGGAAGCGAGCAGGCGGCTCGGCGTCCCCTTCGGGATCGTCGATTTGTCCCTCGCGCCCACGCCTGCCGTCGGCGATTCGGTCGCACGGATTTTAGAGGCGATGGGCGTCGGCTGCTGCGGCGGCTGCGGGACGACGGCGGCACTGGCGCTGCTCAACGACGCGGTCAAGAAGGGCGGCGTCATGGCGTCCTCGCGGGTCGGCGGGCTTTCCGGGGCGTTCATTCCCGTGTCCGAGGACGAAGGCATGATCGCCGCCGCGAAAAGCGGCTGTCTGACCGTCGAAAAGCTGGAAGCGATGACGGCGGTCTGCTCGGTGGGGCTGGATATGATCGCGATCCCCGGCGACACGTCCGCCGCGGTCATTTCCGCGCTGATCGCGGACGAGCTGTCCATCGGCGTGGCGAATACCAAGACGACGGCGGTCCGCGTCATTCCCGCCATCGGAAAAAAGGAAGGCGAATCCCTTTCCTTCGGCGGACTTTTGGGGGACGCGCCGGTCATGCGGATCAACCGGGCCGACCCGAGCCGCTTCATTTCGCGCGGCGGCCTGATCCCCGCCCCGATCCATTCGCTGAAGAACTGAAAAAACAAAACGAACGGCATACGTCCTTTATCGGGGGCGTATGCCGTTCATTTCATCGACGAAAGAAGCGCTTTTGACGGTGGTTTCCACCCATGCGGGGCGGAATCCGCTTCGGATCGCGTTGCGGACGGACGGGAGATTCGACCACGCGGCGCAGTAGAACGGGACCCTCCCCCGCTCCAGAATCGCAAGCGCCAATCGGCTCGTGAGCGCCGACGCGACGCCCCGCCTGCGATACCCGGGAAGGACGTCCACGCCGATCTGCCACATCGTTTCGCAGTCTGCGGAGCAGGCGGCAAGCCCGACAAGCGTTTCGCCGTCGTATGCACCGACGCCCAAAACGTCCAGTTCGCGCCGCTTTTCGCACAGCGCGTTGCGCCATGCGTCCGTATAGAGGGTTTGGAAATCCGCCGGATACAGCGTCCTGCACGCGTAGGGGCAGTCAAGGGCTTTCAGCGCCGTGACGTCGGGCAGGAAATACTCCGCCATAAAGCAGACGCGCAACCCGTTTTTCTGCATTTCGTCGTTCAGAATGTGCAGATTCGGCGTTTCAAAGCAATGTGCGACGGGAAAACGACCGATGTAATCCGAAACGATTCCGCGATAGGTTTCACGGACCGAAGCGACGATATTGTTCCCGTAGGAAATCAGGTTGCAGTCCAAGGGCAGTTCGAGGTATTTTCGTGCATACGGATTTTTCGCCGAAGAAACGACGACGTTCTCGTCCCGCAAAAAATCCTCCTCGCGGCAGTTCGCGTCGATCGCGGATTGCCGCATGGCGATTCGCAAAATGCTTTCGTTTGTGAAATCCATTTTGGAGTGTTTTACAGCCGTTTGGCGATCTCCCGCAGGAATTCGGTCGTATTGACCGCCTTTTTATCGGACAGCGAGGAGATCAGGTAGAGGTCCTTCGTCATGACCCCGCTTTCGATCGTGTCGATGGACGCCTTTTCCAGTCTGTCCGCGAACGCGCAGAGCTCCGGCAGACCGTCCAGCTCGCCGCGCTTACGGAGCGCACCGCTCCACGCGAAAATGGTCGCGATAGAGTTCGTCGAAGTCTCCTCCCCGGCGAGGTGCTTGTAGTAATGGCGCTGCACGGTGCCGTGCGCGGCTTCGTACTCGTAAACGCCGTCCGGCGACACCAGCACCGACGTCATCATCGCAAGCGACCCGAAACCGGTCGCGAGCATATCGGACATCACGTCCCCGTCATAGTTCTTGCAGGCCCAGATGAATCCGCCTTCCGAGCGAATCACCCGTGCCACCGCGTCGTCGATGAGCGTATAGAAATAGGTGATCCCCGCCTTCTCGAAGTCTGCGCGATAGTTCCGCTCGTAAATTTCGGCGAAAATATCCTTGAAACGGTGGTCGTAGGTCTTGCTGATGGTGTCCTTCGTCGAGAACCACAGATCCTTTTTCTGCTCCAGCGCATAGCGGAAGCAGGCGTGGGCGAACGAGGCGATGCTGCCGTCGAGGTTGTGCATCCCCTGCACGACGCCGTCGCCCTGAAAATCGTGGATCGGCGTCCGCGTTTGGCTGCCGTCGCGGTCGGTGACGAGAATTTCCGCTTTCGCGCCCGCCGGGACGCGCACTTCGGACGCTTTGTAGACGTCCCCGTACGCATGACGGGCGATGGAGATCGGCTTTTTCCAGGACTTGACATAGGGCTCGATGCCCTTGACGACGATCGGCGTGCGGAATACCGTCCCGTCGAGCAGGGCGCGAATGGTCCCGTTCGGGCTTTTCCACATTTTTTTGAGCCGGTACTCGTCCATACGGGCCGCGTTCGGCGTGATGGTGGCGCACTTGACAGCGACGCCGTATTTTTTGGTCGCTTCCGCAGCGTCGACCGTCACCTGGTCGTCGGTATCGTTGCGGTGCGCAAGACCGAGGTCGTAGTATTCCGTCTTGAGGTTGATGAACGGAAGGAGCAGGATCTCCTTGATCTCCTGCCAGATCACACGGGTCATCTCGTCGCCGTCCATCTCGACGAGAGGCGTTTTCATTTGGATCTTGTCCATGAACGTTCAGGCTCCTTTCGTGTCGTTGAGCAGTCCGCCCGCGAGCAGGATGCGGCGCTGCCGCTCGGAAAATTCCACCTTCAGCGGGATCTTTTCCCCGTTTGTCAGGTTTTCAAGCGTCGCGGTCGAACCGTGTGCGATCGCTTCGCGGATCCTGGCGAGCCGCAGGGAATCCCCTTGCGAAATTTTTTTGTGGTCCGCCGGGTCCGCAAACGTCAGCGGCAGGATCCCGGCATTGATCAGGTTCGCGACGTGGATGCGGGCGAACGACTTGACGACGACCGCCTTGACGCCGAGGTACAGCGGCACGAGCGCCGCGTGCTCCCGCGAGGAGCCCTGTCCGTAGTTCTCCCCGCCGACGACGATCCCGCTCCCCTTCTGCTTGGAGCGCTCCGCGAATCCCTCGTCGCAGACGGCGAAACAGAATTTGGAAAGGTACGGGATATTCGACCGATAGGGCAAAATCTTCGCTCCGGCGGGCATGATGTGGTCGGTCGTGATGTTGTCGCCGACCTTCAGCGTGCATTCGCAGGAAATATCCTCGGCGAGCGGCCCGCTGACCGGGAACGGCTTGATGTTCGGTCCGCGCAGGATCTCCAGTTGTTCCGCTTCCGCCGGGGATGCGGGGGGAATGATCATGTTGTCGTTGAGCAGAAAATGCTCCGGCAGGGGGAATTCCGGCTGCTCGCCGAGCTCCCGCGGGTCGGACAGCACGCCGCGAAGCGCGGAATACGCCGCCGTTTCCGGGCTGACGAGGTACACCTGCGCGTCCTTCGTCCCGCTGCGTCCCTCGAAGTTGCGGTTGAACGTCCGCAGGGATACGCCTGCGCTGTTCGGCGACTGCCCCATGCCGATGCACGGGCCGCAGGCGCATTCCAGTACGCGTGCACCGGCGGAAATGATGTCCGAAAGCGCACCGCAGGCGGCGAGCATATTATAGACCTGCTTCGAGCCGGGCGCGATGGACAGGCTGACGTGCTCGTCGACCGTTTTGCCTTTCAGGATCGACGCGACCTTCAGCATGTCCGAAAGCGAGGAATTCGTGCAGGAGCCGATACAGACCTGATCCACCCGCATCGGTCCGATCTCCCGGACGGTTTTAACGTTATCCGGGCTGTGCGGGCAGGCGGCGGACGGTTCGAGCGAGGACAGGTCGATCATGATCTCCTCGTCGTAGACGGCATCCGGGTCGGCGGAAAGCGGGATCCAGTCCCCTTCCCTTCCCTGCGCTTTCAGGAATGCCCTCGTCACCTCGTCGGACGGGAAAATCGAGGTCGAAGCGCCGAGTTCCGCGCCCATGTTCGTGATGGTCGCCCGTTCCGGGACCGAGAGGGATTCGACGCCTTCCCCGGCGTACTCGACGATCTTCCCCACGCCGCCCTTGACCGTCAAACGGCGCAAGACTTCAAGAATCACGTCCTTCGCGGACACCCACGGGCGCAGACGCCCGGTCAGGTTGACCCGGAGCATTTTCGGCATGGTGATATAGTAGGTCCCGCCGCCCATCGCGACCGCGACGTCCATACCGCCCGCGCCGAACGCGAGCATACCGATCCCGCCGCCGGTCGGCGTGTGGCTGTCCGAGCCGATGAGCGTCTTTCCCGGCACGCCGAAGCGTTCCAGATGCACCTGGTGGCAGATCCCGTTGCCGGGACGGGAAAAGTACAGCCCGTGCTTCTTCGCGACGGACTGGATGTAGCGGTGGTCGTCGGCGTTTTCAAACCCGCTTTGCAGGGTGTTATGGTCGATATACGCGACGGAAAGCTCCGTGCGGACGCGCGGGATCCCGATCGCCTCAAATTCGAGGTACGCCATGGTCCCGGTCGCGTCCTGCGTAAGCGTCTGGTCGATTCGCAGGCCGATCTCCTGCCCGACGCGCATCTCCCCTTCCAGGAGGTGTGCGCGAATGATTTTTTGCGCAAGTGTGCTTCCCATCGTCAAAATCCTTTCGGTAGATTAGTTGGTTTTTTCCTTTCGCTCCGCGAGCGGCACATACGGCAGTTGGTCGAGGTTGGCACGGTAGGCGGGACGCATGATCCGATGGCAGGTCGCCAGTTCCTCCATGCGGTGTGCGCACCAGCCGGCCGAACGGGACACCGCGAACAGCGGAGTGAACAGCTCCGGCGGGATACGAAGCATGCGATACACCAAGCCGGAATACAAATCCACGTTCGCGCAGACCGTGTCCTCGTTTCTCTTGGACGCGAGGATCGCCGGGGAAAGCCGCTCGATCGCGTCGAGCAGCAGGAAGTCCTCGCCGAATCCCCGCTCCTCCGCCATCTTTCCGGCTTCCGCTTTGAGGATTTTCGCGCGCGGGTCGCTCTTGGTATAGACCGCGTGTCCCATGCCGTAGATACGCCCGCTGCCGTCGCCGGCTTCCTTGCGGAAGATTTTCTGCAGATAGGCGCTGATTTCCTCGTCGTCGTGCGGGTCGCGGACGTTCGCGCGGATTTCGTCGAGCATCTTGTTGACGCTGATGTTCGCGCCTCCGTGCCAGGAACCCTTCAGCGAGCCGATGCCCGCCGCGAGTGCGGAATAGGTATCCGTCCGGGAGGAGGTCAGCAGGCGGACGGAAAACGTCGAGTTGTTTCCGCCGCCGTGTTCGGCGTGCAGGATCAGGCATTTGTCCAGCAGCAGCGCTTCCTCACGCGTATAGGAGCGGTCGACGCGAAGCATGGACAGGATATTTTCCGCCGTACTCAATCCCTGCAGCGGTGCATAGATGAAGTAATCCTGCGTGTCGTAGACGTGCTTTTTCGCCTGGTACCCGGCCGTCATGATGCTCGGCAGACGGGCGACCAGCGAAAGCGACTGCCGCAGGACGTTTTCCATCGAAAGATCGTCCGGGTTGTCGTCATAGCTGTACAGCGCAAGGACGCTCCGGGCCATCTTGTTCATGATGTCCCGGCTCGCCGCCTTGAGGATCATATCCTCGATGAAGTCGTGCGGGAGCACCCGGTACTCCTCCATGAGCGAATTGAACGCGACGATCTCCTGCTCCGTCGGCAGATAGCCGAACAGCAGCAGCCAAACGGTTTCCTCGAACCCGAACCGATCGTCCCGCAGGCAGCCGTTCACGATGTCCTGCACGTCGATCCCGCGGTAGCGCAGTTCGCCCTCGCACGGGACGCGCTCGTACTCGTTGACGACGTAGCCGTGCACGTTGCTGATGCGCGTGATGCCCGCGACGACGCCGGTGCCGTCCAGGTTGCGCAGACCGCGGCGCACGCCGTATTTCGTATAGAGGGACTCTTCAAACGGCTCGTTCTTACGCATTTTGCAGAACAGCGTTTGCAGGTCCATTTTTTTGTCCGTATTGTGGTCCGTCATCGGAAGTTCATTCCCTTTCCTATTCTGATAGGAACAGTATAGCACATCGGTGCGATTCTGTCAACCAAAAATGAATGAAAAAACAGCAAAAATTGCATTTTCTCGTAAATGGAACAAACCAAATGACGAAAACTGACCATCATATGACAGATTCTGCAATAGATTTTCTGCAAAAATGCAAATCACAGTCCCTTGCGAATGCGCTCGACGGCGATCTCGGTGTTTTCGCGGCTGCCGAACCCGGTCAGGCGGAAGTACCCTTCCCCGTTCCTGCCGAATCCGCTGCCCGGCGTACCGACGATATGGAGGTTTCCGAGTAGTTCGTCGAAGAAGTCCCAGCTCTTTTTCCCGCCCGGTGCGCGAAGCCAGACGTAAGGCGAGTTCTTTCCGCCGGTGTAGAAGATCCCCTTCTCCTCCAGAACGCCCGCGAGCAGACGGGTATTCGCCTTGTAATAGGCGATGTTTTCCCTGCACTGTGCGAGCCCTTCCGACGTAAAGACCGCGGCGGCACCGCGTTGGATGATGTAGGAAACGCCGTTGTGCTTGGTGGACTGACGGCGCAGCCAGAGACGGTTGAGGGATTCGCCATCCCGTTCGAGTTCCTCCGGGATGACCGTGTAGCCGCAGCGCGTCCCCGTAAATCCCGCCGTCTTGGAAAGCGAACAGATCTCGATCGCGCAGGTACGCGCACCCTCGACCTCGAAGATGGAGTGCGGGCAATCGGGATCCTCGATGAACGCCTCGTATGCGGCGTCAAACAGGATCAACGCCTGCCGCTCGTTGGCGTAATCCACCCACGCTTTCAACCCTTCGCGGGTATAGACCGCGCCGGTCGGGTTGTTCGGCGAGCAGATGTAGATCAGGTCCGCGTCGACGGACGGGTCGGGAGCGGGCGTAAATCCGTTTTCCGCGTTGCCGTCGATGTAGACCACCTTCCGCCCCGCCATGACGTTCGTATCGACGTACACCGGGTAGACCGGGTCCGGCACGAGCACGGTATTCTCCTGCGCGAACAGGTCGAGCAGGTTCGCCACGTCGTTTTTGGCGCCGTCGGAGATGAACACGTCGTTCGGCTTCAGTTCCACGCCGAAGGAGCGGTAATACGCCCGCACGGCCTCCCGCAGGAACGGGTAGCCGGGGTAGTCGCCGTAGCCCTTGAACGTCTCCTTGACCCCCATTTCCCGGCTCGCTTCGACCATCGCGTCGACGCAGACCTGCGGCAGGGGGAGCGTGACGTCGCCGATGCCCATTTTGATGACCGGGGCGTCCGGGTGGGCGGCGAGGTAGTCGTTCAGGCGGTTCGCGATCGTCGCGAACAGGTAGCTGTCCTGTAAATTCTTGAAATTTCCGTTGATTTTCATAGCTTCCTCATTTCGTTTCGTCAAACAGGTAGACCCCGCGGCAGACCGTCACGGCCGGTCCCTGCATACGGACCTGTTCGTCGGTATAGGTGATCTGCAAGTCCCCGCCGCGCAGGGAAACGGAAATCGGCTCCCCCTTCGGGCAAAAGCCGTTCTCGACGGCGGCGACAACGGCGGCGCAGGCGCCGGTCCCGCAGGCAAGCGTCTCCCCGCTCCCGCGCTCCCAGACCCGCATCCGCAGGTGCGTCCGATCGACGACGCGCACGAATTCCGTATTGACGCGCTCCGGGAACAACGGCGCACGCTCGAACGCCGGACCGATCTCCGCGAGCGGGAGCGCCGACGGGTCGTCCGTGAATACCACGCAGTGCGGGTTCCCCATGCTGACGCAGGTGATACGGCAGGATTCCCCGCCGATCTGCACCCGGCGGTCGACGACTGACGTGCCGTCCAGCAGGACCGGGATCCTCGACGGCTCAAGGACCGCTTGTCCCATCTCCACCGCCGCCCCGACGACCTCGCCGTCCGTAAATTGCAAGCGGATCTCCTTGACCCCGGAAAGGGTTTCGATCCGCAGGACTTCCTTTCGGGCGATTCCCTCGTCGTACAGGAATTTCGCGAAACAGCGGATGCCGTTGCCGCACATCTGCGCTTCGCTCCCGTCGGCGTTGAACATACGCATCTTCGCGTCCGCGCAGTCCGACGGACCGATGAAGATCGCGCCGTCCCCGCCGACGCCGAACCGACGGTCGGACACCTTCCGCGCAAGGGACGCACGGTCCGGCAGGCTCTGCGTAAATTCCGAAAAATAGACGTAATCGTTCCCGCAGCCGTGCATTTTGGTAAACCGAAGCTCCATTTGCTCCCTCCTTATGCTTTCGCGGGGGTCTGCAACGCCTCCCGCAAGAGATCCTCCATCGTGTAGAAGCCGCTCTGCTTCCCTTTGAGGAATTCCGCCGCACGGAGCGCCCCCTGCGCGAACAGGGCGCGTCCGATCGCCGTGTGCTTAACGGAAACCACCTCGTCCCCGCAGCAGAACAGCACCTCGTGCTCCCCGACGATGTTCCCGCCGCGAACCGAGCTGATGCCGATCTCCGCTTTCGGACGGGCGCACCGACGGTCGGTGCGGTCGTATACGAGGTCGGTTTCGCCGGGCAGCGCTTCGCGGATCGCGTGGGCGATCATCAGCGCCGTGCCGCTCGGCGCGTCGAGCTTCTGGTTGTGGTGCTTTTCAATGATCTCGACGTCCGCTTTCCCGCCGAGGACGGCCGCCGCCTGACGGCAGAGCGAAATGAGCAGGTGCACGCCGAGCGACATATTCCCGGAATGCAGTACGGCGCATTGCGCGGAAACGCGGTGCAGCGCATCGAGTTCCTCCGGCGTATGCCCGGTCGTCGCGACGACCATCGGGGTCCCGGTCCGCTCGGCGAACCGCAGCAGGTCGGGCGTGGAGGTATGCACCGTGAAGTCCACCAGCACGTCCGCGCACTCGGTCACGTCGTCGAGCGAGCGGTACAGCGGGAAATCGCAGGGCTTTTCAAAAGGGTCGACGCCCGCGACGACGCGGACGCCGGCGGAAGCCGCAGCTTCCGCGACCGCCCGACCCATTCTGCCGCAGGCGCCGTTGAGAATCAGATCTGTCATATTTTTCGTCCTTTCCTTGTGTACGTCCGCACGCCGATTCAGAGCAGACCGGCGTCCCGCATGAGCGCATAGAGCTTTTCGTTGTCCGCGTCGTCCATTTCGCACAGCGGCATACGCATTTCCCCGGTGCAATAGCCCATCTTCGCCATCGCCGCCTTGACCGGGATCGGGTTGACCTGCATGAACAGCCCGTTGATCAGCGGAAGGTACTCCAACTGCCGCTTCGCCGCTTCCCGGAAGTTCCCGTCGAGGCAAAGCTGCGTCAGTTCGTGGGTTTCCCGGGGCATGACGTTGGAAAGCACGGAAATCACGCCCAGCGCGCCCATCGCCATAAGCGGGACGATCTGGTCGTCGTTGCCGCTGTAGATCGCGAGGTCGTCCCCGCAAGCTTCGAAGACCTGCAGGATGGCGGACAGATTGCCGCTCGCTTCCTTGGCAGCGACGATGTTCGGGTGCTTGGCAAGCTCCCGGTAGGCGTTGACGGAGATATTCAGCCCCGTCCGGGACGGGACGTTGTAGAGAATGTTGGGGATATCCGCCGCGTCGGCGATCATCTGGAAGTGCCGCACAAGGCTCTTCTGGCTCGCCTTGTTATAGTACGGCGTGACCAGCAGCACCGCATCCGCGCCGGCGTCCTTCGAGAAGCGGGTCAGTTCGATGGCGTAGTCGGTGTGGTTCGACCCCGCACCGGCGATGACCGGGACGCGGTGGTTGACCTTTTCGACGCTGAAGGAGATGATCTCCTTGTGTTCCCTGTCGGTCAGCGTCGCCGCCTCGGCGGTGGTCCCGCAGACGATGATGGCGTCGGTGCCGCCCTCGATCTGCTGTTCAAGAATACGCTCCAAAGCGGGATAATCGACTTCCCCGTCCCGGAACGGCGTGATCAGTGCGACCCCCGCACCGGTGAAAACCTTCTTTTTCTGTGTCATCTCTTACTCATTCCTTTGAAAATACGAATCAAAAATGCAGTCCTTTACACATCTTATCCTATACTACCATGATTTGACGAAAAAGTCAAACCTTTTTTCCGCAAATTTTGAAAAAAACGCTTTCCGCACGCTTCCGCGCATGGAAAGCCGGGATGCGTGTCCCGTTTTCAGAATATGACGTGTCCGCGCAAGTGTGCAAGGGCGTATGTACCGTCGTCGGAATTGTACGAATACAAAGAAATCCCGCCCTTCCTTATATAGGGTATAGGGCGGGAGTGCGGGAATATTAAAGTCTGCCGCTCACCTGAAGCGTGACGCTGCCGGGCGTGACCGACCATTCGCCGGTCCGCGCATCCTGCACGGCGGTCGCCGCCGGGACGGTGATCTGCCCGGGAACGGTCTGGAAAAGCCCGGTCGCCTCGTTGTAGGTGTACTGCGACGGGGCGGACAGCGGTTCGCCGTCGAGCGTGACCGCGATGTCGTGCAGGATCGGAGAGAACAGGTCGTTGACTGCGACGCGTTCCCCCGCGTCCGCGTCGGCAAAGCCGGTGTTGAGCAGGACGAACGTATAGGTCAGCCTGCCGTTTTCCAGAACGGGTACCGGAAGGATCGACTTCGCGATAGCGAGCGCCGGGACGAAAGCCGCCGTGACCGTTTCGCTTGCCGAAAGCGTCTGCGTGAGAGAGGCGCCCGTGAGGGAAACGGTGTTGCGGATCTGTCCGCCCGAAGCGGGCGGGGCATACGAATTGACCGTCGCACGATAGACGAGCTGAAGCGTCCCGCCGGCGGGAACGGTCAGCCCCGTCACGGTCAGCGGACGGACCGCCGAAACCGTCGGCGCGGACTGCAGGACCCCGTTTGCCCAGAGCATCGCGGAATCGGTCTGATAAGTCAGCGGATAGAGCGTCCCCTGCCCGAACGCGTAAGCGCCCAGCGAATCCGTCAGAGTCAGGTCGGAAAAGTCGTTTTCCCCTTCGTTTGCGACGGTCACCAGATACACCGCCGTGCCGCCGACGCGGTAGTCGCCGCTCAGGGCGGTTTTACGGATCGACAGGGCGGACCGCACCTCGCCGACGGCGAGGTTGGAGCGCAGGGTCGTCGCGTCGTAGGAAAGGTTCGCCTGATTGGTGAAAAGTGCCATGGTTGTTCCTCCCAATCGGATGATACAGTATCATTCTATGAGGGAGGGTTCGCAGGGGTGAACGCGTGGACGGGCTATTTCGCGGTTGGGGCTTTGTCTGCCCGCCGTTTTGCGCGTTGGCGCCCTTTTCGGGAAAGGGGCAATTGTAGTTGCTTGCACCGTTCGTACAGTTCGCCGTGTGCGCGGACGACCAGACGGAGCGCGTACGGTTCGGTCAGGGAGAATTCCCGGAAATCGACGTCCTCGGGTCTTTCATGCAGATCCTGCTTTCGACGGATGGCGCGGAACGGGGAGAACCGCCGGAACGGAATACCGCTTCCGCGAACCGTGACCGTCGCGAAGGACTGGAAAAGCCGCCACGGGCGAAACCGAACCTTCTTCACCTCCGCCCAGCGGATCCGATCCACCCGTTCCTCCTGACAGCGGTAGTACAGATAAACCGCTTTTTGCGTCACGACGAGCAGATTGGCGCACGCCGAGCGGAACAGGAACGCCCGCACGACGAGGAGCCAGCCGCAGAACAGCCAGAACAGGAGCGGCAGCCGCCAGATGCGCGGGAGCAGAAACGGAAGGGCGAACAGCGAAACGTACGCAAGCGCGGGCAGAAGCGTCTGGGGACAGAGGAAGTAGAAACGTGGAAGCCATTGCCAGAATACGCAGTCCTCCCCCTCGCAAAACAGGGTCTGCACGAATGCAAAGGCGTCCTCCTTCGGGCGTACCGCAGGCTCGACCCAAATGCTTTTCCGCACGTATGCTCCCCTTCTTTCCGTCGAAATCGGTTCCCCTTTATGCTCTGCGGATCACCCCGCAGGCAATCTTGGTTCCGGCGTTCCCGGACGGCTGGGTTTTGAAATCGTCCGGGTCACCGTGGATCACGACCGTCCGACCGATGACGTCCCGCAGCGCAAAACGGTTGGTCAGCACCGCAAGGTTTGCCGTCCCGTCCGCCGACAGCAGCGGCGGGAGGTCCCCGGCGTGGTCGGGGTGCTCCCTCCCGAAGGGATCGTAGTGGCTTCCCGTGTTCGGGAAGCCCGCGCCGCCGCAGTCCCTTCCTTCATGGATATGGAATGCAAAAAAGCCCGTTTCCGAATCCGGCAGACCGTTGATCTCGGCGACGACCAAAACGCCGTCGTTCCTTTGATAGAACCGAACCTTGCCGGAAAGGTTCGGCGCGGATTCCCCGCCGACGACGTCAGCGATGGCGGATAGATGATTTGTTCGTTGCATATTCGTTTCCTCCTTACTGTAAACGATATGCAGCGGGACGTCAAAACGGTGCTTCGCCGAGGCATTGCTCCAAAATGAACTTCGCGATACAGCGGTTCAGCTCCCCTTCCGCGTCGTTGTCTTTCTCGACCTGCCGAACCCGCTCGACCGCCTCACGGACATACGGGTCCTCCTTCATCTCCAGTGGGTACACGTTGAGCGGCAGGGATTCCCCCGCGAACAGCGTGCCGAGCAATTCACCGAACACCCTCGCATACCGCTTCGCACCGACGCAAACCACCGCGCGGAGCATCTCCTCGCTTTTCCGATCGCTCAGCACGAGGTCGGCGCCTTCCCGCACGGCATTGCGAAATTCCAGCACGCGGGCAAGCGTCTGTTCCGGCTCGCTCAGTGAACGGAAGGTGTTGCGGATCGTCATCGCTTCGTAGATTCTGTCCATTCGAAACGGCGAAAGCTGGGTCTCCACGCCGTTTTCGTGCAAATAAAAGACCCCTTTTTCGTCGCGGTCCCTCCACCCGGTGCGGCGGAATTCTATCTCGTAAAAGTCCGACGAATGCGGCAGAATACAGTTATATTCGATGCTGTTGGCGTCACTGATAAAGTATACGGGCGCACGGTCGACCGCGACGTCGACGCTGTCGCCGTTCTCCAAAGCGCAGACCGGTTCGCCGTTGACGCAAAGGTAATTGGTGAGGGCATATCCGGCAAATCCGATCTCGCGCTTCAGTCGAAAACGAACTTTTCCGTCCATTTTGCACTCCTTTCCGTGTCGGGTTCGCAAAAGATCGATTCAGTCGTTCTCGATCTCCAGTGTTTCCCCGGTTTTCAGGTCCGTGAAAACGAAGAAATGCTTGCGGGACGGTCCGTTTCCCGTCGTATAGGTATAGAACAGCAGATCCCGATCCACGATCACGTTCCAGATCGTGCTTTCGACCTGGGCGGTATAGATTTTTTCAACATTGGTAAAATCCCTGTCCGCCCGGTAGATCTCGTTGTCGACGTCCGGGAAATAGACGCCGTCGCTGTTGAAAAACAGATCGGATAGCTTCGTATCTTGCAGCAGGACTTCCTCGTCGCCCATCCCGTAATCGGATCTGCGGCACAGGATGTCCCCGCTTCTGTAATAAAGATCCCCGTCATAAAGCGCAAGCGGCAGGATGTCGGAATCGGCATACGGGACCTCTTCGCCGGTTTTGGGGTCCAAAAGCCGATAGCTTCCGCCGGTTTCCGCGTCGGGATAGAGGATCCTTCCCTGCAGCGGCATGAAATAGAGCAGCCCTTCCTCGGACAGGACGGTTTCGGGTTTGGAATCGTTCAGTTCCAGCTTCAAAACCCGACCGACCAGTTCGCCGGAAGCCTCGTCCTCGCCCTCCTCGAGAAAATAAACGGTCTGCCCTTCCTGCACGACATGCGAAAGAAGGTCGCCGCTGCGGTAGAGCTCCTTCGCGTCGTTTCCGAAAAAGTCCGTCCGATAGAGCACGGAATCCGTATCCCCGCGCACGATGAAAAACAGCCCGTCGCTTCCGCAATAGATACTTTTTCCGGCACTCCCCCACAGGCAGCTTTCGTGGTCGCAGAGCGGGTCCCTGCAGGCGACCGAAAAATTCCCCGTGATCTTGTCGTAGGAACGCAAAACGACGTCGTCGCCGGTCTTGATATAGAGCGCGAGCGGCGTATCGAGCGCACTTTGCATCATCTGGTCGTTCAGGTAGATCGCGTAGAGATGCGTCCGCAGCAATTCGTCCTGCGATTGGGAAGCAAATTCGGAAACGGGAAAGGACCCTTCAAAATTTCCCGACGAGGACGCGTCGCCTTGGCTTTGCGAACTCGCGGAATATGCCCCTTTTTGCGAACTCGCGGAATACGCCCCTTCCTCCGGCACGCGCTCCGTGCACCCGGCAAGCAACAATGCCGAAATCATCAAAACAGCCGCGTATACGCTCGCTTTTCTCAATCCGTTTTCCTCCCGTGCATGAACCGTATGTCCGAAGATCATACTTAAATTTTATCACAAAAAACGGATTTTGTCAACAGGTTGACAAATATCGTTGTATACGTTATACTGAATATATAAAAAATCGCCCTAAACGGAAAAATGCAAGGGGGACCGCCGCACCATGAAAGAGTTGTCGCTCGAAACCGTCAGCAAATCCTTCAAGCAGACGAAAGCGCTCGACGGCGTGTCGTTCACGCTGGGGAACGGTCTGCACGCCCTTCTCGGTCCGAACGGGAGCGGAAAGACGACGCTGATGCGCATTTTGACGCTGAACCTCCCCGCGGACGGCGGTACGGTGACGTTCGACGGCGAGGACGTGCGTGCGATGGGCGGGCAGTACCGTGCGAAGCTCGGCTATATGCCGCAGAGCGCGGGGCTGTTCCCGTCCTTCCCGCTCGACGAATTTCTTTGTTATATCGGTTCGCTGAAGGGACTCAAGAAGAAGGAGACGCTGTCGCAGTCGGAAATTCTTCTGCGGGAAGTCGGACTTTGGGAGCACCGGCGGGAAAAGCTCGGCGGATTCTCCGGGGGGATGAAGCAACGGGCGGCGCTGGCGCAGGCGTTGCTCGGCGAGCCGGAGCTGCTGGTCCTCGACGAACCGACGGCGGGGCTGGACCCGGTGCAGCGCATCGGCGTTCGCAACCTGCTCGCGCGCTACGCGGAAAAGCATTGCGTCCTGCTCGCGACGCACATCGTTTCGGACGTGGAAGGCGTCGCGACGAACCTCCTGTTCCTGAAACAGGGAAAACTCGTTTCGCAGGGAACGCTCGCGGAGGTCGCCGAGCCGCTTCACGGAAAGATTTGGGAACTGCCGCTCGACGGCGACGCGAACGAAGCGGAAGTGCGGGAAACGCACACGGTCATTCGCCTGCTTCGGCGGGAGGACTGTCCGTTCCTGCGCGTTTACGCGGAAAGCCGCCCGGAAGCGGAACTCTGTTCGTCGGTCCCGCCGACGCTGGAGGACTGCTACTTCCTGCTGTTCGGCGAAGATACGGAGGGACACTGAGATGACGCGTCAGGAATTGCGCAAGCTGTTCGGCAGTCGGGCGTTCCTTCTGCTGTTTTTGGCGCTGCTCGCCGCGAACGCCGTGCTTGCACGGATCGACGCGCAGGCGCACCGGGTGGATTTCGCCTTTTCCGACGCGGTGCGGTCGTTACTCGTTTCGTACCGGGAGGACCCCGACGCCTTCGACGAAAAATATGCCGCCTACCGCGAAGCGCAGGACGCGGCGATCGACCTGCAGATGCAGTATGTTCTCAACCACGAAACCCCGCCGGAGGAACTGTTCGAGGAATCGTACACGCTTGCGCCGGAAAGCGGCTACGACGACGGACAGCTCTACCGTGCGCTGTACGAACAGGTCGGACGGCAAGAGGCGTATCAGGAAAAAATAGAGGAAATTTTGCGGGATGCGGAACGCAACCTCGCAACGGTCGAGGACCCGTACACCCGTTCCTACAACGAACAGGTGCGGGAACGTTATGCGTCGCTCTACGCGACCCCGCTTTCGGACGATTACGCCGTCGGATGGGGGAATTACTTTCGATATACGAACGGCTCCCTGCTCCTCCTGCCGCTTTTGCTGGCGGGCGCACTGCTTCTGGCGCACGCGGACGCGGAAAGCGGAATGGAAGAGGTGCTTTTCGCCACGAAAAAGGGCAGAAACGCCGTCTGGACGCGGAAAGCGCTCGCATTGCTCGCCGTGTGCGCCGGTTCTGTCCTGCTTTTCGACGTGACGTCCCTCGCCGTGTATGCTGCGACGACCCCGCTTTGCGGTCTTGGGGAATTCCTCGCCTCGTTCGACGGGTTCACGCTCTGCCCGTACCCGCTCTACGCGTATGAATTCCTGCTTTTGCGGGAGGCGGTCTGCATCGCGTTCTGCTGCTTGACGGCGCTTCTGTTCCTGTTCTTTGCAAGGCTTTTCGGGAATCCGCTGCTGACGCTCGGCGTCGGCGTGGCGTTCTGCGGCGCGGAGGTATTGCTCTACCGCCTGCCGTCCTATCGGCTCGGCGACGTGTGGCAGGCGCTCAACCTGTTCCGTCTTTGGGACGCGGGGAATCTCTTTTCGCAATACCGCTCGGTCGGGATCTTCGGGCGTTCCGTCCCGCTTCTCCTGTTTGTGCCGACGGTGTTCTGCGCCGGGACCGCCGTCTGCTTGGGTGCGCTTTGGATTCTCTGGTCAAGGCGGAAAAATCGTCGGCTTCGCGTCCGCCTGCCGAAAATGCGGCTTTGCCTTCCCCTGCCGCACACGCTGGCGCATTGCGAAGCGCGAAAGCTGTTCATTCGGTCGGGACTGCTGCTTCCGATCCTTCTGCTCCTGCTTTGCAAAGGGATCTCCGCCGGAAATGCCGCAAACGGCAAGCTCCCGTTTCAGGAATCCGTCTACCGCTCGTATCTGCAAACCTACCAGAGCGTCCCGCTCGACGAAGCGGAACGCCTGATCGCGGAAGAGCAGGCGAACTTCAACGACCTGCAGCGTCAGGCGGCTCTGTACGCGCAGAAATGGGAGGAAGGGACCGCCACCTACGGGGAAGCCCTCGCGGCGCAAAGCGCGTGGGAAACCGCCCAGCGGAAACTCGAACCGTTCCAACGTGCCGCGGACGAGGTCGCACGGGTGCTGGAACTGCGGGACGGCGGCGTCGACGCACAGGTGGTCTACGGGGGCGGCTGGGAAGCGCTCTGTCTGGAAAAAACGGACCTGTTTTTGCTGCTGCTCCTGCTGTTTCCGGCGTTCGCCTACGCGTCGGAGGACCGATGCGGCTTCCGACCGATCCTGTACGCCGCCGAGAACGGACGAATGCGGACGGCGCTCGTCAAGTTGGTGCTCTGCGTCGGCTTTGCGGCGACGGCGGGTACGCTCTGCTTCCTCGCGGACGCGCTTTCCGTGCGGGCGCTCTACACGCTCCCGCTGGCGGACGCCCCTGCCGTAAGCGTTCCGGCGTTGGCGGACCTCGGCGCGGGAGGCACGCTTTTCGGCTTCGTCCTGCGCTGGGGCGTCTGCCGGATCCTGCTCTGCGCGACGGTCGCCCTGCTCGGTTTTGCGCTGTCCGCGGGGATCCGGCACCCGCTGTTCCCGGCGCTGGCGCTCGCCGCGCTGCTGTTCCCGCCGTACCTCGTCGGGCTGTTTGCCGGCGGCGCGGTGCCGTCGTTCTGCCTTGCGAACCTGTTCGACCTTTCGGTCGCCGCTGACGGGACTTCCCTGCCGCTCCGTATCGCGTTCCCGCTGTTGACGATGCTCGCGCTCGCGCTGTCCCTCCGTTCCGTCGCCGGTCGGCGAAACAAGTCAAATTGACGGGATACCGTTTTTGTCTGGGAGTTCAATATGAAAAAAACGCTTCGTTTTCTGTGTTGCAGTCTGTGTTGTGTTCTGCTCTTTTCGGCATGCAACCGCGTCGAACAAACGCCGAGCGACCCCGTCGTTTCGGACGCTTCCGCAACTCCCCTCGGTCCGGACAAGGATGGGTACTGGGATATCGACGACCTCGTGCAGGCGGACGTTGTGTTTCCAATCGACGGTCTGTACGGTGAATCTGCGGAAAGCCTTGTGCAGTCCGATTCCCGCGCGATAATCCCCGTAAGAATGGCGGGGATCCAAAGCACGTCGGTCAACGTGATCTTCTATTCCGGGGGTACGGGTATCCCGTACCTGTATGACAAACGGACCGGCGCATTTTCTCTTGCTTGCCGCGATCCGCTTTGCACGCATACCTATGACGACTGCATCTGGGCAAACTGTGTGAGATTCCTTTGCGGAAGGAACGCGGTATATTTTCTGTGTAGCGACGACACGGACTTCGATACCCTCTATCGCACCGACCCATACGGGGAAAATCCGCAAAAAATCTACCAAAGCGATGGAGATCAAATCGCGTATCCCCTTGTGGAAGCAGATGATTTTCTCTATTTTTGCGCCTATCAATACGACGCGGAAACGGATCAGATTCTGCAATCCTGCCTGATGCGAATCCCCACAAACGGCGGACGCGCCGAGAAAATCACCGACGACCTTTCCCTCCATTACCTGCCGATGCAGGACAAAGTCCTTTATTCGTCGAAAGAGGACAATAACGCATATCTGCTCTCGGTAGAGACCGGCGAGCGTAGCCTTTTTGATTCGTCCGCCTACCCCATAGCCCTCTACCGGGATTGGATTTATTACAGAAAGGACGAAGGCGGTTTTTATCGCGCTTCGGCGAACAATCCCGCGGATCGGGAAAAGGTTTTGGATCATTATTCGGGCGTGTCCCCCGCATTTTGTGGGGAACGCATCTATTATCTGGAAACGACTCTCTATTCCCAAAGTGAAAGTTTCGGGAACTATTACAAATATGACCTTTATTCCGCAAATCTGGACGGAAGCGACCCGACCCATATTCGGACCTTTGAAACGGATGGGATCCCGGATCGGGTTGCCGATATTCTGATTAACGAAAATATGCTATTTATCTGGTATAAAACATACAAGGATTTTCAAAACGAATTCAATCCCAAAGGCGAGCGGGAACCATATCGTCACGCAATCGTCGATCTTTCGTCCGGCGAATCGCTTGCTTTCAAAAACCAATAAAGGGTTCGCGGGAACGCAACCGTTGCCGCAAGCAAAAAAACAGAGCCGAGGAATGCTGCGGACTGGTAAGGAAGTAATTTCTGATGTAATGGGAAGGTGCAGTTTGAGGACTGCGCCTTCCCGCTTTTTATGCGGTGAATTTGAACTCTTGCGGGTGATTGCGGATTTCCTCCATCATCGCACGGATTTCCTTTTCGGTTGGAATATCAATCATCCCAACTGCCGTGAAGTAGATATCTACCTTTACATGACAATGACCGTCGTATTTGTCGTTGTTGTGGACTTCAATACGTTTGATCAATGTGTTCACAATGGTCGGAGTCAATTCCCGCATTTCGGTAAATTCCCGCAGCCCTTTGAGCAGCATCCGCAAATCAACGCTTTGCTTTTCCGCCTCCGAAAGCGTGTTCTCGCTTTCGGAAACGGTTCTTTCAAGTTCTTTCTGCTCGGCTTCGTAGTTCGCCGTCAGCTTCATAAACCGCTCGTCGCTGATTTTGCCGGATACGTTATCCTCATAAAGCCGTGAGATGATCCCGTCGATTTCTCGGGTGCGGGCTTTCCCGCTTTCTACCGTGCGCTTCAACCGCTGCTGCTCCGTTTTGCGGACGGCGGCGTTTTTCTTCGCCGCCTGATACAGGAACACCGGCTCATAGCAGCGGACAAAGTCCGCAAGATTGCCAACCGCTTCTGATACGATTCGTTCCAACACCACATCTCGGATGAAGTGAATTTGGCATTTTCCTCTGCCGTCCTTGTAATTGGAACATCGCCAAAATTCTTGGTTGCGTCTCAAACTCTTAGCTGCTAAAAAATGCAGCTTGGCTCCACCGTCGGGACAGTAAACGAGCCCCGAAAAGAGACTTGTCCTGCCGGTCTTGGTCGGTCGGCGGCGATGCTCCCGAAGCTCCTGCACCCGCAGCCATTGCTTCTCGGAGATGATCGGTTCCTGCATATCGGGAATGATTTGCTATTTCTCCGGCGGACGGTAGACCGTCTTGTGTACCTTGTAGCTGACGGTCGTGGTGGCGAAATTGACCGCACAGCCGGTATATTGTCGGTTGGCAAGGATATTTTGGGCGGTGCTGTCCGACCACTGATACGGGTTTTCCGGCATCGGATTATTTGCCGCCCGTCCAATGGAATTATAATAGGCGGTGGGAGTCAGGATTTTCTCACGCTCCAACTGCTTTGCGATCTGCATCGGCCCCCGTCCGGCAATGCACAGGTCGAAGATATGCCGCACGACTTCCGCAGTCGGCTCGTCGATCAGCCACTTTTCCCGGTCATCGGGGTCTTTCTTGTACCCATAGGGAACAGAGGAAGCAACACGCCTGTTTTGCTGCGCTTTCATCTGATTAACCGCCCGAATCTTTTTGCTGGTCTGCGCCGCATACCACTCGTTGAAGATATTATGGAACGGCATCAGTTCCGCACCGCTGTTTCGGGCGGAGTCTACGTTTTCCTGTATGGCGATAAATCGAACGCCGAGGGACGGATAACGGATCTCAAGGTACTGCCCGACTTCCAGATAATTTCTGCCGAAGCGGGAAAGGTCTTTGACGATCACGGTGGAAACTTCGCCGTTTCCGATCAGGGCTTCCATCCGTTTGAAATCCGCTCGCTCAAAGGTCGTGCCGCCGATTTTCAAAGAAAATTCGTCTTCTCCCCGAAAACAGACCAGTTCGCCGCCTTCAATACAAGCGTCGGGGTTTTTGCACGGGAGCGATTCGGATACATTTTCCTCAACGGGCTTCGGCGGCAGCATCCAGATAACGTTGGGGTTGAGTGTGAAACCGTCATTTGCTTTCATGCTCGCTCACCTCACCTTTCATCTCGGCTGTTTCGCCTGCGTTCCTGCCGCTGTCGGTTTTCAAAGAGTAGCTTCAGAATGGTGTCGGTCATCTGCTTTGCGGTATAATTTTTGGGGAAGAAGCCCTGCAAATCCGATACCTTGAAACGAATATGCTCCTGTTGGTTCGCCTTTTCCTCGGACATCACTGCATAGATCGCATCCGGGGACAGCAGGTCTTGCCCCGCCAGCTTTTTCATGAGGATACTCTGTGCGTGGGAGGGCGTGCAGTCGTTCATCGCCATTGCGTCAAGCAGAAACTTTTGCTGTTCTTCGGAAAGGTAGGAAAGCTCCACGGCAGGGCTGAGGGCAATAACCCCCTCGTCCACCTTTTGCAGCAGTTCGGGAACCAGGCGAGTTAGGCGGATATACCGAAAAACTTGGTCACGGCTTTCTCCTGACGATTTCCCAATTTCTGCGGCAGAATCGGACTTTGTTGCGACTTGCGACAAAGTTAAATCGTTCCTCTTTCCCTGCTGCTTCATCGCATCCAATTTCATTTTGTATGCAAATGCCTTTTCGCTGGGGAGAATATGCTCCCGGTGGAGATTGCTGTCCACCACGGCGATAGCCGCTTCGTTTCGGTCGAGGGGATAAATCAAGGCGGGGACTTCGCCGATCCCCGCTTTCTTCGCCGCATACAGTCTACGGTGTCCCGATATGATTTCATATTCCTCCGGCTTTCCCTCTATCGGTCGGACGATCAACGGAGAGAGAATGCCCTGCGTTCGGATGCTTTCCGTAAGACTTTCCATTTCCTCGTTGTCCGTCACCTGAAAGGGATGTCCCTCAAAAGGATGGAGGTTGTCTACGGGAATAATCGCCGCCTTTTTCTTCGGCGGGTTTATGATAAGTGTATTGTTCATCGTGTTCGATCTCCTTTTCTTTGTAATTTTTTCTGCTCTTGTTCTTCCTTCGCCCTATCTTCATTGGCATAGATTCGATCCATCGTGTCCTGTATCTTGACGGGACGCCGTTCTATGCCCTCGTTCAGCTTCAATCGCCGGCGAAGCTCGGTGATCTGCGCCGTGACGCCCGCCTTTTCCTGCCGGAGATTTTCTTGTTCGGCGGGCGACGCCCTGCGGATTTTGTTTTTCAACTTGGTGCGCTGCCGTGTCATCTGCTCCACTTCGCCTTGCAGCTTTTCCCGGTCGGCATAGAGGTCACTGAGCGTTCGGATCTCCCATTTCGCCATATACCATACCTGCTCGGACATTTCGTCCAGCTTCCGCAAGTCCTCTTTGAGATAGGGACTGGTGGGGCGGTAGTCCGTGCCTTTCGGCAGGATGCCGAGCTGATAGCAGTAGTACAGATACAGCCGATAGATTTGGCTTGTCCGATGAAACGGTTTGAACCAGTCCCGGTATTCCTGCGGCATTTTCGGCGGGTAGGAAATATATGCCCGTCTGTTTCCGAAAGAAGCGTACCGCCCCATAGATTGACGAATCTGCGCCGGCGTCCAACGTTCGTCCAGCGTATCCAACCGGGTGAAATGCTCGTACTGCGGCAGACGTATCTTCCAATGCTGACCGGTAAAGTCGGTGATATATCCCTTACGTTTCAGATAGTCCTCCATATAGTACGGAGTACGGCTGAAATTGATTGCTTCCCGCACATCATCCCGGTAGGCATTGTAGCGAGTCGGCTTGCCGCTTTTCTCGTCCAGCCATACGGGGCGGGACGGCGCTTTATGCGGCTTTTCAATGACGGACAGATTATGCTCCCGACAGATACGGTCTGATATGTCTATCAGTCTTTGGCGTTCCGCTTTGGAATAGTTATACTTGCCACCGTCTATGAAAGACACCGAATTAAAACAGAAATGATTGTGCAGGTGGTCTTTGTCAAGATGGGTGGTGACAATGATTTGGAACCGAGGTCTCGCCTGCCGGCTCGGTCGGTGCTTCTGATTGCTGTCGCAATCAGAGGTCGCCACCGGCGACCCGCACCCCCACATTTCTTTTGCGGTCTGTATGCCGATTTGGTGGCATTCTTCGGGAGAAACTTCATCCGGCTTGAAGCTCTGATACCCGTGCCAAGCGATATATCCGTCGTCCTTGCCGTACTGCTTTTTGGTTAGGATCATCTGCTGCAAAGCGATTTCTTTCAGACAGTTGATTGCTGTGACATACTCGCCGTTTTCAGTCACTTCGGGACGCTTCACATACGAAAAGACATTGTAGAGATCCTGCAGGTCCTGCGTTTTGGCTACGGTTTTCTCCGGGTTCTCCACATAGTCGATCAGGTCTTTGAGCCGTCCTTTGATATGCCATAGGCTCGTTACAGCCACGTCGCATCACACTCCATTTATCGCTTCCACCGCTTGCGGTGAAAGCTCACCATTGCGTGGCTGTTCCTTTTCCCCACAAAGCAGGCTTTGTGAGGGCCCCATTTGCGCCTCCTGTAAATCGAGGATAAGACATTCGATTTCTTTGCAGATTTCGGCGGCGGACGGCTCGTATTTTACACATTTCCGAAAGCTGTTATGGACTTCATACAGAGTGTTCAGCGTGTTCCAGAATGCTTCGGACGGTTTTGGCTGCGGTGTTCTGCCTTTGCAAAGCTGGCGGAGAAATTCGCTATGTGTCAATCCGCACGCCGCTGCACAGCGTCGCAGCTTTTCATTTTCTTCTTCGGACAGGCGTACTTTGACACGCTCTTTTTCTTCTTTCATTTTGTCATCTCCATTCTTGATTATGGGGTATTCAGGGGAAATCCCCTGAGTAAGTCCGCATGCCGTCAGGCTGCGAATTTGGATTGTGGGGTCACAATCCGATGCTCGCTATACATGGGGACACGGCGTTCTCATGTGTATATCTTGTTCTTGCCGTTTCACCCGACTGCCGTTTTTGTATCCCTGCCCCTCGTCGTCGCAAGTTCCATATCGTTCGTTTCCGTGCAAGCACGAAAAGCTCACTCATTCCGCTGCTCCTCCTCTCCCCAAAAAGTCTTGCGACTTTTCGGGGACCCCATGAACCGCAGCGTTGCTGCGCTCTCTTACTTTCTGAAGGTCATCGCACGGCCCCCTCTTGCGGTGCCCGAAAAAGGCTTCGGACGCCTGCCGGCGCTGACCCTCGTCTTTTTCGACCGCTGCGCCAACCCCGCCTCGCTGCATCCGCCACCGGCGGCGCTCGGCGGCGTTGCCCGATCGGACGGCTATTCAGTTTTCAAAGGTCACGAGAGAAACTTCCCCTCACTTGTTCCGACTGGGAGAGCTCATTTTCCAACCCTCTTTGCAAAAAATTTTTGCCTCCCACTAATTCGCACTGGGAAAGGGTCAACCACAAGTCATTTTTGAAAATTTTCTCTCATTATGTCTGGACAATGGACGGCGCTTTTTTAAGTCAGCCAGCAGATTTTTCTGAATTTGTGCAAAAAATAGAGCGTCCGAGGTCACTCGAACGCTCTGTAAAAAGCTGATTTTTATATCGCTATCACTGTTTTACCGCAGCACGGTCGTTTACCCGCCGTAAAAGGAAAAACATCTCTATACTTCCGTATCGTTATGGGACGATAATTTGAGACAATCTTTCTGGAATGAAATGAATTTGAATTTTCAAAAGAAAATAAAAATCCCTTACTTCCACATAGAATGTAAGGGATTCCTTTGGTTCAGGGAGTCATTACATCGTTTTCAATATCCTTTATCTTCTTCGCCGGGACGCCGCCTACGACACAGTTGTCCGGCACATCCTTTGTCACCACGGCTCCGGCGGCAATCACCACGTTATTACCAATATTCACACCGGGCAAAATCGTTACATTTCCCCCGATCCACACATCATTTCCGATGGTAACGGGTTTGCCGATACCCAAGTGCTCGCGGCGGCCTTTGGGAGTGATCGGGTGGTTGACCGTGGTAATCAGCGTGTTCGGACCGATCATCACATAGTCGCCGATATGCACCGGCATGATGTCAAGAATCGTCACGTTGTAGTTGGCGAGGAACTGATCTCCCACATGGATGTTCTTTCCGCTGTCACACATGAATCCAGGGCACAGGCACACGTCCCGACCCACAGAACCAAAGTATTTCTGAATCAGTACGGCCTGCTCGTCCTCCGTCGCGTCAGCGTCCTGCATCTTCCGCAGTTCCCGACAGAATTTGATCGCGTTTAACTTTCTTCCGTTGACTCCGGCATCCCAAAAATCATAGTACAGACCCGCGTCCAATTTTTCTTCTTCTGTCATGTAGATTTTCCTCCTCATTTGATCAATTTTAACAGCTGTTTCATGCCCGCTTCCGGCAGAACTGCTTTCAGGTGGGTTAGGATACGCTCTCTTGACTCTTCCGGTTTTCTGCGATACGCCGAAGTTGTAAAATCATATCCAAACTGCGCTTCCGGCGTGGAATATTTCGCAACGCCCCATCCGTAGGTCTGACCGAATTTGTCTTTCATATAGACAAAATCAGCGATGCAGATATAGGTCTGCATTTGCAGTCGGGTGATGACCGTATCGAAGCCCTTGTTTCCGCCCTTACGATAATTGCAGATGTCCTTCAGCTCCTTGGATAAAAGAGCGCCATGTTCTGAAACCGTATCAAAGACACCTTTGTCTTTGAACGAAGCGAGACCGTCGTCATACCGGGCGTCAAAATCATATCCGTCACGTCTGTAATTCGCAAAATCCGGGAACCATTTTCGGCTGATAAAGCCCGCCTTATTCCCAAAAAACTTGCCATAGACACATTGCCCGCTTCTGGCAATGGGACCTTTCCATTCCCACGGACCGTCTACTCCATCGGCAAACCACAGCTCTCTCGGACAGCATTCTTCAACGGAAAAGCCGGGGATGTGATTTTCAAAAAAAGGAAGAAAGCCTATATGAACCACAAGCCGGATCACGTCGTCAGCAGACTTGATCTGAAAAAGCTCGCTCATTGTATCACCTCACGCTATTTCTACATTTGCACAGGAGAGCAAACCTCACGCACGCTTTCCTCCGATTGTTTTTGATGCCCTATTGTAACATAAAAAACAGCCAGAAACAATGCGCACATGCACCAGATCACTGGCTCCGTCACTGCCACGCCCAAGTAACCAATGGCAGGCACCAGTACAGCCGCTGAGATAATCTTGACTGCCAATTCAATGGTGCTGGAGAGCACCGGCAGCACTTTATGCCCCATGGCCTGCATGGAGTAGCGCAGAATGAACAGAGCGCCAAGCGGGAAGAAACACGCGGTACTCAAGCGTAAATTAAGGAGCGCGTTGGTAATAATACGCTCGTTTTCCGTGGCGGTCAGGAGTACTATCAAAGGGCGTCCCAACGTCCAGCAGACAAGAACGGAAAAAACCGACCATATAAGCTCCACCAACAGCATCTTCCGGTTCGCCTCACGGATGCGGCGATATTTTTTCGCCCCGTAGTTCTGCCCCACAAAGGTGCTGGTGGCGCTGGAAACGGTGGACATGGGGATCATCAGCATCTCATAAACCCGGCGGGAAGCGGTATGCGCCGTGATAATATCCGTATTCAGCGCGTTGATCGATCGTTGAAGCACGACAGAACCCAGCGAAAACACACACTGCATCATCGCCATGGAGAAGCCGGTGGTAAACATCTCGGCGGAGAGATCACGACCGACTTTCCAATCTGTGGTGCGGGGCAGATATTCCCGGTAGTTCCGGAAGATATACGCTCCGCACAGCGCAGCCGAGACAGCCTGTGAGATCACCGTGGCAAGGGCTGCACCGGCGATGCCGGTGTGGAGCAGGATCACAAACAGCGAATCCAACCCCAGATTCAAAAGGCTGGAGAGAATGAGGAAGTAAAGCGGCGTCCGGCTGTTCCCTATGGCTCGCAGAAAACCGGCGCAGCCGTTGTAAGCGATGGTGGTGAGCATACCGCCGAGAATGATGACGATATACAAATATGACTGATCAAACACATCCGCCGGCGTCAGCAGAAGCCGCATGGCGGGCTTTAGAAACAGGACGGAAACCACCGTCAGCAAGGCGCCGATGCCCAAGTTTAATTTGATCATGGCCGCCGCTCCCCGGCGGAACTGTTCTTTGCTCCCGCTGCCAAAGAGCCGGGACAGGACAACGCAGTATCCGTTATTCAACCCCCACGCCAGATTCATGAGCAGGGAGTATAGCACGCTGGTAGCTCCGATTGCCGCAATCGCTTCATCTCCGAGGAAATGCCCGGCGATCATAGTATCTACGAGGCTGTATACCTGCTGAAAGATGTTGCCGATAAAAAGAGGTACGGCAAAACCCAGGATAAGCCGGACCGGGCTCCCCTCCGTCATATTTGTGATTTTTGAGGCAGTACGGTTCATTTGAGTTTCCGTCTCCATACTGTACATGTTTTGTTCAAAGGCGGCGAAGCCCGAAGAGACTCCGCCGCCTTGCTTGTTATTGATATGCGTTTTGAAAAATCGTCAGATAGTCCTCGTCGGAAAGCGGAAGCGGATCTGCGGTAATATCGCCGCCAAGGACTTCATGCACCTTTGCAGGATAGCGCTTCAATTCTTCTTCCGTGATGCCCTCCGCGCTCATTTTCAAGTCAGCGCAGCCGATGGAGGCGATCAGGTCATCCAAAGCCCTGATAAAATCCTGTCCGGAGGCGGGATTTTCCACTCCCATTGCTTTCGCCATCTTGATCATCGGCTCCTCGGCAGCCTTACGATCGGCGAAGAAGCCGTAGTAAGCATGGGTGATCTCGATCAGTCCGGCTCCATGTACCAAATCGTCGTGGAAGCTGCCCATCACATGCTCCATAGTGTGGGCGGAGGTACACATCATGTAGTATCCGGCGAATGTGTTGGCGTAGGCCATCATCTCCCGTGCCTCCTGGTCAGTCTCGTCTGCGACAGCACGGGGCAGGTACTTCGCCACCAGCTCAATGGTCTTCAAGGCGAACATTTCACCCATAGGATGCACGTTTTTGTTGACCACCGTTTCGGAGGCGTGGAAGAAGGCGTCCATTCCCTGATAAGCGGTCAATTTTGCGGGGACGCTCATCATCAGGTCGCTGTCAACGACAGAGAGCGTGGGGAACATGGACGGGAAGAAAATGCCGGTCTTTTCCTGGGTCTTGTCATTGGTAATGACGGAGGCAATATCTACTTCGCTGGCGGTTCCAGCGGAGGTAGTGATACAGACGATGGGAATGGCGGGATTCGGAGCGGTCTTCTTGCCGCCCGCCGCACTCAGGGAGTAATCCCAAATGTCTCCGGGATTGGCAGCCATCAGAGCGATGCACTTGGAGCAGTCCATAACGGAACCGCCGCCGAGGGCGACCACAAAGTCGCAGCCGTTATCCTTTACAGCCTTTGCGCCATCCATAACATTGATGTCGGTGGGGTTTGGGCGGATCTGATCAAACAGCACATGCGCCACGCCCGCCATATCCAATTTTTTTTCTACGCGGGCAAGATAGCCGTATTTCTTGGTAGAGGTGCCGTTTGAGGTGACAATAAGAGCCTTCTTGCCGGGGAGGGCTTCCTTGTGCAGATCGTTCAGTCTGCCGGGCCCGAACAAGACCTTTACGGGGTTAAAATGTGTCCAGTTATACATGATAGAATCCTCCTTGATTGGTATGTTTGCTTTACACCGTTATTTTACATTGTCCCGATGCGAAAATCAGCGGTAAATCTTAATGAATATATTGACTTTTTTTAAGATTTGTGCTAAAATTAAGATACGGGAGGTTGAACAATATGTGTGTAGAAGAAGCGATACAGAAACTCGGGAATGATTTTCCGAATCTGAACTGGGCGTTTGTGCCGGAGACGATCCGGGAAAGCAATGAGGTCATGTCTTATTGGCCGGGGGAAGCCAATGAAGATGTACTTGTCTGCGTGCTGAAAGCGTGTCATGTGAACGAAGTATTCCACCGTCAGGACTTTTTCTTCCTGAATTTTGCATACCGTCAGGATTATCAGGCGCTCAGCGCCACATCGGACAATTTGCTGACCATAAAAGAAAACGACTGCTACATCGGGCAGCCGTTCAGCGGGTATGCGATACGCGGAGAGTCGGAGGAGGATATTGTGATCGTTGGTGTACTGATCCAGAAAAATGCTTTTTTCCGGGAATACCTTTCCTCGCTGTCCGTAGACAACTCCATGTTTCATTTTTTTCTCGACCCGCAGACAGATCAGTTTTCGCAGGATGTCATTCATCTGACATTCAGCGGCAGCCATCCGTTCCGAAAGCTGCTGGAACTGATGATCTTGGAATATGCAGACAAGAAAGAAGATACGCAGACCATTCTGAAGCCGATGACCCTTGCGCTTCTGATGCACGTTGCCAGAGAATACCGCAAAAGCTCCATACAAACGGAAAACCAATCTTTATCGGATCAGATCATCCGTTATATCGGCGAACATGCAGGGAATGTGACCTTGGGAATGACCGCTGCTCATTTTTCCTATCATCCCAATTACATCTCCTCTTTGATTCGGCAAAAAACCGGCAGGACGTTTTCTGAAATATTGTTGGAGCAGCGAATGGATCGTGCTTTAGTGCTGCTGAAAGGGACCGATCTTCCCGTGGAAGAAGTGTCTGCGATGGTGGGTTACAATGATACCAGCAATTTCTATCGGGCATTCCGGGGATATTATCATGTATCGCCGAGAGAATATTTCAAGTCCTGACAGCCTTCACTGTGAACAAGTGTAAAAGACATCCCTTTTGAGAAAACAAGATAGAGCAGGTGGACGATTTCTATATTGCCCACCTGCTACTGCCCACCTGCTACGTTCTATGCAAAGATAATTTCTTTATTCACAATCTCTACCGCTGCCGAACGAATAATGTTCATCCGCCCTGTCCATTCCTTCGGATTTGTAGCTTTAAGCTGTTCCGTCACGCTCTCACGCTCTGCCATCTGCTTTACCAGCCGGAAAAACAGTTCCTCTGCCTGCCGGTCAACATCGGCAAGGTAATCGCTCAGCTTGCAGGCAGTGAGCAGATTATAGTACAGAATGCGGTGATGCTCTTTCAAATACCGTCCATGCCGCTGGTCTCGCCTGCCGGCTCGGTCGGTGCTTCTGCCTTCGGCAGAGGTGTCCACCGGACACCCGCACCCCCATATTCCGAAGGGCTGTTCTTCCTCGGCTGGTACGGTTATATAAGGGAGCAGATAATCGCCCTGCCGTTCGTATTTCCCGCCCATTTTCTCAAATAAATTCTGTGCCATCATTCTACCTCCTTGTACTTCACTTTGAATTTTTTGATCGGTGCATTGGCGACTTTTAAGAGAATATCATCCACGGCATCGGTGTATTTGCCTGCTGCAATCAGTTTGTTTCGCATCCTGTTCAGGCTGTCGACAACAATTCTCCGCTCGTCCCCGTCAAATGCTATGTAGTATTTCGGTTCTCGCATATACTATGACCTCCTTTGCTTATATTGTAGCAAAGAGATTTCCACTTGGCGAATGTGCGATTTGAATATGGGCAAAAAAAGGCAGCACAGAAAGCATTTTTGCTCTCTGTGCTGTCTTTTGCCTTTGCTAACGCCTATTCAGTTGTATTTGAATAATGTTTTCAAATTACTTCCTTATGCGTCGGTGGCGAAGCCCCTCGCTCTGTTTTTTTGGAAGTATTGCCCCTTTTACTTGAACCTTTACCGTTTGCGTCAAGAAAATGGATTTCTTTACCGCACCCGTTCCGCCGCTTGCAGCGCTTTGGCGACGACCTGATCCATGTCGTAATACTTGTATTCCGCGAGCCGACCGCCGAACAGGACGTGCGGCTCCTTTTCGGCGAGGGCGTGGTA